>NZ_JAYFUL010000005.1:0-244549 GCF_034928825.1 Arcicella aquatica | reverse complement strand
TTATGGGGTTGATAGGACTGGTGTTCACCTCTTCCCATCTCGAACAGAGAAGTTAAGCCCAGTTCCGTTGATGATACTGCAATCACATGCGGGAAAGTAAATAAACCCCAAAAATATTAGAACACCCCTTATTAATTAAATAATAAGGGGTGTTTTTGCATTTAGAGACTAACCTGAATTATAGTGTCCTTTTATCAATTTTCATTATTGATTATTTATACTTAATTAATAATGAAAATAACTTTGTACAAAACAATTATTTCATATTCTTTTGTAACGGAATTAAGCGCTTTGATTTTAGTTCTAATATCAATAATTAATCAAGTATTCTGATGAAAAACTTCTTTTTAGAAATTCAAAATTATCAGTACTTGCAAAAACAGAATAAAAACATGAATCAAAGAATGTATTATTTTGTTTTTGAGAATTATAATGTGAAATATAGCCTCCTTGCCTTTACTACTTTCTTCCTATCTTTCATCTCTTCACCTTTATTGGCAACGGAATATCATGCTAATAACGGGATTTTGGATTTAAGACAACATAACTTTAAAAAAGATAATACAGAGTTAAGAGGTCCTTGGGCATTTTATTGGAACCAACTATTAACTCCTCAGATGCTCGCTACTAAGCCTAAACCAAGTTATTATACCGATTTAACCAAAGTTTGGAATAAGCATGAGCAATTAAATATGCCTTATAAAGCTTTTGGAGTGGCTACGTATTCATTAAATTTGGTGATTGACCACAAGAGAAACCCTTCTTTAGCCTTCTTTCTGCCTGCTACTTACTGCACTTTTAACTTTTGGGTAAATGGAGAACTATTTGCTGTTAATGGAGTAGTTGCTAAAAATAAAGAACAGTACAAACCGCAATGGTTACCCATCCTTAGGAATTACTATGCCACAACGGATACGTTGAAGTTAGTCTTACAGATTGCTAATTTTGAACATTACAAGGGTGGAATTTCTCAAATGATTGTGTTGGGTGATTCTGAAATAATGCATGAGCAAAGAGAAAGAGAAATTGCCTCTGATTTGTTACTCGCAGGCGTATTGTTTATGGGTAGTCTATTCTTTTTTGGACTTTACTTCATGGGGCAACGCGACCGCGAAATTCTTTATTTTGCCCTCTTTTGCTTATTCTTTATTTACAGAATCGTTGGTGTAGATAAGCAATATTATTTGCATCATATCCTGCCTAATTTAAATTGGTATTTTTCAATCCATGTTGAATATTTTGCGATATTCTTCTGCATTTTTATTTTCACATTATTTCTTAAAGACTTATATCCCGACGAAACCAAAGATTATTTTATCAAATTTGTAAGCTTTTCAAGCATATTTTATATCGTTATATTAATGCTGACGCCAATTTCTTTTTTTACGTTGGCCTCTCAGTTATTCCTTTTTATTGTATTATTCTTTATCGTATATAGTTTTTATGTGGTGATTAGGGCAGTAATTAATAAACGTGTAGGCTCGAAATATGCTTTTTTAAGTTTTTTATCCTTAGGAATTGCTATTGGACTCACAATTCTTAGTTACCTAGAAGTATTAGATGCGTCACCATTTTACTTCATTTTTGGCTTTTTAGGCTTTATATTTTTTCAAAACCTGATTCTATCTTACCGATTTGCCTATTCTTTGCGAAAAGCTAAAGAACAAGCAGAACAAGGAGGACGAGCAAAATCTGAATTTTTGGCTAATATGAGCCATGAAATCAGAACGCCTTTGAACGGCGTAATTGGTTTTGTGGATTTATTGATGAAGACCAAACTAGACAATACACAGAAACAGTATATGTCTACGGTTTTCCAATCTGCCAACTCTCTATTAGATATTATCAATGATATTCTTGATTTCTCGAAAATTGAAGCGGGAAAACTAGAGCTTTCGATTGAACAATATGATTTATACAAACTGGGCGAACAAGTAGTGGATATTATAAGCTATCAGGCGAATGATAAAAAGCTAGAGGTATTGCTTAATATTCAGTCAGATATTCCTCGTTTTATTTGGGTAGATTCTATTCGCTTGCGCCAAGTATTGGTAAATCTTTTAGGAAATGCTGTGAAATTCACAAAGACGGGAGAGATAGAATTGAAAATTATGCTACTGAAAAGTGACTTGAGTGGTCATGCTAAATTTAGATTTTCGGTAAGAGATACAGGTGTGGGGATTGATCCTAAAAATCAAAAAAAGATATTTACCGCTTTCTCACAAGAAGATGCTTCAACTACCCGAAAGTTTGGCGGAACAGGCTTAGGCTTGACGATTTCAAATAAATTGTTGGGTTTGATGGGAAGTAAACTGCAAGTAGAAAGTCAGATGGGCATAGGCAGTACTTTTTACTTCGATATTTCGCTGAAAGCTGTAGAAGGTGATGCCGTAGAGCCGGATGCGTCTTTGGAGAGCATTAAAAATGTGTTGATAGTAGATGATAATGCTAATAACCGTATTATTTTGAAAGAAATGTTGGCATTGAAATCTATTCCTTCAGAACAGGTAGTAAGTGGTCAAGAGTGTATAGACTTATTAAGTGCTGGAAATCGTTATGATGCTATTTTGATTGACTACAAAATGCCTGAAATGAATGGTATTCAAGCTGCAAGAAAAATTAGAGAACAACTAAGATTATCTCCAGAGACTCAGCCAATCATGCTATTGTATAGCTCATCAGATGATTATGAAATTACAAAGGCATGTGAAGAGTTAGGAATAAAACAGCAATTAGTAAAGCCTATTAAAATACAACAATTATACAATGCATTGCATGAATTAATTAATAGCACAGAACCCGTAGAAGCGATTCAAATAGAAGAGCAACCCTCTGTTAAAATAGGAAATAGAATAAATAATATAACCATACTTATCGCAGAAGATAATCCAATAAATATGCTACTGGCTAGAACAATTTTTAGTAGATTGTTCCCAGAGGCTAAAGTAGTGGAAGCTGTTAATGGAAAAATTGCGATAGAAAAGTACAAGGAGTGTAATCCAGATATTATATTTATGGACGTTCAGATGCCAGAGATAGGTGGTTATGAAGCTACAAAAATTATAAGGGCATTGGAAAAACAAGAAAGAAGAGTACCGATTATTGCTTTAACTGCCGAAACTATTGTGGGTGAGAAAGAAAGATGTATGGAAGCAGGAATGGACGATTATATCACAAAGCCTGTATTAAAAGCAACAATAGAAAAAACAGTTTTGAAATGGCTACTAAAATATTAAACTAGACTAATTAAAAATTACATTCCGCATTGTTGGATAAAGTTATAAATTTCCATAATTTTGGAAAAAATTATAAGTAGATTAATTTTAGCCATCAATATGAAACATATTTTACTCTCCTTTTTACTATTCCCATCTTTGGCATTTAGCCAAAAGACTACTAGTGATTCAAACAAGGTTAAGCATCTCGACGAAGTAGAAGTAAAAGCTTTTAAACGTGATGAAAATAGCTTATTGCCTTTAAACGATGTTCATAATTCCTATATTTTCTCGGGTAAAAAGCATGAAGTAATTTCGGTTCAAAGTTTAAATGCAAATATATCAGAAAAAACTGGAAGACAAATTTTTGCAAAAGTAGCAGGCGCCTTTGTGTATGATATGGATGGTTCTGGAAACCAAATGAATATATCAACACGTGGACTAGACCCACACCGTAGTTGGGAATATAACGTTCGTCAAAATGGAATAATGACGAATAGTGATATTTATGGTTATCCTGCTAGTCATTATAGTGCACCAATGGAATCTATTCAAAAGATAGAAATTGTACGTGGTACTGCTTCTTTACAATATGGTGCACAGTTTGGAGGAATGATAAATTATGTAACCAAACAGGCTGATACGACTAAAAAAATATCTTTTGAAAGTATCAACTCAGTAGGTTCGTATGGGTTATTTAGTTCTTATAATGCGATTGGTGGTAAAGTCGGGAAATTGAAATATTATGGATATTTTCAGAAAAGAGTTTCAGATGGCTATCGTAAAAATGCACAATCCGATGCACAGTCGCAGTTTCTAGCCTTAGAATATGAGTTTTCATCTAAATTAAAAGCAAAAGCTGAAATCGGAAGAAGCCAATATGTTTTTCATATACCTGGTCCATTGACAGACGATATGTTTTATCAAGACCCACGTCAGTCAACCCGTAGCAGAAATTACTTTAGCCCAGACATCGTTGTCCCTTCATTATCATTTGATTGGAGAATTAATGAGAGTACGCAATTGCAATGGATAAACTCAGCCGTATTAGGAACTAGAAATAGTGTACAAATAGTAGCTTTAGCAAACGTTCCAGACGCCATTGACCCAGCGACAAACCAATATAAAAACCGTCAGGTTGATATTGACCATTTCAATAGTTATTCATCTGAATTGCGTTTAACAAAGTATTATAACATTGGCAACTTTAAAAATACTTTAGTCGGCGGGCTTCGTTATATCAACAATGATTTGAATCGTCAGCAATTAGGAAAAGGAACTACGGGGTCAGATTATGATTTAACATTGGTTGATCCAGCTTGGGGAAGAGATTTGCATTATAAAACACAAAATGTAGCGGTGTTTGTGGAAAATATATTTTATGTAACCCCAAGATTTAATGTTTCGCCTGCGTTTCGTTTAGAAAGTGGCACAACCAAAATGTCGGGATATATTAAATACTTAGCATCTGATAAAGTACCTAACAAGATTAAACATTCTTTTCCTCTTTTTGGTGTTAATTCGCAATACAAGATTAACAATAATCTTAAGGTTTATGGAGGTTGGTCTCAGGCGTATAGACCAGTTATTTTCTCAGATATTATACCACCAACAGCGTTGGACGTTACTGACCAAAATCTTAAAGATGCTTCGGGCTATAATGCTGAAATAGGTATCCGAGGAAATCACAAACAGATTTTACACTTTGATATTACTTATTTCCAGATTCAGTACGATAATAGAATTGGAAGTTTGATTTTACCAGATGCATCGGGAAATAACTTCGTTTATAAAACGAATGTAGGAAGTAGCTTGACCAAAGGCTTAGAAGTATTTGTTGAAGCAAAACCAATTAGAACAAAAACTACTGAGGTATCTATTTTTACAGCTACTTCATATTTTGATGCTAGCTATGTAAAAGGGTCTGTTACGTTGAGTGGTGAAAACAAAAGCATCGTAGGCAATCGTTTAGAGACTGTACCAAGATGGATTAGCAGAAATGGTGTAACTATTGCACATAAAATTGTAAGTGCTACGTTGCAATATAGTTATGTAGCAGATAGTTATTCAGATGCCCTTAATACCGAAAAGCCTAGTGCAGATGGTTCAAAAGGGTTAGTGCCATCTTATGGTATTTTAGACTTTAATACTTCGCTAAAAATAGCACCAAGCTATACGTTAAAGCTAGGTATCAATAATATTACTAACGAACAATATTTTACAAAACGCCCAACGGGTTATCCTGGTGTTGGTGTTTGGAGTTCAGATGGAAGAAGTATTGTGGCTACTTTGCAGTTTAAGATTTAAACATTGAGTTACTTAATTAATAAGGCGGGAATTTATTCCCGCCTTATTTTATTTTTGACGAGTTGAAAACTCGTTCTACTATTATCTGAATTTTCCTCTCTCATACTGCACTGGCCATTGTACATCTTTTTGCCCTAATTCAGCCGCCGCTCTTAATGGAAAATATGGGTCACGGAGTAATTCTCGTGCTAAAAAGATTAAATCAGCTTGACCTGTTACAAGGATTGATTCTATCTGAGCCGAACTAGTTAACAAACCTACTGCACCTGTAAGAATCCCCGTTTCTTTTTTGATATTTTCAGCAAAAGTCACCTGATAAGCAGGACCTACTGGAATTTTAGCAGTATGAATATTTCCCCCTGTCGAGCAATCGATTAAATCAATACCAAGATTTTTAAGAATAGCTGAAAGCTTGATAGCATCATCTTGATTCCAACCTCCTTCTGCCCACTCCGTTGCCGAAATTCTTACGAATAAAGGTAACGTATCGGGCCAAACAGTTTTTACAGCTTCAACAACTTCCAACAAAAAACGTATTCTATTCTCAAAACTTCCTCCGTATTCATCTGTACGTTGATTACTCAACGGAGATAAAAACTGATGAATCAGATAACCATGTGCTGCATGAATTTCAACAACGCTAAATCCTGCTTTCGAGGCTCTTTCAGCAGCGTTTTTAAAATCTATCACAATTTGTTGGATTTCAGCTTTTGTTAAAGCTTTGGGTAATCCATAAGTATCATTAAAAGGAATTTCGCTTGGAGCTACTACTTGCCAACCACCCTCGTCTATAGGTACTAATTTACTTCCTTTCCATTGTGAAGCTGTACTTGCTTTTCTGCCTGCATGGGCTAATTGAATACCTGCTTCGGCACCGTTTGCTTTAATGAAAGTCGTAATTTTATGTAAGCCTTCTATATGTTCATCTTTCCAAATTCCTAAATCATCGGGTGAAATCCTGCCTTCAGGTGAAGTAGCGGCTGCTTCAGTAATGACTAGACCTGCTCCGCCAACGGCTCTACTGCCTAAATGTACAAAGTGCCAATCGTTTGCAAAACCATCTATGGATGAATATTGGCACATCGGAGAAACAACGATACGATTCTTTAAAGTAAGCTCCTTAATTTTTATCGAACTAAATAATTGTGACATACGTAACTGAACGGTTTTAGAATGATGAATGAGTATGAAACTCTTTAATCATAATGTTCAATTGTATATCATAGTTCAAATTATCGTTGAAATTCGACTAAAGTTTAATCTTCAAAAACTTAAACCCAATAATTATTAACCAAATCAGCCATAGCGTACTTCCGATAAATCTTGCCAACGTAACTACTGGAAAAGTAGGAATAACGGTAGCAAATAATTCTGTTTGGGCATTACCTTCATTAATTGCAAAGCAGAGGCAATAAACCCTAAGTGCTTACTTATTTTGTTTTCTTCAATAAAATATTCATCCTTTTTGAATTCTTTTAAGAAAAAAGAATTCATGATAATCTCTAAATCTTCTTCCGAGAAACCTACGCCTTGAAAATAGTGCTTTAAATTTTCCCAAATAAAATTCGTTAAATAAGTACTGATTTTATTTTATGAAAATACAAGATTAAAATTTAATCCTAGTATGGGAATATGTTTTTTAACGAAGGATTTTGACTATTTTTATGAAAATACAAGCAGTTTATTTTAATAATTCTATCAACTAAACTTACAAAATACCATGTCAAGATTCTCAGGGAAAGTAGCTTTAATAACAGGTAGTAGTAAAGGGATTGGTCGGGCGATAGCCGTTCGCTTTGCCCAAGAAGGAGCAAACATAGTAATTAATAGCAGAAATGATGATGAGCACGTAGCCGAAACCAAGCGACAAATAGAAGCCACAGGGGCAAAAGTACATTTTATACAAAGTGATATTTCGAAAGTGGAAGTAGTATATGCCATGATTAAAGAAAGTGTGGAGGTATTTGGGAAACTAGATATTTTGGTAAACAATGCAGGCGTAGAGATTAATGCACCTTTCTGGGACGTAACTGAAAAAGACTATGATACAGTAATGAATATCAACTTGAAAGGTATGTTTTTCCTGACACAAGCTTTTGTTCGTTATATGAGAGAGAATAATGTAGTGGGTGTAATTGTGAATAATAGTTCTGTACACGAAGAGTTACCTTTCCCGAATTTTACGGCTTATTGTGCTAGTAAGGGAGCCATGCAAATGGTCATGAGGAATTTAGCGGTTGAATTAGGCCCTATGAATGTTAGAATCAATAATGTAGCTCCGGGAGCTATTCGTACACCAATAAATGCAGATTTATTGAGCAAGCCAGAATTGCTAGGAATACTACAAAACAATATTTCATTACGCCGTTTGGGTGAACCAGAAGATGTAGCAGGAGTGGTCGCATTTTTAGCGTCTGATGATGCAAAATATGTAACGGGCTCTACTTATTATGTAGATGGGGGACTTACATTTCATTATACAGAGCAGTAAATAGATGAGTTCATTGTTATAAATAGTCTAAGCCTAAGGTTTAGACTATTTTTTTAATTAAAGTTTTCTCCAAAACTAATTGATAGACACTTATGCTTCATAAGAGGAAATGAGCTATTTTTGCCAAAATTGATAGATATCATCTAAAATCCTAGAAATAAATAAAGCATGCAAGAAAACATTACAAGACTTATAGAAGAGGTGAAATCAAACACACTTCATAATAAAACAATATGGTGGATTGTATTTAGCTTTTTTTTATTTGTTTGGACAGTACAATTAAATCCACCTGTTAACACAGGAGATTTACACACAGGCTTGTGGGGAGTAATGTTGATGCAAGCAAAGGATATTACTAATAATGATTATTTAGGTAATGTGTTGTATGGCTATAATAGGGCTTTGAGGTTGACAGTACCTGTTATTATGAAACTTCTTTCTATCAGTAGCACTAAGCAAATGTATCTTATCCAATTACTGATAAGTTTTATTTTTCAGCTTCTTTTGGTAAAATTAGTGTATCGAATAAACAAAGGACATCTTATTAATACCGCCTTGTTTTGTATCGCTTGTACGTATTGTTATTTCAGTAATACTGCCACAGGCGATACCTTCGGTCATGCAGATACCTTTGCCTACTTGTTTATATTAATATCTATCTATAGCACCCAACCAATTATCGTTGCCTTTAGCTTGTTCTGTGCCATTTTTGCCAATGAACGAACATTAATTATAACCGTACCAGCTGTATGGTTTTGGTGGTTTTTGCAAGACCAAAAAAACAAAAAGTTGATGATATATGGTGCTGTTCCATTGGCGGTGATTGGCTATTTTATTGGGAAATACACCCTGTTAAGTCTGCCAAACTTTAAAACAAGCTTGCCAGACGACTTTAGCCTTGGCTACTTGTTGGGTCAGCATTCTTTTTTCAGTATATTCATCTTTACATTCAAAGGACTATGGCTATTTGTTTTTCTACTGATAGTTAGATTGAAAAAGATTCCTTTTTATTTAATCGTATGCTTGGTTTTTTCTGCTGCTGCTTTTGTAGTTGCCGACCAAACAAGGGGGATTTCTTTCCTTTTTCCATTGTTTTTACTGGTATTAAGCCAGCTTAATAAATTTGTGGATAAAGAAGAAATAAGTAAAATCACTATTTATTGCCTGATTGCGTGTGTTGCGATTCCTAATATTGTATTCTATGGGCATTATGAATTAAGACCTTCGTTTTTCTATATCATGCTTGAGAAAGTAATATTTATTCCCATTCAAGATATTGTTGCCAGTTTAGTAAACCATCCATAATGAGAAAGCAGGATGCAGAGATTTTTATAATAATCTCTGCGATATAATCTTTAAATCGTTTTTAACCACATCGGTTTAGTGGCTATTATCTCTTGATGGATAGCACAACTTTCGGAATGTGCGCCTAGTAAATATCCTGTACTCATTAAAAATTCATTCACAATCTCGCCACCTGTGAATTTAAAAGTCTTCTTAAAGATTTTTACCCATTCTTCTTTTGATTTTGGGTGATGGTGTTCCAACCATTTTTCGAATGAACCATATTCTTGTTGAAGTACTAAAATTGTTTTGGCATTTTCTATCGCAGCATTTATTTTTAGGCGATTGCGAATAATTCCTGCGTCCGCCAATAACCTTTCGCGGTCGGTTTCTGTATAGGCGGCTACAATTTCAATGTTAAAGTTATCATAAGCCTTTCTGAAAGATACTTCTTTTTTTAAAACAGTTTCCCAACTCAGTCCTGCCTGATTTATTTCAAGTACTAGTCTGCAAAACAGCTCGTTATCATCGTGTATAGGGAAACCATACAGTTTGTCGTGATAAGCTTTGTGTAAAGCTTTTCTATCTTCCGACATAAATTCTATTGCATTACAATATGACATAAATAATTGTTTAGCGTATTGATATATAGTGCTTTAATTTATAGAAGGATGTAGCGTATTTTGAGTTTCAAAAATCATTAGTCATTTTTACTCAGCAACCTCAGAATTTTCTTTCTTACCTAAATACAAACCTACAATTACTAAAATTGTCCCAATTACGGTATAAATAGTAATAGGCTCGTCAGTAAGTAGGGATGCATATAAAAAGCCAAAAATAGGGCATAAAAACAGCCATAGAGAAGCCCGTGTAGGTTCAACTTTTAATAAGAATAACCAAAGTTGGATAGCTAAAATAGAAACAGGAATCACTAGCCAAAGAATGGAAATCCAGAATTTTGTATCAATAGTATTGAGACTTGCTTCATAAAAATAAGAAGTAAAAGGTAGTAATACCAACCCTCCGAATAATACTTGCCAACCATTGATGCTTAATCGAGGTAATGTCCAGTTGATGCTTTGATAGTAAACCGTTCCTATTGAATAGCATAACATGCTGAATGTTAATAACATTACTCCGAAAGGGGTAGCATAGGCTTTTAATAATAAAGGATAAATAGCGATAGCTACGCCCCCTAAGCCTATAAAAAGTCCTGCCCATATATTCCAAGTAATTTTTTGTCGTAACCACACAGCATTTAAAACACTTATTATAAGTGGGCAGGCGGCACTACCCAATGTACCAATGCCTGCTGTAACGTGTTTCATCGCAAAAACAAAAGCACTTGGATAAATAGCCATACTCAACACTCCACATATTATTAGCGGAAGCCATTCATGCTGTTTGGGGAAACGTGTTTTATTAATCAGTAATGATACTGCCAACATTATCAATGCAGCAATAAAGAAACGAGTAGTGATTAATAAAAGTGGTTGAGCAACTTTTAAACCTATTTTTGTAGCAACTGAGCCAGAGCCCCAAAGGGCTGCAAAGAATAAGCCTGCTAATATTTTTTTCATTGTATTGATTCTTGATAGAAAAGGTTTTTAAGATTCGCTATTGTTGTCAATTGAGCAAGGATTTCAACATACTAATTTACATGGAAGACTTTATCTTTTCTATTTGTCCAGGTGGATATTGAGAATCTATTTGCATTTTTATTTACACAACACTTGAAATTACGAAATATTTTAAGCTTCGTTTTTTTAAAATAATAATATTTCTATTGTTGTGTCAGTGATATATTTGTATGACAGAAGATTATAATAAAATATTGAATGTAAAGAGAGTAGCAGATAGTATTTTATTGAATTATGAAGAGGTAAGTAAATGATTTTTATTAGCATACATAAAACTCTCACTTACATCCCTAAACAGGTTGTTTAAATACTTTGATTTGTATTATTTCAATTATTGTCCATACATTAGTATCATAATTTTTCATTATTAACTTGTTATGTGTGTAATCGAATATAAGGTTTGAGATACTGTTTTGTTAGGTTGCCATTGCTCAATTATGTTTAAAAAGACGATTTACTATGCTTTTATATTAGTACTATGCCTTTGTGCCTCAGGTTATGGTCAAGGAGGCAATACAAAAGGCAACGAGGCAGCGTACAAAAAAGGGCTTAATGATTTAGTGACACAATTGCGTAGGCTTAATAATGATTCTTTGTTATTAATTGTGAAGAATCTTAACGATTTTCATGCTGTATATCAAGATCAGGCTTCGTTAGTGTATGCATCTTTGGGTCAAGCCCATTATGAGCACTTAAAAGCTAACCATGTTGGGGCTATGCGTTATGCAATTAATGCTTTGAACAGTGCTCATCAATATAATGTAAAAGAACCGATGGCAGAAATATATATGCTGATAGGTAATTTACATAAAGAAAATACCAATTACCCTATGGCATTTGAGGCTGCCGGAAAGGCGTTGCAAGTTGCCAAGTTGAATAAAGATACATTGCGGATTATTGGTGCAATGGGGCTATCAGCCATGTTTAAAAGAGGATATGTAAAGCATTTTGGTCTTTCGATAGTTGCTGATAGTAGTATTTATACCCAATTTGAGGCCTTGAAACTAGCAGAGTCAAGCCCTAAATATGAACGTGAACGAGTAAGCTTTTATCATAATATTGCCCAACATTATAAAGATATGGGGGATTATGATAAAGCAATTATGTATGCTGAAAAAGGCATAGCCTTGGCAACGGCGCTCAATAAAAAAAGATCATTGACGTATGGCTACTGTTGGCTAGGCGAAGCATATTATCGCAAAGGCAATCGTGCTCTTGGAACAAAGTACATTGAAAAAGCTATTAGCATTAGCATAGAAATTAAGCAACCATATCGCACGATGGAGCTTTATGAAACAATGGCTAACTGCTATAGATCATCTGGTGATTTAAAGAAGGCAATCCCTTTTATGGATAGATACTTAGAGGTTCATGATTCGCTGAATGTGCAGAATAATGAAAAGCTGATGGGAGAATTGCAGATTAAGTACGAGAGTAGTAAAAAAGATACAGATTTAGCTTTAATGCACCAAGCATCGGAGCTAAAAAGCAAACAGATGCAATGGCTGATTGCGGGTATTATTATTTTTATGCTACTCAGTTCTACGCTTGTATATTCTTATAATGTTATTCGCAAGAAGAATAAGACCTTAAATGATAAAAATATAAAAATCAATGAGCAAGCAGAAAAGTTACAAACTTTAATGCAAGAGTTACATCATAGGGTAAAAAACAACCTGCAAATTGTATCAAGCTTACTTACTTTACAATCAAATCGAATGGCAGATGATGATGCAAAGCAAGCCCTTGATGTGAGTAGACAAAGAATTGAAGCCATGTCAATTATTCATAGTAGCCTTTATCAGCAAGATAATGCCAACATGGTTAATATGAAGGAATTTGTGGCGGTATTGTTGAGTAGTATCTTGGAGAGTTTTGGTATAAATCGGGATAAGATTGATGTTTCTGTAGAGATAACTATAGATGATATTAACGTAGATGTAGCTATGCCCCTTGGCTTAATAATGAATGAATGGATTACCAATATCTTTAAGCATGCCTTTAAAAACTGGGAGGGAAGACCTTCAATCGTTATTGCTATCAGTCAAACGGCAACATCTATTCAATTAAAAATTAAGGATAATGGGATTGGTATGCCTCAGTCGTCATGGGATAACCCTACGGGTTCTTTCGGAGTAAAGATGATAAAAATGTTGATTAAGCAAATAGCAGGTCTACCAAATATTTTGGATGACAACGGTACAACATTTGAATTGGAGATTCCATTAATTACAACCAAATGAATCACTAACACACCATAATTTATGCATACCCAAGTTAGTATTTTAATTGTAGAGGATGAGGGTATAGTAGCCCTTGAATTACAAGAGAGCCTTGAGCAAGAAGGATTTAAAGTTGTGGCAATTGCAGACAACGGAAGAGAGGCTCTTGAAATACTTAAAGGTGAAGACGTAGATTTGATTTTATTGGATATCCACATCAAAGGAGATTGGGATGGTATCGAAACAGCAACACAGTTGAGTGTTTTTAAAAAGATTCCTTTTATCTATGTTACTGCTTATTCTGATAATAGCACATTTGAAAGGGCTAAGGCTACGATGCCTTCGGCTTATTTAATTAAGCCTTTTCGTATTCATGACTTGCGCAAAGCCATTGAATTAGCGATGTATCATTTTTCGCAACAACAACCATCTGTAGTAGATGTACGCGAAAAAGTTGCTACTAAAAAAGAACCAACAGAACAGGAAGGTATTTTGCATTTTAACAATGCCATCTTTATTAAACAGAATTATAAATATACCAAAGTGTCTTTTGAAGATATTCAGTATTTAAAAGCTGATGGCAACTATACCTATATTCAAAGCACTGAAAAACGATATGTTATAAAAAACTCCTTACAAAATGTAATTGATATTTTTAATACGGAAAGGTTTGTGAGAATACACCGATCATATGCTATTAATGTAAATTATCTTACTGCATTTAATGAAAATATGGTTCATCTTGGAGATGAAGAAATTCCGATTGGTCGAAACTATAAAGATGTATTTTTTCAATTGTTTAAACAGTTGTAATGCTATTCTATTGCCACTTTTATAAGTACTGTACTTGTCCCTAAGAGTTTTGATAAAGCAAAAAGTATAATAGGCTTTTGATGCTACATAATCCTCAGTAATTGTAGATAAAGTGCCTTCCCAATGTCACTAAAACCGATTTTAACACTCTAATGATAAATTACAGCAAAGTGCCTAAGCTTTTGTAATTAGTTGTTGTACTTATGAAAATAACTCTTACTCTAATTAAATCTTTTTTGGAGAGATGCTACTATGGTTGTGTAATACTGTTCATCGTTGTTTCAACCCTTATACCAGCTTCTGCTCAGGATTTTTCAAATATTCGAGGGCAAAAGCCTGTGAGCCTTAATGGTACTTTTGAAAGCCGTGGGACTTTTTATGATGCGAGCGGTATCGCAAATCGCCGTCAGCCGTTTTCGTACCTGTTCAACGTAGCAGCTACGTTAAATATTTATGGATTAAGTATTCCTTTTTCGGGTACGTATAGCGAAGCCGACCGATCTTTTAGGCAGCCCTTTAACCAATTTGGTATTAGCCCTACCTACAAATGGATTACCTTGCATGGGGGGTATCGTAATATTGACTATTCGCCGTATACACTAGGCGGACACACAATATTGGGGGGTGGGGTAGAACTACACCCTGGCAAACTGCGCGTAGGATTTATGTATGGAAAGCTCAACCGTGCTACTACGATTGATACCACAACACAAGCCTTAGTTCCTTACTCGTTCTCTCGAACGGCTTATGCAGGTAAAATAGGCTATGGTACCGACCGTACTTTTTTTGAACTAAGTTATTTACAGGCCAGAGATGATAGTACGACGGTCTCTCGTAAAGATGTAAAAGCAGACCAATATATAGCACCAGCCTCAAATAATGTATTGGGTTATAATACGCGCATTACCTTTTTCAAAAGATTAACGTTAGAAACAAGAGGAGCCGTAAGTGTTTATACTCGTGACCTTAATTCGCCTATTGCTATTGCAGAAGATAGCAAAGCGGTTCAAGACATAAGAAAATATATTGATGTAAATGGCACTACCGAATTTTACACTGCACTAGATGCCTCACTAAATTACCGTGCTAAAAACTATAGACTTAAAGTTGACTATAAACGTGTTGACCCTGAATACAAAACAATGGGTTCATATTTCTTCAATTCAGATGTTGAATCATGGACGTTTGGACCTAGCCTGAATATCTTTAAAAACAGATTGAGAATAAGTGGTAGTTTAGGATTTCAGCACGATAATTTACTGAATCAAAAACGGTCGACGAATAAACGAATTATCGGTTCTGGTAGCCTAAGTCTAGATATCTCTCAGGCATTTGCATTGGATATGAATTATAGTAACTTCTCGAACAATCAGATGCCTAATACATTGCGTTTATATCCAGATTCATTGCGTATTGTGCAAACTACCCAAAATGCCACTGTTTCGCCACGTTATACGATTATTAAGCCTACTATTATTCAGACTATCAGCGTTTCGGCATCCCAAAATCAACTCAGTGATTTTAACCAGATAATTACTAGCGGAGAAGCGTCAAACAGAACGATTGATACAAAGCAATACATGGCTAACTATTCAATTAATTTCCCGAAAAAGAGCATGGGTGCTTTTGTAAATGTCAATAGAACAGAACTAACCAGTACGGTATTAAACAATACTTATCAAGGGGTTACGGTGGGCTTTTATGGTACATTCATTAAAAAATTACAGGTTAACGTGAATAACTCGTTGACACAAGGCATTACGGAACAAGGTAAAAGTTTACTCATGAGTGCTACAGGGCTTGTTAGCTATAATATAACCAAGCGACAACAATTGAGAACAGCGCTTTTCTATACCTCTAACAAACCAACGCCAGGTTCTAGTCAGACAAGTTTTAATGAATTTAGAAACGAGCTCAGCTACATCGTTAACTTCCGTTAATAGGATAAATAGATAGTAAAAAAGGCTTACCTGCACAGATAAGCCTTTTTACGTTTAGCATGAACAACTATTTTTTGCTCTTATTGAGGTAATAATCCCAAACTAACTTCGAAATATCGGCAATGATTTTTTCATTAGTTTGCTCATTCTCCTTAGAGTTTGCTACATAAAAACAAATAGCAAAATGTTTGCCATTGGGTAAAGTTACAATGCCTATATCGTTGATTGCGGAGGTTATTCCTGCTTGATTAGTGCCAGATGTTCCTGTTTTATGAGCCACTATTGTTCCTGAAGGTAACTGAGCTTTGATTCTGTTTTTACCCGTTGAAGTTTCAACCATGATTTTCCATAAAAAATCATGACTTTTCAGAGATAGCATTTTTCTTTCATAAAGCTTTTTAAGCAATGCGATGGTCGCTTGTGGGGTAGTCCAGTTCAAAAACTGTACATCCCAATCTTTATGCATGGCTTCTTCGTTTGCCACAATTGCTACATCTTTTATCCCAATACTGTGGAGGTATCGATTAGCTACCTTTTCTCCCCCGATAAGTCGGAGTAATATATCACACCCATTATTATCACTTTGAGAGACAGTATAACCAAGAATTTTAGCTAAAGAAACATTTACATTGCCATTAGGATAATCTTCTCTCAGCGGACTCCATGTGTCGGGTAATAAATCACTTTTTTTGATAAAAATATTTTGAGTTAAACTAAAGCGTCCTTTATCAACTTCATTCAAAACCGCCAAAGCAATATGAAATTTAAACACACTTTGCATCGGGAAATGCGTGGTATTATGAATGCTTAATGTATCCTTATCTTCAAGACCATAAACAGCTAGCCCTACAGTAGCTTTTTTTGTTTGGAGAATTTGCTCAATTTTTGCCTTTAAAGCACTTTTTTGCCCGAAAATAGTAGCCGAAACAACCGAGCATAAGAATAAAGTAATGAGGAATATTTTGTTCATGAGAGAATTAAAATAAGTATCTAAAAAAGGGTTTGTTAATCTGTTAAGATGAACCTAAAATAATATATTAAAGTAATTCTAATTCATTCGTGAGGTTTTGTTTTGCTTGCTTTTCAAATTCGTTGAAGAAATAATCAGTTTTATAAATGCGATCCATTGCTAAAAAATGCTTTAATACCTTTTTACGTCCAGCATTGTAAATTAAATTGGGATAATAAGAATATTCCTTTCTTACATTTTGACAATATTTAAGATAGATTTCCCAGTCTTGTCCAAGCACAGAAAGGTCAGCATCTGTAAAATAATTTGTATCATTTTGTTGATTCACCAAATGGCTTTTTGTTGCTAAAATCTGCTGTTTACAAGCGTCAATCATCTGAGATGGAATAGCAAGTTGTTGCATGCTATTAATAGCTAATTCAGCACTTTTTTCTTCATTATCTGATTTTAAAGCATTGTAAATGATATCATGATAATAAAGGGAGAATAGCACAGTATCCCAATCTTGAATGTTTGTTTTTACTTTATTAAGTTGCATTAATAAGTTATCAAGATGCTGTAATGTATGGTAATATCTTTTTTTGCTTGAATAGTGCTTCTCAATTTCCAACCATAGCTCATTGATAAGCTCATGGTTGTTTGAATACTTTGTCAATAATAAGATAAACGTTTCTTGAAGCATAGAATTAGAGGATTATAAAACAATAATAACACTGTGTCTCTACAGTGTTATTATTATTGAATTTATTACGATTTTAATCTTGTATTAGTCTTTCTTCTCAGCATTCAAAGAATCTCTGGTATTTTTTTGAACAGCAATTGCTCCAAAAATAGATAGGAGGAAGGCAAATGCATAAAAGCCTTTTTCGCTTGGCAACAAAGTTGCATTCCAAAGTCCAACGACTAAGAGGAGGATTGATAAAATAGTAGAGAACCAGCTCAGCCCATAGTAAATATCAGTAACAGGAACGCCTTCTAGTCGGTCACGAACACTTTTTTGAACAGAAATAACAGAGAAAAGTCCGTACATCAATACGGTAAAATAATATCCGATTTCATTAAGTAACATCTCAGATCTCCAAAGTCCTATAAGAAAGCCTATCATTCCTGTGCCTAAGGCAACCCATGATGCTCCGATAAAAGCAGCTGATGGTTTTTGATACATTGATTTTGTGGTTTAATTCGTTTGAAAAATCTATTTACTATTTACAAACATATAATAAAATTCGACAAAATCTATATCAATGATGATAGAAATTATTGGGGAGTGAAACAAGGACAAATCTTAAGGATGATATGTTTATTATTTTCTTATATTTTAGTCGCAATGGTTACTTTATGATTAAAATTTTTGCAAAATAGAAATAGTATCAATACCTTTCTAATAACACTTTATCAATGTTTATTCAAAAATAGTATAAACCAATCAACAATTAAAAACCTTACCCATGATTATCAAAAATGTATTACTCACTGCGTTGTTAGCTTGCGGATTATCAGTTTATGGGCAACAAAACCAATATTTAACAGTATCAAAAGATGGTAGAAAAGTAGGGCTAAGTGCTGAGGGAGCTTCATTTTTAGCAAATCTGCCCCTACATTGTATTCAAACAGAATATCCCAACAAACCCAATCATACGATAGAAACGGCACAAGAAGTAACACTAAGTCCGAAACAATTGCATCCAGCCTTTTATGGTTGTTTAGATTGGCATTCTTCCGTTCATGGGCATTGGATGTTGGTAAAGATATTGAAGACTTACCCCAATTTGCCCGAAACACAGCAAATCATTGCGGTGTTAGAAAACAGTTTTTTAGCAGAAAATCTACAAAAAGAAGCGGATTACTTTAGCCAATATAAACTGGCGAAAGGCTTTGAACGTACCTACGGGTGGGCTTGGTTGCTCAAATTAGACGAAGAATTATTGACTTGGGATGACCCAATGGCTAAACGTTGGCATAAAAGCTTACAACCTTTGACGCAAGTAATCGTACAAAAATGGACTGAATACTTACCTAAACAAACCTATCCTAATCGAACAGGTGTACACCCAAATACAGCCTTTGGGATGGTTTTTGCGTTAGATTGGGCTCGTACTACTAAAAATACTTCTTTTGAACAATTATTGGTACAACGAAGCAAAGACTATTATCTCACTAATAAAGCTGTTGCCGCTACCCTTGAGCCAGACGGAACAGACTTCCTGTCGCCTAGTCTTGAAATTGCAGATTTGATGCGAAGAGTATTAACGCCACAAGCATTTCAAAAATGGTTTAATCAATTTTACACAGCAGAAGGGCTTAAAAACGTATTGCAATTACCCATTGTAAGCGACCGTTCTGATTATCAGATTGTACATTTAGATGGATTAGCATTAAGTAAAGCGTGGTGTTTATTAGGCATAGCCAAACAATTACCCACTACAGACTTACGCAAGAAACAATTTCAAGAAAAGGCTACGACGTTTTTGCAAAAAACCTTACCCAACATTGCAAATGGTAATTATGGTGGCGACCATTGGTTAGGGTCGTTTGCTATGTATGCTTTGGGTTTGGAGGGGGAGTAGTGTGTTGTTATCTCTGTTTAGCATTTGCTCCCCAACTAGTTCAAGCCTGTGGCTTGGACTTGTACCTAAAATATTTCAGTTTCAAACTGAAATATTTTAGGTACAAGTAACGCTTCGCTTAATACTTGCACCAGTTGGGGAGAGAAGTCAGATAGATTTAATGATATTTAAAAAATCTTCTAACCTATATGCACCATCAACGGTTCTTCTTTCGTAAACCATAAAGTAACGGTAATTATTCCCTGCTTTACTTGCCCAAAGTCCTCCAAGTCTTATTTTTTGTTCCGCATCTAAATGGTCTCCTTTAGTTTCCAATACAATAGTTTTCCCACTTTTGGTCTGAATAATAAAATCAGGATAGTGGTTAATAAAACCATTGATTCTAAAACCTTTGCGTTCAAGGTTTCTTGTCCAGAAGGCAATGTTTGCCATATTACCAATTTCGTTGATTACACGCTCTTCAAAACTGTTCATTCCTCCTTCTTTTTCATACAGTGATTTAGGAATATCTTTTGCCGTATCGCCTGGTGAAATACTTTTTGGTAAAATAAAAGAAGGTTTAATAAACACTTTGTCCGTGTCTAAGCAGTCTTTAAATTGTTTTTCTGCAAATGCTTCTGAAAGTGCAATAATTTTATTCTTGATTTTATCTTTATATGTATATTCATTGGCAGCTAAATCATTAAACTGATCATCGCTAAAGTCTTCCAATATTCTATTCAAATATTTCTCAATTTCTTTGTCAGGAATAGGAAGCATATTACCTATCAAGTCCATTAGACGCTTGGTGAAGTTCCTTACTCTGTTGTCTTTTCTTGTTGGGTCAAGAAAATAAGCCATTATACTTTCTTTCACTTCTCCGTCTAGCCTTACAAATGTTGGTGTATGTTCTTTTTTTGTTTCATCTAAATCTACTTTGTATAGTTCAGATGTAATACTATCAAAAGCAATATTAGTATCAGCTTTCCTTAATGCAAAACCTTTTAAAAGGCTTTGTTTTTCCAAAGGCAATTCATATTCATCTTGTTGAAAGATTTCATTTTCAGGAACTTTTTGATAAAATTGTGGTAAAATAATTTTCCCAGCTTGTTCTTTAAAAATATCTTTGATGCTAAATGTTTTCACAAGCTTTTGTATTTCGTTTGGTAGAGTAATTGAGCGATTCGTTTCTATTTCTACAAGTGTTTTTTCGAATACTTCATTTTGTTGAATAGCTGTTTGCTCTATTTCCAAAAGGGGACTAACCTCAACAAAGATTGTATCTTGATTATAGTTTAAAGGTTGTTGCTGTATTTTATCCCAATTCACAATTCTTGAAGTGTCAATTTCATCTACATCGTCTGAAATAATACTGAAATCTAAAAATTCTTGTTTGGATAAATCTTTAGCAATAACATTGTCGCTAATCAAATCATATTCATCTTTTTTTCTAAAACTTTTATCACTGAAACCTGCTTTATTTAAGCCTTTTACAATGTTATCTAAGGTATCAAGAAATTTTGACGAAGCTGTTAATACATAGCTCAAGTTGAGCAAGGGAAAGTTATGCTTCATTACGTAAGGCTGACGTAATACTCTTCCTAAAATTTGTTCGACATCAACTGCTGAACTTTTGTCTGCTAACGATGCCAATATATAAGCAAATGGACAATCCCAACCTTCTTTTAGAGCATTAATTGTAATGATATAACGAACTTCACATTCTTTACTCATTAAATCAATACCTTTTATTTCATTAATATTTGCCGTTTTTATTTTGATTTGTTCGACAGGTATTTTTAATTCAATCAGTTTTTCTTTAAGCTTTTGAACATTTGATTTTTCCTCCTCTTCATTCAAAAACTCTTTACCATTTTTGGGTTGTACCTGAAACAAAACAATTGGACGAATGTATTTTCCCCCTTTCTTTTCTTCTCCTATGGCTTGTATTTCCAATCGCTTTTGTAGTTGCAGGGCTGAATTGATTACTTCTGTTTTATCTTGATGGTTATAAACAATTACAGGAAGTTTTACCATGTTTTCCTTTTTTAGCTCTAAGGCATCAATAAAACTTATAATGTTACTATTCTTTCTTGGTGTAGCGGTGAGGTCAAGTATAAAACAGGGGTTTACGACCTTCAACATTTCTACACTCAAGTCGCTTTCTGCATTGTGGCTTTCGTCAACAATGACTAATGGATTCAAATACTCTATCACAGCACCCAAAGTAATTTCAGTTTCCTTGCCTAAAATACTTTCAAATGACTGTAAATTTCCATTTTCTTGAAAGACTTTGCGGTCTTCTTTGTTTTTTACTCTTAAACTGTCAAAACTTAATACGAAGATATTCAACTGTTCTTTTACAGAAGTTGCATTAAATCCGCTTCCTTGTAATAATGCAGCCTTATCGAAGACTTCAACTTTATTTCCAAAATGAGCATTTATTTTTTGGCGATAAGGATGGTTTGGGTCTTTTAGATTTTTAATTGTTTGGTCTAAAATAGTAATTGAAGGCACTAACCAAACTACAGCTTTGGGTTTGTCATAAGCAAAGGCATCAAAAATAGTTTTGATAGCATTACAAGCTATAAAAGTTTTACCACCCGCTGTTGGTACTTTTATACAGATATGTGGCACACGTGGAACATTATTTTTATAAGGTTCAATCGCTGTACCTATTGATGGATATAAAGGTGTTTTGGGGTGTTTAGCCCAAAAACTATAAAATGCCTCTTTTACGTCTTTCGTTTCTTGTATGTATTCCAAAAATAATGAAAGGTCATTGATTACTTCTTGCTGATAGGGTTTTAATTCCATTATTTCTGCTTTCCTATTTTTTTAACTTCTTTATCAAAGTCTGAAACGATTTTCTGTGTTTTGTTAAACTCATCATATTCCTTTACAGCCTTTTTATCCGCTTGAAGTTTTGATATTTTGCCTTTACCTTGTAGTATTTTGTATTCATTAAACGAAAGAAATTTATTCACACTTTCTGCTAATTGTGCCATTGTAAAGCTATTTTCTCGTTCTATAAGCCCTTCAATATAATCAAAATAGCCCGTCACTGTTCTTTCTAATTGGCTTATCTCTTTTTCAGTTAGATAATTCTTTGCAATAATTACATCTGACTTTAAAATTCTGCCATCGGGTGCGTGTTTCCATGTCGTAAGCCCCATGTTATCTTTTGTCTTATCAGATGATTGATGGATGATTTCTGCGGCAGTTTTACCCGTAATGGCAAAATGGAATTTGTTTTGTACCATAGCGTAAAAGCTCTGTGTAATCTCTGAGTTTTTATCATAGTCAATACTGCACTCCGCAAAAATATCAGTTATCTGTTGATATATCCTGCGTTCGCTGGCTCGGATAGAGCGAACTCTGCGAAGTAACTCTTTGAAATAATCTTTGCCAAAAACAGCTTGCCCTTGTTTTAAGCGATTATCATCCAATACAAAACCTTTAATGATAAATTCTTTTAGGGTTTGGGTTGCCCAAATTCTAAACTGTGTTGCCTTGGCTGAATTTACCCGATAACCTACTGAAATGATAGCATCAAGATTATAAAATTTCGTTTTACGAGAAACTTCTCTTGTACCTTCAATTTGAACTTGTAAAATTTCTTTACAAGTTGAACTCTCTTGTAATTCAGCATCTTCGTATATATTTTTAAGATGGGTTGTGATATTTTGGGTAGAAGTATCAAACAATTCCGAGAGAGATTTTTGAGTAAGCCAAACGGTCTCATCTTGAATGAAAACATCTACTCTAACATTATTATTAGGAGTGCTATAGATTAAAAAACTATTTTGTTGACTTTCCATCGCTTAAAATCTTGTTATGTCTCTTGGTATTTTTTTGAAAATAATATGGTGTTTTGTCAAAAAATCTTGGGTAAGCAGACAATTATCAGCATAGATTATATATTGTTCGGCTTGGGTTTTGATAGTCGCTAAAAACTCATGGTCTAAAGTAGTTACTTCCTCTGGTTCGTAGTTGAAATAATAGGCTGTGTTATTTTGAATGCCCAAAAAATGTTTGTTATCCTCCAGTTTGTTTGTCCCTATTGATGTCTTGGTTTCTGTATAAAACACATATTGACGAATTTTTTCAAGTGCTACCAATTCATTCAAATTCCCATCCTCTAAAAAGATGGGTTGCCCTAATTCATAAAAATCAAAACTACCGAGTGTGCCTTCTACTTTTCCATAACCATTAATAACTCTTTTAACTCTTTCTGCTGTAATTGTTTCAGCATAATCTTCCATTTCAATTAAAATAAACTTTCTTTTTCCATTATCTTCTTTGTTGAGATTTAAAACCGCATGGGCGGTTGTACCAGAACCAGAAAATGAATCAAGGACAATAGAGTTTTTGGCAGTGGCTTGGTCAATAATTGTTTTGACGAAATCAATAGGTTTTGGGAAATCAAATTTTTTATCATTAAAAATTTCTCGTAAAGCGTTTGTACCATCACGAGTATAAACTTCAGTTCCAATTATTGAAGAAAATCCAGTTACTTCTTCTTTGTAATCCCCTATAAACTGTTTTTTTCTAGGTCTACCATCTTTGTTTTTTGGCCATAAAATTCTCCCCTCATTAATAAGTTTTGTCATCGTATTTATATCATATCTCCAACCCATTTTAGGGCATCCATAGTCAATATTAGTTTCTGGATTGATTAAATTATAATGGAGATTTGGACGTGCCTTTTTATCAGCGAGTCCTACCATATTAGCACTCACCCAATCACCTCTTTTGTCGTTGTCTGGATTAGAAAATTGACTTTTATCTCTTTCTAATCCATTTAATTTATGCCCGTAGCATATAACATATTCATGATCAATTGATATTCTTGATGTATTTCTATTGTCTTTATTTTGTCTTGATTTCCAAATTAATTGACCTAAGAATTTATTACGACCAAAGATTTCATCACATACTAACTTTAAAAAAGAAGCTTCAATGTCATCAATAGAAATAAAAATAACTCCATCTTCAGCAAGTAATTTTTGTAATAGTTTTAATCTTGGGTACATCATACAAAGCCATTTATCATGCCTTGTTAAATCTTCAGCTTCTTTTCCAACTACTTGTCCCAGCCATTTTTTAATTTTTGGGTCATTTACATTATCGTTATACACCCAACTTTCGTTGCCTGTATTATAAGGGGGGTCAATATAAATACATTTTACTTTTCCTTCGTACTCGGGCAATAGGGCTTTTAGTGCTTCAAGGTTGTCGCCATGTATAATTTTATTACCGCTTTGGGTTTCTTGTTTTGTTTGGATTCCGTCATCAAACCCATAAGAATGTTCCAATACTTTAAAGGGTACATCAATATGATGATTGATTACTTTGTCTTTTCCTATCCAGTGTAATGTTGGCATATATTTAGTCTCTCAAATACAATTCGTTATTATGTAGAGCAAAGTTAGTATTTTTTAGGGCTATTTAACCGACAGAATCTTATTTGAAGGAAGTATCTTTCTCTTTTAAGACTGACAACTTCCTTCACTGACGGGATAAGCGACAGCATTGCTACTATTAGCTCCTGCACAGACGGGATAAGCAATCGCATTGTTGGGATAGCTTATTGCATCGGGGCTTGGTTTAGAAACTATATTTAAGACGAGCCGAAACATTCCTCCCCATATCATCCGTAAAGTACCTAAATCGATTGAGGTATTCTCGGTAGGCTAAGTTAAAGGCATTACTTACACTTAGTCCAATACTTACTTTTTTGATAGTGAAGCCTGCATCTGCTTTCCAAAGACTATAACTAGGTGGAGGAGGTAGGAAATCGCTATTTGCTTCTACTCTGGTTTGTTTGGCTACTAATGAATTGCTGATACTGATAAAGGCACCATGCTTTTTGAAATCGTACTTTAAAGTGCTTTCCAGACGGTCGGAAGGAATGTTTACCATGTATTGATTATTCAAAACGTCCTTGGCTCTTACCATCGAATATTTCTCGGTAATTGATATTTTCTCAGTAATCAAATAATTGGCAGATAGGTCAATTCCTGCAAAGCGAGCGTTTACTTGGGTATAGTCAAAGGCTGGGAAAGCGCCACGTACAGTAAGCACAGTTTGCAATACGCCATTTTCAGAACGGGGTTTTAGATAAATAAAATCATCAATGAAATTCAAGTAGGGACTAAATTCCAGACTAAATTTTTCGCTAGTATAATTGGCAGAGAAACTTAAATTATGTGCCACTTCGGGCTGTAGGTTGATATTCCCTTTTTCATAAGCCGCCGCTCCGTGGTGAATGCCATCAGAAAATAATTCATTCATATTGGGTGCTCGCCAAGCAAGCGCTGCATTGAATTTAAAATCCCATTCATTATTCAGCGTATAAGTAGTACCAGCAGTAGCAGAGAAATTATTAAAACTAAATGAATTGTTATAAGCCTGATTATTGAAGGTAAGTCCATAAGCCTCTGCATTTCTAAGGTCATAGCGGAGACCCGTTTCAAATTCCCAGCGATTTTTCAAATAACGTTCTATCAAAAATATTCCTACGGTACTTACTTGATAATTAGGAATGAGTACAGTATTCACCAAGGGTTTTTTCAATTCATAAGAGGAGGAAAGATTTTCCTGATACATTCCGCTGATACCCACTGAACCTGCAATTTTATTAAAAAGTGGTTTATGGTCGAGTAATAACTCACCTGTATACGTCGTAAGCTTAAAATTTAAGGTATTTAGATTTCTGTTTCCTCTCGGAACGTCATACTCTAAACGCCAGTCATATTGACGAGCCAGTGTAAGTGTCCATTTCCCCAAATTTTCAGCAATAGCAAAGCTCTTTAGCTTTAATAAATGATGGGCTAAGTCTTGGTTAGGGCGATTGATGTTATAACTTGGTGAAGTCGGCGTATAAGCTTCGTTAGGTTGGGGGTTATTAATAGCGTTCTGTAAGTCTGTTGTGTTACCAATGTGTGAACCAGCAAAAATACCTAACTGAGTATCGAAATAACTAAAAAATAGCTCGCTACCATAATGTATTCTGTTGTAGCCAAGCGCTACTGAAAAATTCCTTTCTTGTACTCCTGTATTGGCCATGTAATAATTGGCCGTTTTTAAATCGCCTCCACGTTTGTAAGTGCCTTGCACACGCCATGAGAAACCTTTCAGTTGAGCCAAGCCACCTTCTGCAATACCAGAAATCACACCCATGCGTCCATTTGAAAAACCAGCCGTATTGATTTCACCATGAATATTAACAGAATCGGGTAGGGGGGCGGGTTCTACCATGATAACGCCTGCAATAGCATCCGAGCCGTAGCGAACGCCAGCGGCTCCTTTGATAACGGTTAATTTTTTGGCAACAAAGGGGTCAATCTCAGGGGCATGTTCACTGCCCCATTGTTGGCCTTCCTGACGAATGCCATTATTTAAAATCAACACCCTATTTGAATGCATTCCATGAATGATGGGTTTGGAAATAGAGCTTCCAGTCTGTAGGGTTGTTACGCCAGTAATGCCCTTTAGGGATTCACCTAGACTTTGTCCACGGGTTTGGTCTAAGGCTTGTCCTTCTAAGATGCCTTTTGCTTGAGTAACATCTATCATTTTTTTTCCACTGACTACTACTTCCTGCAAATGCTCATCTTTATCTTCTAAAGAAAAGTCTTCGTGGTGTTCAGCAGTGAGATTGACAGGTACCTCCACTTTCTGGAAACCTACCGCTTGACAGATTAATACATAATTCCCTTGGCACAGATTTTTAAAAGAATATACACCCTTGGCATCTGCAAAAGTTGAGATGTTGGTGCCTTTTATATAAATAACCGCACCAGGCACTATTTGGTGAATATCTTTTTCATGGACTACTCCCTGAAGTGTGCAAAAACAATTTTGAGATTGTGCGATTGTCGAAATCCCATTTAAGATAAATATCGTAAGTATAATATATATGCTTTTCATGAACGATGATGAAGATTGAGCATGCAATTTACGGATATTTTCGCAATGGATTTCTACTATTTGCAACAATATTGCATTAAAATTTATTATTGTTCATCATTAAACAAAAAGATATACATACCAACGAATGATTTAATATATCCAAAAAGTTGAATCTGTTTAATTGATTTTAGATTAAGATAAACAATGTTAATTGTGTTATTTTGTCGCTTTATTTGCTGTTTTGGGCTTTTTTGTAGGTTTAGATAATTTTTTTAAACAGATTACTATCGTTTTTTGTAAAATTAATTCAGAAAACATTTGCTTTTTTGTTTAAATAATTCATACATTTGTTAAACAAAACATCAACAAATTGAAGCTATGACGGCATTAGAATTTACATATCATATTGGAAAAGTATCAAAGTCATTAAAGCCCTTCGCTATGAAACTTACAAGAGACTATGAAGAAGCCAATGATTTACTTCAAGATACTTTATTAAAAGCTTTCACTAATCGTGATAAATATACAGAGGGTACTAACCTAAAGGCTTGGTTGTACACTATTATGAAAAATACGTTCATCACTAATTATCAAAGGATGATTAGGAAGAATACTTTCATAGATACTTCGGATAACCTTCATTATATTAATTCAATGGAAAGTAGCACCGATAATTTAGCTATTAGTAGTTTTGCTATGAATGATATCAACAGTGCTATTTCAACCTTAGAGGAGTCTTATAAAACGCCTTTTATCATGTATTTCAGAGGGTTTAAATATCATGAAATTGCAGAGAAATTAAATATTCCAATCGGAACAGTTAAAAATAGAATTCATATAGCTCGTAAAGAGTTGAAAGATAGATTACACATGTACGCGTATTAGTTGATTGTTTGAGTTACACTTCATCATTATCAGGAACTCTCATCAGTTAGTTAATACTATGGTTACTGCCAGTCAGCAAAACCATAGTCTATAGTTTTTTGGTTAACAGAAGAATCTCACAAAAGGTCGAGCAGTAGTTCGACTTTTTTGTTGTGCTGATTGTCTTAAAAAGACATCAATTATAAATCAATCAAACAAAACAAGTTTATCTTTGTTACAAGCTAATAAGGAAATGTATAAATCTCCTTCGGGAACATTGTTCAATGAAAGTAATCGTAATAGGGTCAGGATTTTCAGGATTATCAGCTGCAACAAGTTTAGCAGATAAAGGATATGAGGTTACTATTTTGGAAAAAAATAGTATTGCGGGGGGAAGAGCAAGGGTTTTTGAGGCAGAAGGCTTTACTTTCGATATGGGTCCAAGCTGGTACTGGATGCCTGATGTTTTCGATAATTACTTTGCTAAGTTTAATAAAAAACCAGCTGACTATTATGATTTAGTTCGCCTAGATCCTTCATACGCCGTGATTTTTGCAGGGAATGAGACGGTAGAGCTACCAGCGAGCCTTGATGAATTAGGCAATTTGTTTGAAGGAATGGAAGCGGGAAGTAAAGAGAAATTTAAAGAATTTTTGCGTCAAGCTGAGTACAAATATGATGTAGGAATGAATCAATTTGTATGGAAGCCTTCTGTGAGTATTACAGAATTTTTGAGCTTGAAATTACTATATGATGTAGTTCGCTTAGATGTATTTCAATCTTTCGCCTCACATATTCGCAAGTTTTTTAAAGACGAGAGAATCTTGAAATTAATGGAATTCCCTATTTTGTTTTTAGGGGCTACTCCCGAAAACACTCCAGCCATGTATAGCTTAATGAACTATGCAGAAATGAAATTGGGAACTTGGTATCCGATGGGGGGAATGTTCAAAATCGTAGAAGGAATGGTTGCCTTGGCAAAAGAGAAAGGAGTGACGTTGCTTTTAAATCATGAGGTTCAGAAAATAGAGGTAATAACAGGTGCTGTAAAAAAAGTAATCACTAATCAAGGTGAGTTTATAGCTGACGTAGTAGTAGCCAGTGCAGACTATCATCATGTGGAGGATAAATTACTAGAAGACAAATACCAAAATTATGATGAAGATTATTGGAACTCCAGAGTGATGTCTCCTTCGTCGCTTTTATTTTATCTAGGGGTTAATAAAAAGATTCCTAAATTATTACATCATAATTTATTTTTTGACGAAGATTTCAAGGTGCATGCCCATGAGATTTATACAGCACCACAGTGGCCATCAAAGCCATTATTTTATGTCTCTGCTCCTTCAAAAACAGATAATAGTGTCGCTCCTGAAGGGTGTGAAAATTTATTTTTGTTGATACCTGTAGCGCCAGATTTAATAGATACTGACGAAATCCGAGAGCAATATTATCATATTATCATGGAACGACTAGAGCAATATTGTGGTGTTCCTATTCGCGATGCAGTGGTTTTCAAAAGAAGTTATGCTCACAACGACTTTAAAGCTGATTATCATGCTTTTAAAGGTAATGCATACGGTTTGGCAAATACGTTGATGCAGACTGCTCTTTTAAAGCCATCTTTGAAAAGCAAAAAAGTGAAAAATTTATTTTATACAGGACAGTTAACCGTACCGGGTCCTGGTGTACCACCATCATTGATTTCGGGCATAGTAGTGGCTGAAGAAGTAAGTAAGGCGTTCAAAGTTTAGTACAAACTCAGCAAATAAAATCAACTACCAGTTAATGAACCACATGGATTTATATACAAAGACAACCCTCGGATGTAGTAAGCTCATTACTGAACATTACAGCACGTCTTTTACTTTAGGTATAAAAACTTTAGACAAACGTTTTCATTTACCCATTTATGCAATTTATGGTTTTGTTCGCTATGCTGATGAAATCGTAGATACCTTTGAGGGTTTCGATAAAAAAACATTATTGAGCCGTTTTAAAGCCGAAACGTATGTGTGTATTAAAGAAGGGATTAGCCTCAATCCTGTGTTGCACTCTTTTCAATTGATTGTGAATCAATATAAAATTGACCATGAGTTGATTGAAGCGTTTTTACATTCGATGGAAATGGATTTATATTTTGCCGACTATAATCAGGAAGGATATAAAGAATATATTTATGGTTCGGCTGAAGTAGTGGGTCTGATGTGTCTAAGGGTTTTTTGTGAAGGCGATACTGCGATGTATGATGTACTGAAAAACGATGCAAGACGATTAGGCTCTGCTTTTCAAAAAGTTAATTTTTTAAGAGATATTAAGTCAGATTTTCAAGAAAGAGGAAGAACGTATTTCCCGAACGTAGATTTCAGAAATTTTACTTTAGAGGACAAAAAAACGATTGAAGATGATATTCAAGCAGACTTTGATGCTGCTTTGCGAGGAATCCTTGCATTGCCAAAAGGGGCAAAATCAGGAGTATATCTGGCATATAGGTATTATCTGAGGCTTTTTGATAAAATAAAGCTTTGTCCTGCCTCCAAAATTCAGAATGAGAGAATCAGAGTGCCAGATTTTCAAAAAATTGCTTTATTAGCAAGTACGTATTTTCAAATAAGGCTCAATTCACTTTAATTTTTTCGGTATTATCATCAAAACCACTAGATACATCATGTGTCTAGTGGTTTTGTTGTATTATACCTTTTTTGCTCAGAAATATCATAATATTTGTAATTTTGAGTTATTAGATTACCTCTAATGTATCTCTAAATTGTCATATATCTCTAAAACCTACATTTAACATGGAAAACATCTATAGAAAGTATTACTTTCTTAGTCAAAATCAATTAAAAACTATTTTTGAAAAAGGCAAACAGCCCATAACTTCCGATTTGGTTGGCTGGGAATTTATGGGAGTTAATATTGGTGTATTAACAAAGATTTTGGGTATTAGAAAATTCTTCAAAGTATTTACCACACATGTTGAAGGAGACGCAATCATTGGCTATAATTTAAAAGCTCAGCAAAACGGACTTGATGAACCACACCTTAAAGCTTTAATGACAAATAATACCGATGGATATTATCATGTTTCGGAAGATGGGTCATCAAAAACACTGCTGATAAATTATGGTCATCATCAAGCAAATTCGAGATTTTCACCAGTAAGATTACTCCGTGATTATCTAGTAGAAGTAGAGCCTGATATATATTTAGGAAAAGCATATTTGAAGGTTTTTTCCTTTTTTGTACCGTTAACATATTTTGTATTGAGAAAATACCAAAAGAGACTAGATTAGGCACAGGTTTTTTGTAAGTTAATAACGTCAGTAAACAGGATATTCACAAAACCTTGGGTTTATTGAAAAACATTCATTGCTTTCTTTTACTACGCACATTGGTGAAAGCTAGCACAACAATTATTATGAAAGAGGTAAAAGGTTGCTGTCTAATCTTCTTATTTATACAGCTGTTTTTCTTTGAAGCATTTTCTCAACGTCAGGTCGTTATTGATAACCCTAACGAGGCCCGAATCATTGGTAGAGAAATTGAAATCTTTGAAGATAAGACTGCGTCATTGACTTTTGATGACGTAAGTAAGCGACGTGATATTGATGCCTATTTTACTAGGAGCTTACAAACAAATCCTAATTTTGGCATTACTTCTTCTGTCATTTGGGCAAGAGTAACTTTGCATAATAAAACATCACAAAGCCTATTCTTAGAGATTGCCGAGGCGACTATTGATAGTATTATTTTTTATAAAATAGACTCCCACAAAAAAGTAACCTTGAAAAAATCGGGCACTTATGTGCCTGTTGCAGAGAGAGATTTAAAAACCAACTTCTATTTATTTGATTTAAACCTCCCTGCTGGCGAAACCTGTACTTATTATATACGTTTCCAGACATCCTTGCCTTTATTATTCCCCATGCGGGTTGCTCCGCTTAAAGTCTATTTTGAAGATAATCACCCTAAAGATTTAATGCAGGGGATTTACTTGGGCATTATGATAGTAATGGCAATCTTCAATTTCTTTATTTTTTGTACAGTTCGTACCAAGGTGTACCTCTATTATGTTATTTACGTTTCCTCATTTGCGTGCTTTTTTGCATATAACAAAGGGATTTCGCATGAATTTATATGGCCAAATGCTGTTTGGTTTAATCGCTTTACACCCATTTTTATTTCAATGGGTATAATATTCAGTCTATTATTTGCGAATAGTTTTCTGAATGTTCAGCGTTATTTACCCATTTCCGACAAAATTTCTCGTGTTTTAATCATGCTCATTTTGCTCTTTCTAGTTGGGCATTGGTTGGGTTTAGGTACTACTAGCATTATATTATTAAATTCAATTGCTTTTTTAGCAGTAATTTATGTGTTGGTAATTGCCACCTACGTATGGATGAAGGGCTCAGAAGAAGCACTCTTTTTTTTAAGTGCATGGTCTATCATGTTGATAAGTGCTTTGATATTTATTATGCAGCTTTCAAATATTTTGCCAAGCGATAATTTTACAAGGAATGCTCTACAGGTAGGGTCGGCGCTAGAAGTAGTGCTTCTATCGTTTGCTTTGGCCTATAGAATCAATAAAGACAGGAAAGAAAAAGAACAATTTCAGGCAGAGGTAATTACTCAATTGAAAGCCAATGATCAAATGAGAAATAGAATAGCACGTGATTTACACGATGACATTGGTTCTACCTTAAGTAGTATTGGAATCTTGAGTCAGGTTGTTGAAAATCAGATTGATAGAAATCCTAGTTCTGTAAAAGATTTGGTTCATAGAATTAGTGAGAGCTCACAAAAAGTACAACGCTCGCTAAGTGATATTGTCTGGACGACAAAACAAACAGAGGAAAGCTTGGATAGCGTAATCGTAAAAATGAAAGAGTTCACGGCTGAAATGTTAGAGCCCAAAAATATTGATTATCGTTTTAATGTAGCAGACTTAAGTAAGATTCAGTTTTCGCCTTTAAAGCAATATAATATATACCTTGTTTTTAAGGAAGCCGTTAATAATAGTGTCAAATATGCACAGGCTACTCATGTTGAAATTGCTATTTATTTTACCGAAGAATATTTTACTGTGATTGTAAAAGACAATGGAATTGGTTTTGAAGAAGTTAATATCAAACAGGGAAATGGGTTAAATAATATGAAAGAAAGAGCCCTTGCTATGAACGGGAGTCTGCAAATCTTGACGCAACCATCTAAAGGAACATTAATAGAACTGAAAGTGCCCCTGAATATTAAATAGGACTTAACTAAAGCACGCATTTTGATAAATTGTATTATTGCTATTTTTTCTTTTATAATTTATATTAAATCCTTCAAATTAATATTTCCAAATCTAGTTCTAGCCATTGATTTACAATCATTTAACTCTTTTATGCCAAATCTGGGGCTTCAATTTATTTCTTTGTTATTTTTTCAAGCTAATAGCATTTTTCTAAGATAATATCATTACCTTTGCACCCTTAAATGTAAATTTGGAAATCAGATAGTTTGAAGAGTATAATTCTTACAATTTCATTTTCAAATTAATTCATCGCACGGGCGAGCCCGTTTCAAATTTTCAAATTGAAATCATGCAAAGTATTCGTAACATTGCCATCATTGCTCACGTTGACCACGGTAAAACTACCCTTGTTGATAAAATCATCCATGCTTCAAAGTTATTTCGTGATAACCAAGAGTTCGGAGATTTAATTCTTGACAACAACGATTTGGAGCGTGAACGTGGTATCACTATCGTTTCTAAAAACGTATCTGTTCGCTACAAAGGCGTAAAAATTAATATTATTGATACTCCGGGTCACTCTGACTTTGGAGGTGAAGTAGAAAGAGTATTGAAATTGGCTGATGGTGTTTGCCTTTTGGTGGATGCTTTTGAAGGACCAATGCCTCAAACTCGTTTTGTATTAGGTAAAGCTATCGACTTAGGTTTAAAACCTATCGTAATCATCAATAAAGTAGATAAAGAAAACTGTCGCCCTGACGAAGTACACGAGCAAGTATTTGACTTGATGTTCAACTTAGGTGCTACTGAAGACCAATTAGATTTCCCTACTTTATACGGTTCATCTAAACAAGGTTGGATGAGTACTGACTGGAAACGTAAAACGGAAGATATTACTGAATTATTAGATGTAATCATCGATACGATTCCTCCAGCACCAGAAAACGAAGGTATCCCACAAATGCAGATTACATCTTTAGATTATTCTTCATTCGTTGGTCGTATCGCTATTGGTCGTGTTCACCGTGGAACTTTCAAAGAAGGTATGCAAGTAGCTTTAATGAAAGCAGATGGTTCTGTAAAAAGAATGAAAATCAAAGAACTTCAAGTATTTGAAGGACTTGGAAGAGTAAAAGTTGCTGAAGTAAGTGCTGGTGAAATTTGTGCAATGATGGGTATTGAAGATTTTGAAATCGGTGATACTGTTACTGACTATGATACTCCAGAAGCATTACCAAGAATCTCGATTGATGAGCCAACAATGAATATGTTGTTTACCATCAATAACTCACCATTCTTTGGAAAAGAAGGTAAATTTGTAACTTCTCGTCACTTACGTGATCGTTTGTTCAAAGAAACTGAGAAAAACTTAGCCTTGAAAGTAGTTACTACTGATTCTGAAGATAAATTCTTAGTATTTGGTCGTGGTATTCTTCACTTGTCTGTATTAATTGAAACGATGCGTCGTGAAGGTTATGAATTACAAGTAGGTCAACCACAAGTAATTTTCAAAGAAGGTGAAAATGGTGAGCGTTTAGAACCAATTGAAACATTAGTAGTTGACGTTCCAGACGAGTCTGCTGGTAAAGTAATCGAATTGGCTACACAAGGTAAAGGTGAGTTGTTGATTATGGAACCTAAAGGTGACTTACAACACTTAGAATTCAACATTCCTTCACGTGGTTTGATTGGTATGCGTTCTAAAGTATTGACAGCTACTTTCGGTGAAGCTATCATGGCACACCGTTTCAAAGCTTATGAGCCTTACAAAGGAACAATCCCTGGTCGTATCAACGGTTCATTAATTTCTATGAACTCTGGTGTTGTTACTCCTTATGCTGTAGATAAATTACAAGATAGAGGTGTTTTCTTTATCGACCCTACTGAAGAAGTTTATGCAGGTATGGTAGTTGGAGAGCACAACCGTCAGAATGATATTGAAGTAAACCTTCAAAATGCGAAACAATTGACTAACATGCGTGCTTCTGGTACAGACACAAACGTTAAAATTGCTCCGAAAATCCAGTTCTCTTTGGAAGAATCTATGGAATACATCCAAAAGGATGAATACTTAGAAGTAACACCAAAGTCGATTCGTATGCGTAAAATTTACTTGGATCCAAGTATGCGTAAACGTATGGAACAAAAAGCAGACTAATATAAAAAACGAAACCCCTCTGATTCATGTCGGAGGGGTTGTTTATGTTACCACTAATTGCTTTATTATTTGTACTTATATAGACAAGCCACCTTTTTTAAAGGTTGCGTGATAAGTAAAAAAAAATAAACTTTTTTTCGAAGTATTGACACATCTCTAGATTTATTCATCTTCATTGTACTTTTTTAGTCTTCTTTCCATTACTTCCATTTCCTTTTCTGTATTCTTTACTGGCTGTATAAATCTGTATAGATTTATTGTTAGTAACTAATTGTCAAATCTGTTTCCAAAAATTATCAAGCATAATGTATTTATATAATACATTATGCTATTAAAACGTATCGTCTATTTTAGACGACTACTTGTAACAACTTGTAGCGGTAACCCTTGCGGTTACCGTTTATTGAATCGATGCTTTGTTAAACGATACGGTAACCGCAAGGGTTACCGCTACAGGTAATCAAGTAATTTATTTTGGAACAATAAATGTTTAGTTGAATTCATACAAACGAAAAAAGCATTCCGAATTGAATTCAGAATGCTTTTTTTTATTTTTAAATCCTAATTATTTTTTCTTCGGTTTGTCAGGAAGAATACGGATATCATCAGGATTTTTAGGGTCAATATAGAATCTATATTTTGCTACTGGACCAACAGGCTTACAATCACCAGGATTCAAGCGTTGAACTTCGTATTCATAGATTGATGGATTCTTCGGTAATGGAAGATCATCAGGCCATTTTACTTTAGGATTCTCTGTTACGTTTTCGTAGTTAACATAGTTGCTTGCAGGCTTCGTAGATTTTTTACGAGGTACCAATTTCTTAGGAACAACAGCTACAGCAGGTTTTGTTACTTTACGACGTACTTTTGGTTTGATAGAGCTTGGTGCTGTAGTTCCTCCAAATACCTTAAACATATACTGGTCAGTAGTAGGTTTAGTTGGTGTAATTGAAGCTACAGGTTTTGCTTTATAACCAAAGCTAGCAGCATCTGCTTCTGAGAAGTGTTTGTTCTGAACTACTGACTGTACAGAGTAGTAGTAGAAGTCACCTTCATCACCGTTAGCTAATGCAACATTGTCAGGCAATGTTAAGCTAGTGTTTTTAGTTGTCTGCTGATAGATTGGCGTATCTGAACCGTCAGCTTTGTAAAGTTTGAATAAATATTCTTCCTGATCTGGATTAGGAGCATTGCTTTTCCATTTGAATACAGGTTTTTCAGCAGATTTATAATCATACATCTTTCCGTTTTCTCCTAATATTGTTGGAGCATACACCACGATTGGTGCTGGCGGAGGAGGTAATAGCGTATAAACAGTTTTGCCGTTGTCTTCACCAAATGTATGTGATAACGCAAGCCCAAAGGTATAACCTCCATGTGTGCTTAAATCTTCTTTGGTTAAAGTTTTAGTAGATCCTTGAGAAACGTCTTGACCTACTGTAGTAAATGGAGTTTCTGTAATGAAACCTTGTGCGTTAAGGCCTAATGCCCATGTTTCACCTACTTTATAGGTTACATCTAAGGCAATAAGTCCGCCAAGTTTATTTTTTGAAGCAGAAGAGTTCATTCTAAAAATTAATGACTGCGCACCAAAATTCCCGTCTTGTAAATAAGCACCAAAACGAGGAGCAGAAGTATTGAACAAACCACCACGAGCATCAAGATTAACATTTAATTTTTTACCAATCGGAATGTCCAATGATGGTCCAATCAATAAATAAAAATCTTGCATGCTTGAAATTTTATCATATTTCAAATCATTTCTTGTAATACCAGCAGGGATTTTTCCAGACAATACTAAAGCATCATAGTTTTTATAGATACGTCCATCTGGACCATTATAATCATCACCAACCTGAAAGAACTGATAACCTCCAGTTAAACCAAGACCAATAATACCCCATTGACGTGTAACAGAAAGTGAGTTAGAACCACCCGGTTTCAAGAACATCGTTATATCTTTGCCATTTACTGTGTTTCCAACAGGGATTGACACCCCTACTCTATCAGTAAGTTTCCAGTAACGTTTGCCTTGAGTAGCTTTTAAGACATTGCTATTTTTATAAAAAGCAGAATCTAAATAATACCCGTCTGCAACCGTTTTAACGATTTGACCATTTGAGTAGGTCGTCGTAGTAATTCCATTGTCTGTGATTGTACTTACAATCGTCGGTTTTTTACTAGAGTCTTGAGCAAATGACGGATTGCTTAGTGCTAAACACGTCAATAAACCCAGGCCAATCTGAGCAGACTTGTTTTGCAATAGACTTCTTGTTGAAAAAATCTGTTTCATAACTTGTTTGATTTAGTATAAATGATAGGGACTGAAATAGATTTATTAGATAAAATGAATATAACAATGAATATAAAATTTATCAAGTAAAAGTACCCCTTTTTTAGTAAATATTTAGTGATATTCTCTGAAAAAAGCACTTATTTTGAAAAAAAGCATATCGAAATATATTTTAACTATTTTAGATACTAATAAATCTTAAATTTGTACATTATTTAATATTACGCTGACAATATGTAAATATGCCTACTTAATTTGGAATGAAAATCGGTTTATTTTTCATGTAAAAAGAAATCATTCACGTTAAAAGTATGTATTTATCCTATATGTTATGTGTAACGAAAAAAAAGCTCAAAAAATCATGCCAGTGAATAACGAAATCAAACGAATTACTACACATATTTTGCAAGAAATGAAAAATAGGGGTGAAAAAATCTCTTGTCTTACTGCTTACGACTATTCTATGGCTCGTATTGTTGATGCAGCAGGCGTAGATTTAATCCTCGTTGGTGACTCGGCATCGAACGTGATGGCTGGACATGAAACTACTTTGCCTATTACACTCGACCAAATGATTTATCATGCTACTTCGGTAGTGAAGGCTGTAAAAAGAGCATTGGTTGTCGTTGATATCCCCTTTGGTTCATATCAGGGAAATTCTTCTGAAGCACTTCGTTCGGCTATCAGAATCATGAAGGAGTCAGGTGGACATGCCGTCAAAATGGAAGGTGGTTCAGAAATCAAAGAGTCGATTATTCGGGTATTGAGTGCAGGTATTCCTGTGATGGGGCATTTAGGCTTGACGCCACAATCAATTTATAAGTTTGGAACGTATAATGTAAGAGCAAAAGAAGACCAAGAAGCCAACAAATTGATAGAAGATGCACAAATGTTGGACGAAATTGGTGCTTTTGGTGTTGTACTTGAGAAAATACCTTCAAGTCTTACTAAAAAAGTGTCTCAGAGTATCACCATACCAACTGTAGGAATAGGAGCAGGCCCCGATGCGGATGGGCAAATCTTAGTAATTCATGATATGCTTGGCATCAATAAGGAATTTAAACCAAGATTCTTAAGAAGATATGCTGACTTGGATGGAATTATGAATGAAGCAATTACACAGTATATTCAGGATGTAAAATCAGTTGATTTTCCGAATCAAAAAGAGAGTTATTAATCAAAAATCGAGTTTAAAGAGTAATTCAACTCGTAAAATCAAAAATAGAAAATGAAAGATTTTCACGTAGTATATGAAGACAATCATATTATTATTGTCAACAAGAGGGCTGGAATTTTAGTGCAAGGAGATTCAACAGGGGATAGAACATTGACGGACGCCGTTAAGGAATATATCAAAAAAGAATATAATAAACCAGGGGATGTATTTTTACATCCTGTTCATCGCCTAGATAGGCCTGTTAGTGGCTTGGTTATTTTTGCCAGAACGTCTAAAGGACTAGAACGCATGATGGAGCTATTTAGAAAAAGAGATATTCAAAAAACCTATTGGGCAATAGTTAGGCGTAAACCTAAAGAAGCAAAAGGAAAGTTGATTCATTGGATTGTAAAAGACGAAGCTAAGAATGTAGTGACGGCGCATGAAACTGAAGTAAAAGGCTCGCAAAAAGCAGAACTTAATTACAAAGTATTGGGAGAAATCAACAAGCATTTCTTGATTGAGGTAGAACCCATTACTGGCCGCCCTCATCAAATCAGAGTTCAGTTAGCCTCAATGGGTTGCCCTATTCGCGGAGATTTAAAATATGGTTTTGATCGCCCCAATGCTGATGCAAGTATTAACTTACATGCCAGAAGGGTGTATTTTATTCATCCCATTAAGAAAGAACCGATTATCTGTAAAGCTGCTGTTCCAACGAATGCTTTCTGGGAAGAGTTTCTTGAACTTGATCCAGACGATTTCAAGCAAAAGAATCTGGATTTTCTTCATGAATAATAGGATGAGAAACATCTCTTGATATCTGCTCTACGAGGTCGCTGATAGAGTGTTTAACACCATGAAGAATGCCTGAAACAATGCTTAAAGGAAGTATTAATGGTAAAAATACTAGCCATTGTAGAATCATGAATTGGTTGAACTTTTTCATTTTATTAGATAGTGGTTATTGTGAACAATTATGTTGTAAAAATAACAATAATTCTCAATATAACAATATTTAATAGGTTGAAAATATTACAATTATTTAATACTTATTATGCGAAAATAATAAAAATGCTTTCTAATCTTAGGAAGAAGTGTTTTTTGAGGCTAAAACATTGAAATATGGTTTTTTAAGATAGTGTAGTAATTAATCTTTTCCACTTTAAAGAATACTAATTCAAAAGCGGATATAAATCAAAAAAATAGCCCTAGCTGATGCTAGGGCTATTTTTTATTTTACTAAATCTATTAATGTATTTTCTTCTAAAACGGCAAGATTGGCATCTCTCCATTTTTCCATAACATTTCTCAATGAACAACTTTCCTCGTCTCCGCAATCATCACATTTGCCATAAAAATGCAATGATACACACAGCGTTGGCGAAATGGGGCCGTCAATGATACGAATGATTTTAGCGAAAGAAACTTGGTCAGGTGGTATTCTTAAGTAATAACCGCCACCTTTACCTTTTTGGCTTTGTAAAAGCCCATGATTGCGTAATTCAAGAAGGATTGCTTCTAAAAATTTTTTGGGAATATTTTCTGATTCAGCAATATTTGAAATAAGTAATGGCCCTTTTTCATATTCACGAGCTAGAACTTTTAGGGCTTTCAAAGCATATTTAGCTTTTTTAGAAATCATAATGATGAAGTTTTAATTTAGTTGCTTCGCCAATAAAATGGTTTTGATAAATTATCAACTGCTTGCACTTTGAATAAAATAGTAATATATCTACTAAGTTCAGGAATTCCATTCGATTGATAGACAAAAGTACATAAATTATCATAATTTATTATATTATTGATAATGCAACAAGCTCAAATAATTTTAATAAACTCTGGGAAAAAATAAATATTATCACAAAATAATGATAAATCATTGGGGCTTTTGCTGAATGTAAACTACTAGGATATGTATAAAAGCACGTCACTATCCTTTTAATCCACATTTGCGCTACAAAACAATACTAAAATTGTAGATGTTGTATAAAAGTGGGTATTTTTTTACACATATAGGTAAAACATAGCGTAAATATGTGAAAAATAATAATTTGAGCAATCTTGTTTAGACGCACACAATTACTTATTCTCTTATAACGAAGAATATTAACTTTTAACATTTTTTAATCTTATAGAATGCTTCTTCAAACCGCAGACATTTATTTATTCGTAGCTTTGTAGCATATTACTATTTCAATAGCGGTAATTTAGGCTATTGTTACCTGAAAAAAAATGAAGATTCTCGATTTATACATCATTAAAAAATTTCTTAAAACTTACTTTTTTGCGGTTTTAATCATCGTCTCTATTATTATGGTGATTGACTATACCGAGAAAATTGACAACTTCATCGATAATAAAGCGTCTGTTCATGCTGTTTTGTTTGATTATTACCTGAACTTTATTCCCTATTGGGCTAATTATATTAGTCCGTTAATGGTGTTTATTGCTACTGTTTTTTTTACGGCAAACTTGGCAGCGCGTACAGAAATCATTGCTATTCTAAGTACGGGCGTCAGCTTCACCCGTTTTATCAGACCTTATTTTATAGCCTCGTCTATTGTAGGGATTCTAACCTTCTTTATGGTAGGGTGGATAATTCCTAATGCTAATAAAACGCGTATTGCCTTTGAACGAAAATATGTAGTAGGCTCATACTATTATAGCGATAGAGATGTGCATATCAAAATTGGTCCACAAGATTATGCTTACATGGAAAGCTATGATACGGGTTCGCAAACGGGCTATCGCTTTTCTTTGGATAAAATAGATGGGCATGAATTAAAAATGAAATTATTAGCCGACCATATTACGTGGGATTCTACTCGCAAGAAATGGTCGATTTTCGATTATAGAGTGAGGACTTTTCTGCCTAATGGCAAACAAAAGCTAACTTATGGTACTAAAATAGACACCACGCTTAACTTACTTCCCAAAGATTTTGAAAGCAAGTACCAGATTCATGAAACGCTAACAAACTCAGAATTAGAAGATACCATTAATCAGATTAGAACACGAGGGGCAGATGGTATTGAGATTTTCTTGATTGAAAAATATTTACGATTTGCCAATCCTTTTGCCGTCATCATTCTGAGTGTAATCGGGGTAATTGTATCTGCTCGGAAAGCAAGAGGTGGGGTAGGCTTTCAGATTGCCCTAGGCTTTATGTTGGCGTTTTTATACATATTATTCTTTATGATGAGCAAGGGAATTGCTCAATCAGGAGGAATGCCTCCGCTACTAGCCGTTTGGTTGCCTAATATCGTTTTTACGGTGATTGGTTTTATTTTATACTATACCGTGCCTAGATAGTGTGGAGTTTTGAATTTAGCATGCGGAGTATCTTATTCTCCATCATTCAGGCACTTTTTCTAACAGATAAATCAATATTTTGGCATTGCTAATTGACATACAGCTAATTGCTAACACAGACCAAACCGCTTCATGAAAACAAACAGCATAAAAGATTATTTTCAACTTCATTTTGTAGTACTCATTGCTGGGTTTACGGCTATTCTAGGAGCCTTAATTTCTGCCCATTCTTTAAGTATTGTTTTCTTTAGAACTTTTCTGGCCTCCGCAGGACTATTCCTTTATTTATACCTTAAAAATGTACCTATTAAAATTTCTGTAAAAGCTACTTGGCAGTTATTAGCCACAGGGGGCATTATTGCTTTACATTGGTTTACATTTTTTTATGCAGCCAAAATCTCAACTGTAGCAATATGCCTTGCAGGTTTTTCTACGGGGTCGTTGTGGACAAGCTTACTTGAACCTTTATGGGAAAAAAGGAAAATAAGGATCATTGAAGTAGGACTAGGTTTAATGGTAATCGTAGGTTTATATTTAATTTTCTTGTTTGAAGTAGACCACATCATGGGCTTATTAGTCGGAATATTCTCCGCCTTTTTAAGTGCGTTGTTTTCTGTCATTAATGCTCAGTTTGCTAAAAAACATAGTCCCCAAATCATTACATTTTATGAGATGCTCGGTGCGGCATTCATTACTTTCATACCTGTTTTGTATTTGTTTATTCAAGCAGATAATGATTTTATCCTTATTCCGCAGGGCTTAGATTGGCTATGGTTGTGTATCTTAGCTTTTGTGTGTACAGTTTATGCTTTTGCAGAAGGAGTAGAGCTAATTCGTAAATTTTCAGCCTTTACGTTTAACCTTACATTAAACCTTGAGCCTGTTTATGGAATTATTTTGGCTTATATATTCTTTGGAGAAAAAGAACGAATGACCGTGGGGTTCTATGCAGGAACATTTATCATTCTAATCTCGGTATTGTTGTACCCACTCCTTAAAAAAACTAAATTTTCAAACAGTTAAAGCTTCGTTTGATAGCAAAACATATAGGATTCAGGCTGACAGAAAGTTTAATCTGAATTTTTTAGGCTATATTTGAGGCTGATTATATTTTCTATTATAGAAACCCATTCATAAAGTCTTTACCTAAAAACAGTTTAATTCGTTGAATATCCCCCAAATTTCAATTATCGCCCCTCTCTATAACGAAAGTGAAACTTTCCCCTTTTTGATAGAAAGGTTAAATGCATTAATGGATTCGGCTCAAGTAAGCATTGAAATTGTTTTAGTAGATGATGGAAGCCGTGATAATACCGCAGAATTGATGCAAGCGCTGGCATTAAGTGATGAAAGATATCATTGTTTATTTTTAGCACGAAACCACGGGCATCAACTAGCCCTTACAGCAGGTTTAGCCATTTCCAAAGGCTCTGAAGCTGTAATGGTCATTGATGGCGACCTCCAAGATCCTCCTGAATTACTCCTAGAGTTTTATCCTTATTTAAAACAAGGCTATGATGTCGTGTATGCTGTTCGTAAACAGCGTAAAGAAGGCTTTGTAAAACGTAGTGCCTATTATCTATTCTATCGTTTATTGAAGAGTATCGCTTATGTAGATATTCCCTTGGATAGTGGAGACTTCGCTTTGATGAGCCGTAGAGTAGTGAATATCTTAAATAAAATGCCCGAGGAAAGTCGTTATTTAAGAGGAATGCGCACATGGGTAGGGTTTAAACAGATAGGAGTAGAGTATGCTAGAGAAGAACGTCAAGCTGGAGAATCAAAATATTCTTTCAAACAGCTTTTTAAATTAGCCTATAGTGGCATCTTTAATTTTAGCGAATTCCCCATCAAATTTGTAACAAGATTGGGTTTGTTTGCCATTGTCGTTTCGTTGATATACTTTATAAGTGTATTGATAAAAAAATATTATCTTCAAGAAGTAATAGAAGGTTTTCCTGCGTTGCTTTTTATGATTATTCTTTTCAGTGGCGTGCAATTACTAGCGTTGGGAGTGCTCGGAGAATATATTTTGCGAGTCTTTTTCCAGTCTAAAAACCGCCCCCTTTTCATTATACGAAGTGAAATTCAGAACAAAGAATTTGTAGAATAAAATACTCAATTTTGTTGTAGAAGATTATGTGGAAAATCTTCTACAACCTTTTTACCTGCCAATTGCTACTCTTCTTAAAATAGTATCGATTACTTGCATCGTAGTGATACCATCAGCCTCAGCTTCATAATTAAGCATAATTCTGTGATTCAATACATCTGGGGCTATTTCTTTGATATCTTCTGGTAATACATAATCTCGGCCATCTAAATACGCTAATACTTTGGCTGCTAAATTCAAATTGATGCTTGCACGAGGCGATGCTCCAAATTGTACATAGCGGGCTTCTTCTCTCAATCCATAATCCCCCGGCTTACGCGTGGCAAAAATAAGTTCAATAATATATCGTTCAAGCGTTTCAGAAATAGTAATATCGTTGATTTCCTTTCTGATTTTAAAAATGTCTTCCTTATTCAGGATAGGTTTGGGCTGGTAATTAAAATCCATGTTCGACATCTTCCTCATTACTTCCAATTCTTGCTCTTTATTTAGGTAGTCAACAAATACTTTTAGCATAAACCTATCTACTTGCGCTTCTGGTAAAGGAAAAGTCCCTTCTTGCTCTACAGGGTTTTGAGTTGCCAGAACTAAAAATGGTTTATCAAGCGGATAGGTAAAATCACCAATAGTCACTTGCTTTTCCTGCATGGCTTCCAAAAGGGCAGATTGTACCTTTGCTGGAGCACGGTTTACCTCATCCGCTAGAATAATATTAGCGAAAACTGGTCCTTTTTTTACTTCAAAATCATCAGATTTCCGACTATAAATCATCGTTCCGATAAGGTCGGCAGGTAATAAGTCGGGCGTAAATTGAATACGGTGAAAATCTAACTTAAGGATTTTTGATAAGGTATTTACAGATAATGTTTTGGCCAAGCCCGGTACACCTTCTAACAAAACGTGTCCGCCTGTAAATAAGCCAATGAGTAGTCGATTCGTCAGTTTTTCGTGACCTACCACTACTTTTCCCATTTCTTCAAAAACTTGATTTATTTTTTCTCGTGAAGTCATTATTGTATTGAGGTAAGATTCATTAGCCAATGTTTATCCATTTATGAAAACCTAGTAAACGTTGGCATCTACCATATAAAGCTTATATGTACGTGTTCATTGTAAAGCAATTTTACGAAAAAAAATTGGCAATCTGTATCTTACAGTTCTAAAATCGTTCGGAACCCCTTCTTTTTTAAGAGAGACTATACGCTAATATATTTTGAACAAGTACAGGTTTTATTGTAAACGGAAACGCTTTCTTAGATAAAAACCCATAAGCCAAAAGCCTATGGGTTTTAGTATTACACTACCTTTATTTTACTTAAGATTTTTATTGAAATACTGGAAATGGATCAATGAATGTTCCTTTCTTTTGCATTCGTACAATTTCTTCTTCTACACAAAGACATTCCTCCAGCTCCTCAATAATGGCTTCTTTATCTAAATCTTGCCCAATGATTACTAGCTCATTGATTTTGTCTCCAAAGCGTTTATCCCATCGTGCCATGATGGTTTTCTTGTTTTCAAGCCAAGCGGGATAAAATGGACGTTCCCAAGAGGGAATATCCGCCCACCATGAACCAGCCCAATCTGCACGGACTGACCCGCCAGCCTGACCCCAATTAAGGGCATCTTTGGGGCGAGAGGCTATCCAGAATAAACCTTTCGAGCGAATAATGCCTCCATGCCAATAGTTATTGATGTAATTCCAGAATCGTTCTGGATGAAAAGGGCGAGGGTCTCTGAATACAAATGAGCTAATGCCATACTCTTCTGTTTCGGGAGTATGTTTTGCATTGGCTAATTCTTGTATCCAGCCTGTAGTGTTTGAGGACTCCTCAAAATTAAATAAGCCAGTGTTCAAAATCTCTTTTGCTTGTACTTTCCCAAATTCGGATGAGAGTATCTTAGCATTAGGATTTAGCTTTTGAATAATAGCCTTCAATTCGCCCACTTTTTCAGGTGTTAATAAATCTGTTTTATTCAAGATAATAACATTGGCAAATTCAATTTGGTCAGTAAGCAAGTTTACGATAGTTCTAGTATCACTTGGGTCTTCGTCGTTCATGCCACGTGTCCACACTGTATCAATAGACCCAAAGTCTTTGGCAAAATTGAAACAATCTACCACCGTCACCATAGTATCTAGTCTGGAGAATTTAGATAAATCGATGCCATTTTCTTCATCGATATAGCTAAAAGTCTGGGCAATAGGTAAGGGTTCTGAAATACCCGTGGATTCAATTAAAAGGTAATCAAAACGGTTTTCTTTCGCCAGTCGCTCAACTTCAATCATCAAATCTTCCCGAAGGGTACAGCAAATACAACCGTTTGATAGCTCGACTAACTTCTCTTCGGTTCTTGATAAGGTATTTTCTTGTTTCACCAATTGGGCATCTACGTTTATTTCGCTCATATCATTTACAATAACAGCCACTTTTAGGTTGTCTTTATTATGTAAAATATGATTGAGCAACGAGGTTTTTCCAGCGCCTAAAAAGCCACTTAGCACTGTAACGGGGAGTTTTTTGTTTGACATCTTCTGCAATTTCTAATATTAATGATATGAGTGATGATGAGTCCAACCGAAGCAAAATAGCCCAGTAGATTGATGTATTTAAAGTCGTCTTCAAATAAAATAGCGATTGCGAAAAAAAAGAAGAATAACCAAAAAGAGCTACTTATTTTCTGTGAAGTGCTTTCTTTAGTAGTAAAAAATACTGCTACGAAGCAGGTAATTAGAAAGATATAATCCCAATATCGGATACCTTCATGGGAGCTAATACTGACTTCTGTTTTATAATAAGCTTGCACAAGCATTATTAATGGTGTTGCTAAGCAATGCACCAAGCAGATTCCTGAGCCTAAGATGCCCAGGTAATCATATCCGTATTTAGAAAATAGTTTTTTCATATTTGCAACATTGTTGCAAATATGGCGACAAGAATTTTATTTTGCAACAATAGTGCAAAAATATTGTCCCCATTCATTATATTTGCAACGTTATTGCATTATATAAATTCAACAAATATGAAATTGACTAAGAAAACACTTTTGATGGCAACGTTAGCCTTTGTTTTGGTAGTAGGATGTAAGAAGGATGAACCTGCGCCACAGGAAGACAATGAGAACCTAACAACAGTAAGGTTGAAATTTACTGAGGGCGGTGTTACTAAAACTTTTTTATTCAAAGACCTTGATGGTATTGGAGGAAATGCCCCGACGATTGACAAGATTTCGTTAGATGCGAACAAAACGTATGCTTTGGCTGTCGAGATGCTAGATGAAACAAAAACGCCTGTTGTCAATGTAACAGAAGAGATTCAAGAGCAAAAGGATGAGCATTTGTTTGAATATGTATCCACCCCAGCATCATTATTAACTGTTTCTGGAAAAGATAAAGACTCTCGTGGTTTTGATGTGGGCTTGACGGCCACTGTAAAAACGGCTGTAGCAGGAACTGGCAAATTGCAGGTGGTTTTACACCACCAACCACCAGTGAATGGTTCTCCGATCAAAAATGGTTCATATACGGTAGGGAGTATAGATTTTGATGGAACTTTTGATGTGGAGGTTAAGTAGATTTTAGTTGGGACTAGAGGAATTTTGGACTAGAGGACTTTAGGATTGGACTTTAAGACTTTAGGATTCTTGGACTAAAGGACTTTAAGGTTTATTTGTTAAGGTTTGATAAATCAAAACTCCTCAGTCTCATCCTAAATAAAGTCTTCCAGTCCAATAATCTTAAAGTCCAATCCTAAAGTCCTCTAGTCCAAAATCCTCCAGTCCAAAACCTACAACTCACCACTTCAACAAATCCCCCTTTTCAATCCCCTTTCTTTGGCAAAATCCTGCGTTTACTTCTAATACATACTTTGCGTTCTCGTAAGAAGGTATTGCTTCTTCTGAAAATGGAGCTCTGTTAGCTTGTATGGTTACAACTCTTTTTTGATTATCTAAAAAAATAATATCAAGAGGAATAAAAGTATTTTTCATCCAAAAGCTTTGAGGCTCATTTTCGGGCATGATAAACAACATCCCACAAGAGTCGGGCATTGAACGACGAAACATTAAGCCCTGTTCTGTTTCCTTATCATTGTCGGCAATCTCAATCGTTAATTTTTGTTTAGTATTTACAAATTCTAATTCTCCTTCTTTTTTAAAAACAGGTTCTGCCATTTCTGGAATCACGCTTATCGTATCTGCCTCGGTCTCGGCATCAGAAGATAAATTATAAAAAAAACGAATCAGGTTAGAAGAGAAAAACCCTCCCAAAAGTAGTAGAAGCACTAAAATGATAATGATTGTTTTTTTCATAGTCTTTAATTCATTTAATTGTTTTTTAGGAAACAATGATTTGATTAATTAATGATTTTAGGATTAGAGAATTTGTCTGAAATTTAAGTAATTTTACTAATCTAACATTCAATGTTATCAGAACGCTTTGTTATGTATTTTGTTTTTGATTAGATGAAATACTCTTTAAATCAATTAATAAAATTAAAATAAACAGATTGATAGACTAATTTTGTCTTTCAAGTGTTTAGTTATTAAACTAACGTTGAAAAAAGCCTCTTAACAGAAAAAAGTATTTTATACTTCAGCCCGACAGGCATTTCATCTATTTTAAAATGGACATATCCGAAATCATTAAATACTTATCAGATTCTAAAGAAATCATTGGTGCGGGGCTTTTTGCTATTACTTTTGTAGTATATGCTGAAAACGGTTTGTTCTTTGCCTTTTTCCTTCCTGGCGACTATCTCCTTTTTTTGACGGGTGTTTTTGTAGGAACAGGCTTCCTAAAGTATACCATCGGAACGGTTTTGTTATATCTTTTTGTGGCGGCTGTAGTAGGTTCCTTAACGGGCTTTTTGTTTGGGCGGTTTTTTGGCAGTAACCTCGAAAATAAGGCCGATACTTGGTATTTTAAGCAAAAACACTTGGATTCTACCCGCGATTTTTTTGAAAAATACGGTAGCCAAGCATTAATAATTAGCCGATTTTTGCCTTACATTCGTACTTTTGCCCCAATTTTAGCAGGAATTAGCCGAATGAATTATCCTAAATACCTCTTGTTGAATATTACGGGCGGTGCAATTTGGGTTGGTTCTTTAGTAGGTGGAGGCTATTATTTTGGAGTAGAATTCCCTTGGATTATCAACTATGTTCATTACGTTATTTTATTCTTTTTGGCCATCACTACTTTTACGGTAGTAAAAGGATACTTGAATTTCAGAAAAAATAAATAACGCCAATACCTTTTAAGATGATTACTGATTTTGGTTATATATTACTCTTTATCATTGCTGCGATAGTTTTTGTAGCCGTAATATTATTTATAGCAAAACTGATTCGCCCGAACCGTCCGAATGTGGAAAAACTCACTACTTATGAGTCAGGAGAAGAGCCAGATGGGAATGCAAACGTTCGATTTAATATCCGTTTTTATGTAATTGCCTTAATTTTTATCCTTTTCGACGTCGAGATTATCTTCTTATTTCCTTGGGCAACAGTTTTTGGAAATCAGCGATTAATTGCTGATACGGATGGGCTGTGGGGATGGTTCTCGTTAGTAGAAATGTTTGTGTTTATAGGCGTATTATTAATTGGCTTAGCCTATGCTTGGATAAAAGGTCATTTAGATTGGGTACGTCCCGAAGTAAAAATCACTGAATATACATCTAAAATACCTGCTTCGCTTTACGATAAAATAAACGAAAAATATAGCAAGTAAAAGCCATAAGATGTTGGAAAATCGTAAAAAATTGTTGTTTTTTACCATCTATTGCCCTTTTCTGAATGTCGATGGTATGGCGATTTTTCCATTTGTGCTTATTAGAACCAAGTTGCCTTCTAAAATATTAATCAATCATGAGTGCATTCATCTAGCCCAACAGCTTGAGTTGCTCATCCTCCCATTTTATATTTGGTATCTATCAGAATATCTGCTGAATAGGCTCAAAGGACAAAATCATCAGGTAGCGTATAGAAATATTTGTTTTGAGAAGGAAGCCTATGAAAACGAAGACAAGCTAGCATATTTGGCAAATAGAAGAGCTTGGAGTTTCTTAAAGTATTTGGAAATGGTTTAGTGATACCCTACCATAGATTTTGCGGACAAAGCACTCGTTGACGATTATTCAACATAATACCAATCACTATTTCGTGTGAGCCTCTTGAGCGTTCTTTTAGCCCTGATAAGGTGTAATCATAAGAATATCCCAAGTTGATTAATGAACTAATATTTGCACCGACTAATCCCACAAAAGCATCTTTGTGTCTATAGGATGTGCCAAACCAAAATCGTTCTCTGAAAACTGTTTTTAAGTTAACATCAAAACTGATTGGAGCTTGTGCTACTCTTTTAATAAGTGTAGAAGGTATGAGCGTCCAATCTTCACTGAGTTCTTGTCTAAAACCTGCTGTTAGAAAGTAATGAGGTATGGCATCGCCACTCCAACGCTGATTAGGGTTATCAGTATTTTTATAATTAAAGCTATTAAAAATAAATTGATTGGCTGAAATACCCACAAAAAACTGCTTTGAATACAGCCAAGCACCAGCATTCAGATTGGGTTGAAGGGCTGTAAGCCTTGAGCCTGCAACAATAGCTTGGTCTGGGTTGTCTTTTACCTGAACTTTACTGAAATCTACTGTGTATTGAGATATTCCACCAGAAAGCCCGATGGCTAGTTTCATTTTCGTAGTAATAGGGACGTGTAATGAATAGCTGATATTAAAACTATTCTGCGTATTGGCTCCTGTTTTATCAGACACTAATATAAAACCAATACCATGATGAATAGGCACTTTTGCCGAAGTATTGAATTGGTTTGATAATGGCATAGGTCGCCGAATAGATTTACTAAAATTAGGACGAGCACCCGTACTTGTCCTATCTGTCTTGCCAATAGGCATATGAGCTGACAAATAATAAGTAGTTGGAGCTCCCTCAAAATCTGTCCATTGGTTTCGATAACCCGTTTTAATATCAGTATAATCTTCAATGCCTCCAACTGCTGGATTGATTAAATAACTATTCATCATGTACTGACTATACTGAGGTTGAGTTTGGGCAAATGCCATCAAACTCATGGTAATCATCAAAAAAACAAGTATAATTTTGGGCATAATAGCGATGAAGTTCACATTTTAATACTAAAGATAATAATAAAAGAGGTTTTTCTATTAATATTCTAATGAGTATCCAACCTTTTGAAAAAAAAATGTGTCTATTATCATGCTTACTCGTGCGTATTAGTCAATTTACTCACTTCCATCAAAATAATGGGCAAATAAGCTTGTTTTGTGGGATAAATATTTAGAAATCAAAGAGGTAAGTTAAAAAAAGTAAAGCCCTATGAAACCTTCGTTGTTTTTATCACGTAGATAATATTAGAAAGACAATCGATTCGGGTTTGTGTAGAAATAAGATTGTACAAGTTTTCATAAAGATGCATTACTGCAAAATTTTATGGAAATAAAAGATAATTAAATAGCTTATGGAGAATATCGAAAGCCTTTAGAAATTTTCTAAAGGCTTTTTTGTTGAAATTTTTGATAGAAAAGAACAAAGTTTAAAACTTCTACGTTAAACTTGTAATCCAAACAAGACTGTTTGAATTTTAAATATCAAACGCATAAGGCAATAATGCAAATACATCAACTACCGTTAGAGGACGTCAATCAGTTTTCGTCTCTTTTCTTAGACTTCATTAATCAATCCACAAAAACTAAAGATTTTTACGAAAATTATCCAGATCTTAAAGGATTTGAGCAGCAAATCGCTTTAAAACAATTTGATTCAGCCAAACGTAGTATTTTAGTAGAAACGCTAAAAAAACAGTATTCAGATATAAGCAATAAGCCAAATGTTGATATTCTTTTAGAGGAAAATACGTTTACCGTCACTACGGGGCATCAACTCAATATTTTTACAGGGCCTCTTTATGTAATCTATAAACTTGTTACAACGATTAACTTGGCGAAATCATTGAAAAATGCTTTCCCAGCTTACAATTTTGTACCAGTCTATTGGATGGCAACTGAAGACCATGATTTTGCGGAAATCAATCATTTTTCATTGTTCGGCAAGAAATTAGCATGGGAAACAGCCCAAAAAGGAGCAGTGGGCAGAATGAATCCAAAGGAATTAGAGGCTTTGATAACAGAAATGGCTGAATGTCCTGCTATTTTCAAAGATGCATACCTCAACAATGAGACTTTGGCGAATGCAGCACGATGTTACGCTAACGATTTATTCGGAGACCAAGGCTTAATTTGTATCGATGCAGATGATAGAAATTTGAAAAAACTGTTTGCCCCTATTATTAAAAACGATTTACTACACCATACTGCTTTTGATGTCGTTTCAAAAACTTCTGAAAAACTAGAATCTTTGGGCTACAAAACCCAAATCTCTCCCCGTGAAATCAACTTCTTTTATTTAGAAAATGGACTTCGTGAGCGTATTGTCAAAGAAGGCAATACTTATAAAGTATTGAATACTAGTTTACAGTTTTCTGAAACGGAAATCCTTGACCTATTGGAAACTGAACCTGAAAAATTCAGTCCTAATGTGGTGTTAAGACCCGTTTATGAAGAAGTGATTCTTCCAAACCTAGCCTATATCGGCGGTCCATCAGAAGTACCCTATTGGCTTCAATTAAAAGGCATTTTTGATTTCCATCAGGTAGCGTTCCCTATTTTGATGCCTCGTAACTTCTGTTTGATAGTCAATAAAGCTACTGCTAAAAGGATGGAAAAATTAGACTTAACCAGTCAGGATTTATTTTTGGATGAAATAAGTTTGAAGAAAAGCTTTATTGAAAAGCATTCTGAAAATAGTTTAAGCCTTTCTACAGAGAGTAATTCCTTTGTGCAGGTTTTTGAGGAAATTCTGACAAAAGCGGTAAAAATAGATAAAACGTTGGAAGGTGCCGTAAAAGGAGAGCAACAAAAAGTATTGAATGCGCTTGAAAACCTAGAAAAGCGTTTGAAAAAAGCAGAAGAAAGAAACCATGAAACTGAGGTAAATCAGCTGTTGGGAGTAAAACAGAAGCTTTTCCCGAATGGAACACCCCAAGAAAGAAGCGAAAACTTTTTAAATTTCTATTTGAACAATCCTGAATTCTTAACGCAAATATCAGCAGTCTTTGACCCGCTCAACTTTAAGTTTTATATAGTTATTGAAGAATAGTAAAAAGTAAAATCATAGAAAAAGGTCGGAAATGTTGAATCATTTCCGACCTTTTTTATGAGGGATTATCTATCTAAATAAAGTTCAAGGGATAGGTAATACTTTACTTTCTTTGAAAGTAGAAAGAATGACCATCGTTTGTGTTCCTGCTACTTCTTCAATCTCATTGATTTTTTCAAGCATCAATTTCTGATATGAAGCAATGTCTTTAGCAATTATTTTCAACAAAAAATCTCCAGAACCTGTCACGTGGTGACATTCAATGACTTCTGGTATCGAGTTTATTTGTGAAACGAAAGATTCTGTAACTTGCTTTTTATGTCCTATCAAAGTAACAGTTACGAAAGTAGTGACTCCTAAACCCACTTTCTCGCGGTTTAATTGTGCGTGATAGCTTTCAATGATTCCAGCAGTTTCTAATTTCTTAACACGTTCCAGTGTTGGGGCAGGCGATAGTCCTATTTCTTTTGATAATTGTGCATTAGTAATTTTGGCATTTTGTTGTAAAATTTCTAATACTTTATGGTCTATTTGATCTAGTTTAATACTCATTTCTTCGGAGTTTAGAATTGATGAAAGCGAAAAACGCCATTGATAATTTCAATGGTTTTTCAAATTACATGATTGTTTAATATGGGTTATTTTTAGTGCGATAGGAAATCTATTGCAAATCTAATAGCTTTTTTGTGATTTTTGTAAGAAATTCTACAAAAAAGCTATTTTTTAGAATAATATTTTTATTATTCGGCAATTATATACCTATCTATTCATAAAATTCTGTGAAAACAGAATTTATATGCTAAAAATAGAAAAGTGCAAAACAGAATCTTATTTTGTATAAATGCTTACTTTCGTTTAGAAATTTTGTTCAGAGAAATTTTTCTTTGTAGCGCACATTTAAATCGTGTATGGTCAACAGTTCTTTTTGCAAGATGTTTTGTCGCTCTTCCTTGTACTCTTTCACGCCACATTCGCCAAGACGACGCCTTCATTTCTCGGCGCATAAGTGCTATTACCTCTTGTTCTTTTAATCCGAATTGTATAAAAATAGCATCGAAGGGAGTTCGGTCTTCCCAAGCCATCTCTATAATTCTATCGATGTCTTGCTCATTTAATAATAAAGCTTTCATTTGTATTGTAAGGGTGAATTAGTTAGTTCTGATTGAGTGAATGATTCGATGAGTTTTTGAAATGGTTATCCAAGGCTTATAACGCATTGAATAATATAAAGACGATGAGTTGGGAACTTGTACAATAGCAATCAGCTTGATAAAAGCTTATGGCCCACAGCCCCACTTTATAACTTTCGGAGTTAAAAAATGTTTTTAAAATCTGATTTGCTAGAAAACTCTGATTCATTCCCTAAAAAATCCGTAATTTCGTAAGATAGTCTTGTCACGATTTTGTTAATTAGCAAAACAAGTGCTAATATGCGAGAACCAACAAATTGATAACGATTAAGCTTATGGCAGAAGAAGAAAAAAAATCACTTAATTTCCTTGAACAAATTGTAGAAGAAGATTTACAAGCGGGCAAACACGGAGGACGTGTTTTGACTCGTTTTCCACCTGAGCCTAATGGATATTTACACATTGGGCACGCTAAATCAATATGCTTGAATTTTGGCTTGGCTGCTAAATATGGTGGACAAACTAACCTTCGTTTTGATGATACAAACCCTGAAAAGGAAGAGACTGAATACGTAGATTCTATCAAAGCAGATGTTCGCTGGCTTGGGTTTGATTGGGCAGGAGAAGAATTGTATGCTTCTGATTATTTTGAAACCTTATATAATTTTGCAGTAGAGCTTATCAAAAAAGGGTTGGCTTATGTAGATGACCAAACATCTGAACAAATTGCGTCACAAAAAGGGAATCCTAATTTCGCAGGTGAAGATAGCCCATACCGTTACCGTAGCATAGACGAAAATTTAGATTTATTTAGTAGAATGCGTGCTGGTGAGTTTGAAGATGGGGCTAAAGTACTAAGAGCTAAAATTGATATGGCTCACCCGAATATGCACATGCGCGACCCGCTGATGTATCGTATTAAGCATGCACCACACCACCGTACGGGCGATGCTTGGTGTATTTATCCGATGTACGATTTTGCACATGGTCAGTCAGATTCTATCGAAGAAATTACCCATTCTATTTGTACGTTAGAATTTGATGTTCACCGTCCTTTATACGAATGGTTTATTGAAAAGCTAGGCATTTATCCTTCACATCAATACGAATTTGCAAGATTGAACCTTACTCATACAGTCATGAGTAAACGTAAATTGCTTCAATTAGTCAACGAAGGTATTGTTAATGGTTGGGACGACCCGCGTATGCCAACTATTTCAGCATTGCGTCGCCGTGGTTTTACACCAACATCAATTCGTAATTTTTGCGAAAAAATCGGTGTGGCCAAAAGAGATAATTTGATTGATGTAGGCGTACTAGATTACTGTGTCAGAGAAGATTTGAACAAACTTGCTACCCGAGTAATGGCTGTGTTAGATCCATTGAAGGTAGTAATTACCAATTATCCTGAAGGACAAGTAGAGGAACTACACGTAGAAAATAATCCAGAGGATGAAAATGCGGGAAGCCGTATTGTGCCATTCAGTCGTGAGATTTATATCGAACAAGATGACTTTATGGAAGTTCCGATGAAGAAATTCTTCCGTTTAGGTCCTGGCTTGATGGTTCGTTTGAAAGGTGCTTATATTATCCAATGCAATGATTTTGTAAAAGACGAATTTGGCAATATTACCGAATTACATTGTAGCTATATTCCAGAAAGCCGTTCAGGTGCTGATACTTCGGGTCTTCATGTAAAAGGTACTATTCACTGGGTATCTGTACAACATGCTAGCAAAGCAGAAGTGCGTATATACGATAGACTATTGATTTTGGAAGATGCTTCGCAAGTAGGAGACGACTTCAAGAAATTTATCAATCCAGATTCTCTGACGGTTATTCCAGAAGTTTTTGTAGAACCAAGCTTGAAAGAAGCACAAGTAGGAACGAACTACCAATTTATGCGTAAAGGCTATTTCTGTTTAGATCCAGACTCAACAACTGAGCATTTGGTATTTAACAGAACAGTGGGCTTGAAAGATACTTGGGTAAAAGAAAAAGGAAAGTAGAATTTGAGTCATTACGAATTTTTCTTTGAAATTCAAGAATTCCTAATCGCATCGGCGAACCGACTCGCTTCGCTCAAACAATAGGAATTCGGGGAGCATCAATCATAAAAAAAGCGGTCGAAATTAGTTTTTCGACCGCTTTTTTTATGATTTCAAAATTCGGGATGACTCATGTTTTATGACTTTAAAATTCGAGGGGACTCTTATGTTTTAATATGAAGCTTGATAGTCAATCGTAAAAACAGTGATAGATATTTTGTCTTTACTTACTTTAATGGGAAAAATATTTCCATCTCCATCAAACAAATTTGAATACAAGCCTTTATTTCCTTCACGAATAAATAAAGAGTAACGTCCTTCTTCTAAATCAACACAAAACTTCCCTTCTTCATCAGACTTCACACTTTTAATAAATTTGGTAGCAATGGTTTGATAGAACCCATTTTCACGAGTAGTTTCAGCGGTATTCGTTAAGTCGTATACTACTAATTCTCGTTGGACAGGTTTTGCTTTAGGGGTAGGTCTATCAGGCGAAGGCATCATGTTCCCTGATTTCCAGAAAATAGTGCCACAGATTCCTTGCTGAACCAAAGCAGGTTCATTAGTAATTGGTTTGGTACCAGTAGGAGTGTCGGGATTGATAATAGCCTTTTGTACAGAAGCAGGAAGCGTATTTTTCCTTTTCAATTTTTTCTTGGTCTTCTGTCCAAAAGCACCAATCATCGAAAGGCACCCAAGAATAAGTATGAAGATTTTAACCTTGATCATATCAAAGATTATTTTCTTTTGAATAATGAATCAACAAACTCTTTTTTATTGAAAACCTGTAAATCTTCTATCTTTTCACCAACGCCAATGTATTTCACAGGAATTTTAAACTGGTCAGAAATTCCGATAACTACGCCACCTTTGGCTGTTCCATCCAATTTAGTAATAGCCAAAGCCGTTACATCAGTTGTTTTTGTAAACTCTTGTGCCTGAATAAAGGCATTTTGTCCTGTCGAGCCATCAAGCACTAATAAAATTTCGTGGGGAGCATCAGGCAAAAACTTCTGCATCACACGCTTGATTTTAGAAAGCTCGTTCATCAAGTTTACTTTATTGTGTAAGCGTCCTGCTGTATCAATGATTACCACGTCAGCATTTTGTTCTACAGCCTGCTTTACGGTGTCGTAGGCTACTGAGGCAGGGTCGCTATTCATTCCGTGGTCTATTACGGTTACGCCTACTCTTTGTCCCCATAATTTAAGCTGGTCAACAGCGGCAGCTCTAAAGGTATCCCCAGCCCCTAATATTACTTTATTACCTGCCTTGTGGAATTGTGAAGCCAACTTACCAATAGTAGTTGTTTTACCAACACCATTTACGCCCACCACCATAATTACATAAGGCTTGATATTGCTTTTAAAGGCCTCAGATACATCCTCCGACTTATTCTGTGCCAATAGCTCAGCAATCTCTTCTCTCAGAAGACTATCAAGCTCAGTCGTTGTTACAAACTTATCTCTGGCTACACGTTCTTCAATTCTACGGATAATTTTAAGGGTTGTATCTACACCCACATCCGAAGAGATTAAAATTTCTTCTAATTCATCTAATACCTCCTCATCGACTTTCGATTTGCCGACTACCGCTCTACTCAATTTAGAAAAAAGACCTTCTTTGGTTTTTTCTAATCCTTTGTCAAGTGTTTCTTTTTCTTCGGTATTTAAGGTTTCTTTTTTCTTAAAAAAATCAAATAAGCCCATGTTTGGTTATCAGTTTTCAGTTATCGTTTTGGTTTGTAGTAGTCAAGCGTTGGATGTTAAATATCATTAGCTGAAATTACCCAATTTTTTCTCTTTAAACTAATATTAAATAAGCAACAACTAGTTCCCCAAATATAAAACAAAAAAAGTCCCCTAACCTTATTTAGATAGGGGACTTTCTTTAAAGTCGAAAGAATTAACCTTTCAACGCTGCTGCTACTTCATCTTGAAGAACGATTTCTTCTTTGAATGTGTAAGCACCAGTAGCAGGGTTTTTCACTGCTTTAACGATTTTTGCGTATTTTACGCCACCTTCTTTCTTAAGGGTTGCAACTACTTTCTTTGCCATTTCTTTGTATAAGTTATTGTTATCCGTTTTGAGTTATCGACTGACTGCAACTTAACTGATGAGCAAACCCATCAATTACGATAACACAGACTTGATAACTTGTAATTGACAACTAAATGAATTACTTAATTTCTTTATGAACAGTCACTTTCTTCAAGAAAGGATTGTATTTCTTTAACTCTAAACGAGCTGTAGTGTTTTTACGGTTTTTCTTAGTGATGTAACGAGACATCCCTGGAACGCCTGAAGTTTTTTGCTCAGTACATTCCAAAATCACTTGGATTCTATTGCCTTTCTTAGCCATTGCTTTGTTTGCTTAATTGGTTATAAAAAATCGTTTTCTATTGATTATCAGTAAATTACAACCCAATCAAACTGAAAAACGAAGATGTGTCTTTGAAACAGGACTGCAAAGGTAGTAAATGTTTGAGTTTTAGACAAATATGTTTTCAAAAGTTTTTAATAAATATTGATAGAATGTGAAAAATAGCCAATTTTAGCCCTTTTTAACCCAATTTATGCTTAAACCTTATCATTTTCAAGAACATAATTTTCAAGAGCTTAGTACAATATTCACCACCAAAGCCGTTTTTAATAGCTATTTGCTCTTTATCTAAACTTGTAAAAGTCCCATTTTAAAGTCCTTCGTAATTGGAGAGTGGTCAGCTGCATGAATACTGGTTGAAATAATACTTCTTGTAGCCAAAGGGTCGATAATTTCATCAACCCACAATCGGGCGGCAGCATAATAAGGCGTGGTTTGCGTATTATATTTATCTTTGATACCTTTCAAAATGTTATCTTCTTCCTCTTTCGTAATTACCTTGCCTTTGGCTTTCATGGATGCTACCTGAGTTTGTAATAAAGTTTGGGCTGCTTGCTCGCCACCCATTACTGCAATTTTAGCACTTGGCCAAGCATAAATAAAGCGAGGGTCGAAAGCCTTCCCACACATGGCATAATTACCTGCGCCATAAGAATTACCTATGATAATCGTGATTTTGGGAACAATCGAATTTGAAACAGCATTCACCATTTTGGCTCCGTCTTTGATAATGCCCGAATGTTCTGAACGACTGCCCACCATAAAACCCGTTACGTCTTGTAAGAAAACCAAAGGGATTTTCTTTTGATTACAATTCATGATGAAACGTGCAGCTTTGTCGGCTGAATCATTATAAATTACCCCTCCGATTTGTACTTCACCCTTAGTATTTTTAATAACCAATCGTTGGTTAGCTACAATGCCTACCGCCCAACCATCAATACGAGCGTATCCACACAGGATAGTCTTGCCGTAATCTTTTTTAAACTCATCAAACTCAGAATCATCCACCAACCGTTCAATGATTTCACGCATATCATAAGGTTTGGTTCTAAGCTCAGGAAGAATATCCAGTATTTCTTCCAGATGCTTGGTAGGTGTTTTTGGGATAGTTCTATTAAAACCAGCCTTTTCAAATTTCCCTAGTTTGCTGATAGTCCTTTTTATTTGGTCAAGACATTCTTGTTCACTGTCAAACTGATAATCAGCATTGCCCGAAATAGCATTATGCGTATTGGCTCCTCCTAAGGTCTCGGCATCGATTTCTTCACCAATTGCCGCCTTTACTAAGTAAGGGCCTGCTAAAAAAATAGAGCTTTGTCCTGTCACCATCAAGGTTTCATCTGACATAATGGGTAAATATGCTCCACCAGCCACACAACTGCCTAATACGGCAGATATTTGAGTGATTCCCATAGCACTCATCACAGAATTGTTAAAGAATACTTTTCCAAAATGTTCTTTGTCTGGAAAAATTTCATCTTGCATGGGTAAAAATACACCTGCACTATCTACCAAATAAATAATCGGTAATTGATTTTGCATAGCGATTTCTTGGAAGCGAAGATTCTTTTTACCTGTAATGGGAAAATATGCACCAGCTTTTACAGTTTGGTCATTGGCTACAATTACACATAATTGACCAGCAATATAGCCTAGTCCGCCAACTGTTCCTCCTGCTGGACAACCACCATATTCTTCGTACATTTCGTAGCCCACAAATGCCCCAATTTCCTGAAATTCAGTGTCAGTATCTATTAAATAATTAATGCGTTCTCGGGCGACTAATTTACCTCGTTCATGTTGTTTTTGTACATTTTTTAGTCCTCCTCCTTCTTTTATTTTATCCAATCGTTGCTTCATTTCTGTAAGCAATTGTTGATGAAATTCCTTATTGTTTACAGCCATAGTATGATGATGATTTGAGATTATTGATGAATGTAAATAGTACTATTTTTTGATAATTTACAATTATTTTTTGATAATGTAATTTTTGAGAAAAATGGAGATTTAATGAAATATTTGGCTATTGGCTTTAATGGTGCATTGGTAATGTTGGTGAAATACTATTTAAACCTAAATGTGATGGAGATTTATTTATTCGTCCAAATATTATTTGGTTAAATAAAAAACAAAAAACTTTTGTGGAGTAGGTTAGGCATAAAAAAAGCCAGAGAAATAGCTTCCTCTGGCTTCTGTATAATAGTAGATTACGTTATTCTTCTAAGTCTGCTTCTTCTAAAATGTAATTCATTTCATAGATATCATCAGCATTCAGTTTTAGTTTACCCTTAAAAGTATGCATCTCGTCAGTTTTGTATTTATGTGAAGCTCCCTTTTTAGGCTTTAACGACATTACGGACTCTGGCCCTGCCCCTCCACAGAAAAAGCACTGGCTATACGGAAATGCTGAAAGCACATACATATTAGTAGCAGCATCAACAGGAATTACATAGCCTTTGATGATAACCTCCTTGTTTTCTAATTTCTTTACAGCTGGCCCAAAAGTAGGGTATAGCATAAAAATAGATTCTTGCGGATACCATTTTTTCTTAAATACCACATCTTTCAAAATATCCCAAGTAAGTTTCTCCGAAGGAAGAGCAACTGGTTTCTTCATAGGAGTTGCCGACATCAAAGTCAACAACAAGGCACTGAATGTGATTAAAGTCTTGATTTTCATTTTAGTTGTATGCTATCAGCCTTGAGCTTTTAGCTTTTTTGTTGATTTTTATATTAGTTTTTCCCGCAGATTTTAGAGATTTTTAATCGCTGATTCTCGCTGATTAATCTGTGACATCTCCGTATTTTTTCTGTGTAAATCAGCGGGAATATTTTACTATATCTGATAATTATTCATCCGCCAAAGTTCTTGAAATATCTATTTTATAGATTCCTAATGAAGGAATAGCTGCTGCCAATAACCCAATTACTAATGCGCCAATGAACAACCATAATTCTTCTGTTAGCAAAGATAAAACGTTGAAGTCATAATGAAAATTTTGTTCAACGTTTTTCGACATTAACCACAATCCTAGTCTACTTAAAGCAATGCCAATCACAAACCCGATAGAGCTGATAATCAATCCTTCAAGCAATAATAAGAAGAATAGTTTGGTTCTGCTAGCACCCATTGAAAGCATCAACGCCATTTCATATTTTCGCTCTTTAAGCGAATTGTAAAGCGATACAAATACGCTTAAGCCAGAAACGATGATAATGACCAATGCAATGATTTTAAGCGTATCAATCCCAAAGCCCATTAAAGCAAACAATCGATTGATTTCAATAGCAGGCGAAGCCGTTTGCATTGTAGTATTTTGATTGATACTTCTAGCCATCATCATACCCATTGCAGGATTTCTGAATTTTATCAACATCGAGGTTATCTCTTTAGATTCTTCTTCATGGTGATGTTCTTCCTCAGTAGGAGGGGCGTCTTCTTCTAATAATTTCAATGCATTTGCTCCTTTACCCACTTCTTCTTCATGATGCTCGTCATGAACTGCCCAAACACTCTCAAGTGGCGTAACCATTAATTGGTCGAGAACAGCATTAGTATTTTTTAGAATACCCACTACTTTAAACTTCTTTTCTTCATGCACATCGCCTTCTTTGTCATAGCCGTGTTGCGAAGCAAAAGTATCACCAACCTTTAATTCTAAATTTTTAGCCACTTTCGTCCCTAATACTATCTCCATGGGTTCAGAAAAAACTTTGCCTGATTCAAATGCTGCTTCAAAATGTTGAAGGTATTTTTCGTTAGAGCCTACTATTCTATATCCTTGATAGCTATCTCCCATTGATAATGGAATGGCTGATTTTACCAAAGGATTACGGGTTAGTCTGTTAGCTTCATCTAAAGAAATATTTCCCGTCGGCGCATCTATTTGATAAATACTAGCTAAAATCAATTGTAGTGGGCTACCCTTTGCACCCACCACCATATCTATCCCAGCTACATTGCGGGTAAATTTTTCTTCTAATTGCTTGCCTGCCAAGAGTAATAACGAAATAATAGCAATACCCAGTGCCATCAATAAGATACTTAAAAAGCTAGTAAGGGGTTTGTCTTTTAGGTTACTCCAAGATATTTTTAGTAAGTTCATTTGCTATAAGTTTATACGTTTTTCAACCACATCTTTCAAGCGTTGGTCATGGGTTACTACTACCAAACTTGCTCCAATTTCCTCAATTTGTGTTTTCAATAAATCTACTACTTTCAAGCAATTGTCATCATCCAAACTAGATGTTGGCTCGTCGGCTAAAATCACAGAAGGTTTATTCATTAATGCTCTGGCGATACTCACACGTTGTTGTTCACCCTGTGATAATTGGGTAGTTTTTTTATGAAGATGTTCGGCGAAACCTAAACTTTCGGCTAGGTGTTTGGCAAGGTCTTTTGCTTGAGATTTCCCTGCTAGATAGTTCGTCAAAACTAAATTTTCTAATACAGAAAGAGAATGAACAAAATGAGGTTTTTGATAAATAATACCTACATTTTTTGCCCTAAAATCTGCTGCTGACCCGACTGATAAGTCGCTAATTTCTTGGTTATTGATTTGGATTTTACCTCCTGTTGGTTTTAGTAAAAGAGCCATTAAATGTAAAAAGGTTGTTTTGCCTTTCCCTGATTTACCCAAAATAAGCATTGTTTCGCGGTCGGCACAGGAAAAATCTGGAAAAGCAAAGCTCTTTTCAGAAGAATACGAGAAGGTAAGGTTTTGCGTGGCTATCATGCTGTTGATGTTTTATACAAAGATAGCTAATGCAATGATATTGCAAGAAATTTGTGGAATTGTTTAATATTGGGGAAATGAGAAATTAATAGGGATTTGTTAATCTAACTATTCATAATTAATTAAGTTGCTTTTATTTCAATTATCATTTAGCTTTAACCGAAATTTATAAGACCACAAATTGCAATATTTAATAAGTTCTTTCTAGCATTTTCAAACATTCATTCTATATTAAAAAAAATCAATGAAAAAATTTCTATTAGCTTTATTCTTGATAGTTCTATCACACCACTCTATCAAAGCCCAAAAAGAGTTTATGGCAGGTTATGTTGTTAATAATACAGGCGATACCATTAGGGGTGAAATTGATAACCAAAAATGGGTGTATTCTCCTTTAGAAATTGTATTTAGAAATCAAAATATTATTAATAAGTATGGACTAAGTGATATTCAAAGCTTTGTTATCAACAACGAGGTAACTTATGTGCGCAAAAAAATATCTTTAGACATTACTCCGCATAAATTTGATAATTTATTAGAAAGTTATAATAGAGTACTTGTGGATACTACTTTATTTCTAAAACAATTAGTTAAAGGAAGATTGAGTTTATACTATTTACAGGACAAGAATGGCAAAGACCATTTTTTTATTGAGAAATTAAGGGATACTATCCAAGAGCTTTTTGATCAACGTCTTTTAAGAATGACTGAATCTGGCACTTACATTGTACACCTTGATTTATATAATGAACAGCTACATGATTTATGTGAAGACTGTTCAAATTATTCTCATTTAATTTTCAAATATCAATACAGAGAAGCGGATTTAACTCCCTTAGTGATAAAATATAATGCTTTCTTTGGTGATGATAAGCCTGTTGAGGTATCGAAGAAGGAAAAGTTTAAGTCTACATTTTTTGTTCGTGCTGCTTTAGGATCCTATAGTTATAATGTAGATAGAGCTTTGGATATCAATAATAAATCGGGCTTAAAATCAGCATCGCTTGGGGTAGGAGCATTGGTTGATTTACCCTCTAAAAGAAGAAAGTTAGGCATAAAAATGGATTTATTATATAACTATTATCAAGAGGATGTAACGTTGTACACAAACTACGTGGCACCCACCAATACTTCTTATTTAGGGCTATATATTGGTCCTCAATATTCAATTTATAAAAATGTACCGAAGAAGGTTGATGTATATATTAACGCAGTGTTATCTTTAGAAAAGAGATTAGTAGAGAAAAACTCCGACTCTTTTTATAAAAATTTGAACAATGCAATTGGCTACCAAGTTGGAGTAGGAACAAAACTTGGTAAAATAAATATGGAGCTAACTTACAGCAGGACAGATGCAGGGATTCGTAATTATTATTTTATTAGTGGTAATATTCAAAAAATATCACTTATGCTTAGCTATGCACTTGGTAAAAATAAGTAAAATATCCCCTTTTTATTCCCCAAAATAATACGTTCCATCGAATATTCTCAATCATAATTTCTATCAATAATTTTATCAGTTTTATGAAAAAACTTCTATTTGCTTTATTCTTTACAGTTCTATCCCACTACTCTATCAACGCTCAAAAAGAGTTTATGGCAGGTTATATCGTAAATAATACTGGCGATACTATCAGGGGTGAAATTGATAATAAAAAATGGGTAAAAGCTCCTTCACAAATTACATTTAAAGATCAAAACCTAAAAATGGTTAAGTATGATATAAGCAAAATACAAAGCTTTGTTGTACAAAATGAGGCGACTTATGTGCGAAAAAAAATATCCTTAGACATTACACCCCATCAACAGGGTAAATTACTAGAAACCTACGATAGAGAACTTGTTGATACCACTTTGTTTTTGAAACAATTGGTAAAAGGAAGGATAAGTTTATATTATTTACAAGACAATAATAACAAAGAACACTTTTTTATCGAAAAGTTAAATGATACTATTCAAGAGCTTGTTGACCACCGTTTTATAAGAAAGAATAATTCTGGTAATTATGAAGTACACCTTGATATCTATAATAAACAACTTTATGAACTGTGTGAAGACTGTTCGAACTATTCGGGATTAATATTTAAATATCAATATAGAGAAGCAGCGCTAATGCCCCTAATAATGAAGTATAATACTTTTTTTGGCGATAGTAAACCTATTGAGGTATCAAAAAAAGAAAAGTTTAAAACTACCTTCTTTTTACGTGCTGCTCTGGGAACATATAGTTATAATGTAGATCGAAATCTATCATATTATGAAGAAAACTATAACAAATCGGGCTTAAAATCGGCTTCAATTGGAGTAGGGGCATTATTTGAATTGCCTTCTAAAAGAAGAAGATTAGGTGTGAAAATAGATTTGTTATATAACCATTATGAAGAGGATATAAGGTTGTATCAAAGCTACAATGTACCTACTAATACTTCGTATTTAGGCTTTTATTTAGGCCCTCAATATTCCTTTTATAAAAATGTACCTAAAAAGATTGATGTGTACCTTAACGCAGGACTATCGTTAGAAAAGAGATTAGCTGAAAAAAATACAGATTTTGTTTACCAAGGATTGAGTAGCTCAATGGGGTATCAATTGGGTATAGGTACAAAGCTCAATAAAATGAATTTTGAATTAGCTTATAGCAAAACAGATGCAGGGCTTAGCTCTTTTGTTTATATTACTGGCGATATCCAAAAGATTTCGTTTATACTTAGCTATGCACTTGGGAAATAATAAGGTGACTTTTAAGGCGTATTAAGAAAAAGTAATTTAAACATAAAAGGGAAGCCTTCATACATGAAAACTTCCCTTTCTATTTTTCGAGTTGTAAACTCGAACTACACTACTGCAACTTTTACTGTCAAAGTCAATTCTTCAAATTCAACATCTTGTCCGTCGGCTAATTCGTTGACTACTTCTAGCGAAAGTGCTTGTACTTCCTGACTGATAAAGTCTTTGAAGGCTACCACACCAGCCGTTACTTCGGCATCAGAATCTAGTAATTGGATGCTGATTTTATCGGTTACTTCAAAGCCTGAATCTTTACGTAAGTTCTGGATACGATTCACAAAATCACGAGCGATACCTTCTTGTTTCAGCTCAGGTGTAATATTGATGTCTAATGCCACCGTGATACCTGCGTCTGATGCTGTTAGGTATCCTGGTAAATCTTCTGTTTGGATTTCAACATCTTCTAGGGCAATCGTATAATTATCAAGGCTTATCGTCTTGTTTTCTTCTAAAGCTTTCAAGTCTTCGGCAGTCATTGCAGTAATTACAGCAGCAACTGCTTTCATGTCTTTACCGAATTTAGGACCTAATGCTTTAAAGTTTGGTTTTACTTTTTTCGACAATACGCCCGACGCATCATTTAAGTATTCAACTGCTTTGATGTTTACCTCTGTCTTAATCAATTCGTCTACATGACGGATTTGTTCACGTGTTTGCTCGCTCAATATCGGAATCAAAATCTTCGACAATGGCTGACGTACTTTAATACGATTGGTTTTTCTCAAAGAGTGAATCAAAGAACAAATTCTTTGAGCCAAATCCATCGAAGTTTCCAATTCAGTATTAATCCATTCGTGCTGTACTTTCGGGAAGTTCGTTAAGTGAACAGATATAATATCATCCGAAGGAAGATTCGGAGAAATTTGTTTCAACTCTGACTCTAAGAACATTCTTGCTTTCCCAGATAAGGAATTTTTATCCGCACCCTGATATTTCTTTATTGTGTCTTTTATAGCAAAAATTCTAGGTTTATCTATCTTTTGATACAACCAATCTCCATAAAATGGTGCAATTGGTGACATCAATTGAGCAATCGTTTTCAAACAGTAAGCTAACGTTTCATAAGCCGATTGTTTGTCTGAGGTCACTTCGCCTTTCCAGAAACGTCTTCTACCCAAGCGTACATACCAGTTAGAAAGGTGGTCACCCACAAATTCTTGAATGGCACGCCCAGCTTTAGTTGGTTCATAAGTATTGTAAGCCTCATCTACTTCTTTTATCAATGTTTGTAGTTTTGATAAAATCCATTGGTCAAGCTCTGTGGCAATGCTTTTATCAAGCTTTCCTGTTGGCGTGTAGCCGTCTAAGCTGGCATACAGTGCAAAGAAATTATAGGTATTGGTAAGCGTTCCAAAGAATTTGTTCCGTACTTCGGTAATGCCTGATAAATCGAATTTAAGGTTATCCCAAGGTTGTGCATTCGTAATCATGTACCAACGCGTTGGGTCTGCACCATATTTCTTCAGGGTTTCAAATGGATCAACAGCATTGCCTAAACGTTTAGACATTTTGTTACCATTTTTATCCAATACCAAGCCCGTAGAAACTACGTTTTTGAAAGCAACAGAATCAGAAACCATTGCCGAAATAGCATGTAAGGTAAAGAACCAACCACGTGTTTGGTCAACACCTTCCGAGATAAAATCGGCTGGATAAGCTTCATCAAAAATATCTTTGTTCTCGAACGGATAATGCCATTGTGCATAAGGCATCGCTCCAGAATCAAACCAAACGTCGATAAGGTCTGTTTCGCGCGTCATTACTTTACCCGAAGCTGAAACCAAATATACTTCATCTACAAACGGACGGTGTAAGTCTTCAGTACCTGCTTTTAATAAGTCTAAAAACTTCTCGTTAGCTGCACGTTGTTCTGCCGATAATACATCATCTTTCAAAGCATGTGTTATGCCGTTTTCTAGTTCTTTTAAAGAACCGATACAAACGTCTTCGCCATCTTCCGAACGCCAGATTGGTAGAGGAGTTCCCCAATATCTTGAACGAGATAAATTCCAGTCTACTAAGTTTTCTAACCAATTACCAAAACGACCAGTGCCCGTAGATTCTGGTTTCCAGTTGATGGTATTGTTTAGTGCAATCATTTTATCTTTTACTGCCGTCGTGCGGATAAACCAAGAATCCAATGGATAGTATAATACAGGTTTATCGGTTCTCCAGCAATGTGGATAAGAGTGATCAAATTTCTGAACGTTGAACGCTTTGTTCTCCGTTTTCAATTGAATAGCAATGCGTTCGTCAACAGATAGATATTTATCTCTTCCTTGTTTGATGCGTTGTTCTTCTTTTTCTTCATCTGATAAATAAGCTTCTTTTACAGGCTCGTTGGCATAATCAGTAATTTCAGCTACAAAACGACCTTGGCGATTGACAATTGGTACTTCTTTGCCCGTTTCGTCTTTGACAAAAATAGAAGGAATACCATTTTGTTGAGCCACTCTAAAGTCGTCCGCACCAAAGGTCGGAGAAGTATGTACTACACCCGTACCATCTTCTGTCGTAACAAAATCACCAATGATTACTCTGAAAGCAGCACTTTCAGGTTGAACATAAGGCATTAGTTGCTCATATTCTATGCCTTCTAGGAAATTCCCTTTGAAACTGAATACTTCTTTCCAAGGAATGATTTTATCTCCATCGTTATATTTCGAAAAATCACCATCTTTTCCTTTTTCATTGAAATACTTGCCAACTAAATCTTTGGCCAACACTACGTTTACGGGTTCGTAAGTGTAAGGGTTGAAAGATTTAATTAAAGAATATTCTATGTTTTTACCCACCGTTAAAGCTGAGTTCGCAGGTAAAGTCCAAGGGGTAGTCGTCCAAGCTAAGATATAAATATTGCTACTATCGGCACCGTCAAACAAGAAACCCGATTTGCCAGTCAATTTTACTTTAAACTGAGCCGTCAACGAAGTATCTTTTACTTCACGATAACAACCCGGTTGATTAAGCTCATGGGAAGAAAGCCCCGTTCCTGCTGCTGGCGAATATGGCTGAATAGTATAGCCTTTATATAATAATCCTTTTTCGTAAAGGGTTTTCAACAAATGCCAAACCGACTCGATATAATCGTTTTCATAAGTAATGTATGGGTTATCCAAATCCACCCAATAGCCCATTTTCTCAGTCAAATCGTTCCACTGGTCAGTGAATTTCATGACTGTTTCACGACACTTCTTGTTGTATTCTTCTACCGAAACATATTTTGGAGATTTAAGATTACCAATATCGTCTTTGGTAATTCCTAATTCTTTTTCTACTTGTAATTCCACCGGCAAACCGTGGGTGTCCCATCCGCCTTTGCGTTTTACTTGCTTGCCTTTTAAAGTTTGATAACGACAGAAAATATCCTTAATCGCACGAGCCATCACGTGGTGAATACCCGGTGTTCCATTTGCCGAAGGGGGACCTTCATAAAAAGTGAAAGTTGGATTGCCCTCACGGGTTTCGATAGACTTTTCAAAAATCTTTTTGTCTTGCCAAAATTTAAGGATTTCGTCTGCAACCTGACCATAGTCAAGGTTTTTATATTCTTCAAAATTCATTATGGACTATAATTCGTTTATTACGTTGTTAAAAATTATCTGTTGAGATGTTTTTATCTAATAGGCTGAGAAAATTCCTGCAAAAGTACAATAAATGACTGGCTTTTGGAAGGAATAAGTAGTAAGAAAAGTATTTTCAATATTCCAACGTTTTAGATAAGAATGGTGTCTTTGTTTAGTGAAGCATTCTATATTAAAAAACAATCATTTAATAGCTAACAAATAAACTGATGAAAAAAATACTTGTATTGATGATATTATGTTTTTTTAGTTTGATTAGTTGTAAATCAGACATAGCAACAGAGCCAAAAAGTATTGTTGGTAAATGGATAGCTACTGGGCAGATGCAAACCAAAAATACAGACGGTGGTTGGAGCGACTGGTATGTACCACAGACTTTAGTTGCAGTACCTGTTTCAATTTGGGAATTTACGAGTGATGGAAGATTTTTGAGGGACGGGAAAGCCGGTGGTACTTGTTGCTTTGCTGGCAACAAATATTTGGTATCGGGGAATAAAATTTCTTTTACAGAATTAGCATCTCCTTGTGCAGCTGTATTTTGCATGAATTGCAATAATTGGTCTTTTGAGTTTACCAATAAAGATACTCTAGTATTAAAGGAATGTTTTAGTAGAAGTAAGTTTTACAAAACTCAATAATGTTACACTTTAATTAGATATGAATATTATGAAAACACCATATTATTATATTTTACTTCTTGCAATATTAGCATCGTGTAAATCAAAAGAAGAAATTGACCCAAATAGTTTGGTTAATAAATGGCTATCTACTGGGCAGATGCAATCCAAAAAAGCCGATGGTACTTGGAGTGATTGGTACGTGCCTCAAACCTTTGCTGCTGTAACACCTTCTGTTTGGGAGTTTACAAAAAAAGGAGATTTTTTGCGAGATGGTAAGGCAGGAGGAGATTGTTGTTTTGCAGGAAATAAATACAGCCTATCAGATAAAGTAATTACATTTTCAGACCCCAAAATTTGCCCTACGGTTGACTGTGGTTTTATTTGTAATACATTGAAAATTGAGCAATTGAAAAATGATACATTGGTATTAGTGCAATGTTCTACTAAAAACCAATTTGTCAGGGTAAAATAAGAAACGACAATTCCAACCATCAAAATAATTTCTACGTCTTTATAAAAACAGTTTATTAAAATTTAAACTTTAAATAACATGAAATTATTAACATTAAGTTTAGGATTACTTTTAATGGTTAGCTCTTGTAAATCAGTAGATGAAGTAACCCCCGGAAAAGAAAGTTCAGCCAAAGTTTCTGCTAATCAATTAGTAGGAAAATGGAACCCTACTTATATGCAAAAAGATAAAGGGGCAGATGCCAAATGGACAACGATTAATACATTAGTTGCTTTACCAACCATTGAATTTACAGCTGATGGCAACTATTTAAGTGATGGAAAGCCTGGTGCAGATTGTTGTGGCTGGATTGGCAATAAATACACGTTCAAAGATAACAAAATTACTTTTTCTGATTTTAAACCTTGTCCAAATGTACTTTGTATCGCTATAGCGTGTGATGGTTGGACAGTTCAAAAAATTGAGAACGATACGCTTGTAGTAGAAAACTGTTTTAACGTAACCAAATTTGTGAAAGCTAAATAATAGCTTGATTACCACAAGATTGTTTAACCTCATATCACGCATTCAAAATACTGTTTTTACCTCTGTAAGATAAATGCTTGCAGAGGTTTTTTTATGAAGTATATTTTGGCATTAATGCATTTAAACAAAACCAAGCCACTTTCAGGACTAATTTTTTTATTTTAATCGCTGCGCAGAAGAAAGGAAACTATAGACGAAATAAAATAATTGCTAAAAAATCGCAAAATTGTTTTATTTAATATTTTTATTATTATATTTGCTTAATCAATTAAGCAGTCATGGGAAATAAACAGCTAGAAACGTTATCAAAATCTAATGATTTTTATCTCGAATTATGGAATCAAGCTAAGCTAGGGAGCAGGGAAGCGTATGCACAGCTTTGTGAAAGCCATTATAGAATATTATTTAACTATGGACTGAACATTACGAAAGACAGAGAATTGGTCAAGGATGTTATTCAAGACCTCTTTTTATATCTATGGGAAAAACGCAATGTTGTAGGTGAAATAAATGTGATGACCATCTATTTGGTTCGTGCTACCCGTAATAACTTGATATCACAATTGCGAAAAAATCAATGGAATGTGCTGTATGATAATTTTGATGATGAAGATAACTTAACAGATGAGCAAACCATTGAAAATAGCTTAATCGAATATGAACGATATTCACAAAATGAGCAACGCATGCGAAAAGCAATAGAGTTATTACCAAAACGTCAGCGCGAAGTACTTTTCTTGAAATTTTATCAAGGCGTTAGTCATTCTGATATTGCTAATATAATGAATATTAACAATCAATCCGTTTCTAACCACCTTCAAAAAGCATTAATTACACTAAGGGCATTATTTCCAAACCATTGGAAAAAAATGTTTTAATGCTTAAAATCAATAATCCTCATAAAATGAAGCTGTTTAAACTTTCCGTTTCTGAGGTGAAAGTATTGTATTTTTGAATTGATTTTTTCAAAATTTTCGAAGCAAAGCATCGCTACGTTGAGTAAATTTTGGAACAAGCTATTCTAAAAGACTTAGTTTAACCCGAAAGGAAAAGTTTAAACAGCTTCAATATTAAAAAAACTATACGTGTTCCTAATTATAATATTTAAGCTAAGTTTGTAACAAAAAACTGTCAAGAAGAATTGACGTAGATAAATCTATAGCAATATGGTAAGTGTTTATGCTTGTTTTGCTTACCTTTGAGGGTTAAATTCTCCGCATAACCGCTATTTTATTGTCAAACTTATAAAAATGAATGTTGTATTAAGGAATATTAGAGGTTTACTACTCCTTCAATTAGTTAGTTTTGTATTACCTTTAGTTGTTATACCGTATGTTTTTAGGGCAATTGGTCCTATTTATACTGGTAAAATAAATTTTTCACAGTCATACATTAATTATTTTTTATTACTGATTAATTATGGCTTTGATACAACAGGAACCAAACGTATTTCAGTAGTAAAGGATAATCCGACGGAATTAGTAGATACTTTTAATGAAATCATTTCTACCAAAATATTCCTATTTGTTATCAGTACTGTCATGTTTCTGGTATGTACTTTATCTGTCCCTACCCTTCGTTCAGAGTTTGCTCTTCATTTTTATTCATTTAGTTTTGTATTGGGTTGTGTATTTTTCCCAACTTGGTTTTTTCATGGTATCCAAGAAATCCAAACCGCAGCACTCATTGCGCTATGTTTTAAATTAGCATCTTCTATAGCCATCTTCTTTGTTGTACACGATACACAATCTTTTTTCTGGTTTAATATTCTTACAAGCTTAGGGCAAATACTAGCAGGATTATGGGCATTTTATATTGCCATGAAACGCTACAACCTTACTTTTTACTTTATAAAACTTCAAAGAATTATCGATTTGTTGGTAGAAGAACGCTTCTATTTTGTTTCTACCATCGTTATTAATCTTTATACTACTACCAATGTTTTCTTGATTGGTTTTCTTTTAGATGATAGGAGTGTCGGGATTTATTCCGCTGCGGTAAGGTTGATCACAGTTGTCGTAACGGTTTGTATTAATCCTATTTCACAATCTATCTTCCCTGAAATTGCCAATAAGATGAATGCTAACCTTCAGAAAGGGCTAGAGTTAGTACAAAACATTATCCCTGTGGTATTCTTTATTACTATCCTAGGCACAGTCTTTCTTTATCTAGTAGCTCCCTATATCGTCTCCTTCATTTTTGGTGAAAAATTCCTTGACTCAATAGGTGTATTTCAATATTTATGCGTTGTCCCGATTTTATCAAGTCTGAGTTTGTTTCAAGCTCAAACCATGTTAAGCTTAAAATTAGATAGGTATATTCTGAACATCACCTTGATTGCTGGTATCGTTAGTGTTGGCATCAATTTGTTGTTAATCAATGTTTTACAATACTATGCTTCCGTAGTAGCCTACATTTCGGTAGAAGCCTTTATCCTCATTTCAGGGTATTTTGTACTGAGAAGTAAAGGACTGACAGTAATTATCTTTGATAATTTTTCGGCAAAATCATTTCGCTACCTCATTGCTAATTTTAACCTTTTCGGCAAAGGTAAACAGTAAAAATATGCTAACTTATTGTAACAAATATTAATGAATAGCTGGGGCATAAAACCTAATAGTAATTCATCAGCGTGATTCTGCTTCATACCGCTTTGTATTGCTTTGATTGAATTATAGGTAATATCTGCTCGATAAATTAAAATAATCGTTTAACTTGTCTTATATTTATCCAATTTTATAAGCAATCAATTTAATTATAAGTACGATGAAAAAGATGTCTATTAAGGCTGTTGCCGAAACGTTAAAAATTTCTACTGCAACTGTTTCCTATATCCTTAATGGCAAAGCCAAAGAAAAACGCATTAGTGAAGAACTCACCAAAAGAGTATTGGCGTATGTAGAAGAAAATAATTTTAAGCCCAATCACCTTGCTAAAAGTTTAAGAACAGGCAAAACCAATGTAATTGGATTAATCGTTGAAGATATTGCCGATCCATTTTTTGCCAGTGTAGCGGGAAATATCGAGAATATCGCTTACGAAAACGGTTATAAAATTATCTATAGTAGTACCAAAAACAATCCTACCAAAGCCAAAGAATTAATCAATACTTTTAGAGAAAGAAACGTGGATGGATACATCATCACGCCGACGGAAGGGATAGAAAACGATATTACTCAACTGATTAATAGTGGTTTACCTGTAGTGCTTTTTGATAGAAATTGTACTGACATTGACGTGAGCTACGTAGGAATGGATAATTTTGATAGTGCCTACAAAGCCGTAAAACACTTAATTGCCCAAAATTATAAAAACATTGCCCTCATTACGCTTGATTCTTCGCAGGCACAGATGATAGACCGTTTGTTGGGTTATGAGAAGGCTATTTTTGAAAAGCGTATTCCTTCAATCATCAAGAAATTTGACTATTCTTCTGCTAAAATTGAAAACATTACCGATGAAATCGGGCAGTTTTTAATAGATAATCCCTCTGTTGACGCCATATTTTTTGCAACCAACTACCTAGCCATTAGTGGTATAGAGTTATTAAACCGAAAAAGAATAAAAATTGGGAAAGACATCGGTATAATGGTATTTGATGACAACGATTTGTTTAGAATACACCGACCTTCTATTTCAGCGATTGCACAACCCATCCAAGAAATGTCTAAGCAATTGATTAATACTTTGTTGGTTCACATGGAGAATTCCGACAAGTATTTATCTAAAGAATACATTTTACCAGCCTCGATTATTTTACGAGATTCTTCTTCTAAACATGAAATTGCTTAACGGATTAAGTAAAATCAAATGTGTTTTTCATTTATGACCTGTTTTTGATAAAATCTTATTAAAAAAAGGACAGAAAACCACTGTAAATAATTAGTTTTTGTGCCTTCAAAACAGATACCCTTCAAAATACGTTTTTTTTCTGTTTATCCTGAATTATCGTGAGTCTTTGAAATATAACAATAGAAATATTTTGTGATATATTTTTTTTAAATTAGATTTGCTTAATCATTTAAGTAAGCCATATTTAGGCATTTTATTAACATACACTTCTTGAGCAATAAGAAGTAAAATGCTAGTATTCTTATCGAATCTGAAAGAATCGAATATTGCCTAAATTTCTGTGTACGATTAATTACAAATCAATGAAAAAAACAATCCTAGTTTTATCAATTCTTCTTATCTCGTCGGTTTTGCCTACCAAGGCTCAGTTCAATGTTCAGAAAAACATTGATTACTGTGCTGTACAAGTCAACAAAACGATTAGTACTTTACCGCCTGACGGACAATTGAATATTCCGAGAAGTATCAATAAGGATAGCAAGACGTGGCGATTGGTAGATTATCAGGATTGGTGTAGTGGCTTTTGGTCGGGTTCGCTTTGGTATGTATACGAAGGAACAAAAAAGCTATTTTTCAAAGCCCAAGCCGAACGATTTGATAAACAACTATTACCATTATCAACACAAAAAGTAGCCTATGACCATGATTTAGGCTTCCAGATTTTTTGTAGCTATGGCAATGGTTACAGACTTACTAAAAACCCCTCTTATAAAAAAGTAATCCTCAATACTGCCAATGTATTAGCCACTTTATACAATCCCAAAGTAGGGACAATCCTTTCGTGGCCTAGAGAAGTACAGAAATTTGGTGCGCATAATACCATTATTGATAATATGATAAACCTAGAGTTACTGTTTTGGGCATCAAAAAATGGGGGCAATAAAAATCTCTATAAAATAGCAGAAACACATGCCTTGACGACGATGAAAAACCATTTTCGAGATGATTATACGTCTTATCACGTGGTTTTGTATGATACCCTCACAGGCAAGAAAATTAAAGGGATGACGCACCAAGGCTATGCCGATAATACGATGTGGGCAAGGGGACAGTCGTGGGCAATCTATGGCTTTACAATGTGTTATCGCGAAACGAAGAATCCTGTATTTTTAGATTTTGCGCAAAAAGTAACAGACGTATATTTGAAAAACTTACCTGACGAAAGTCTAATCCCATTTTGGGATTTTAATGCACCTGATATTCCAAATACTACTCGTGATGCTTCTGCTGCCGCAGTGATAGCTTCGGCCTTATTTGAACTTTCTACTTTGGTGAAGGATAAAAAGAAAAGTGCTTTATACTATGCTAAAGCCAAGAAAATGCTTGAAAGTCTTTCAACCACGAACTATCAAAGTGGCAGTGTGAACGATGCCTTTTTATTGCATTCTACAGGAAATGTGCCGATTGGTGGAGAGATAGATGCCTCCATTATTTATGCAGATTATTACTATATCGAAGCCTTGTTGCGATACAAGAAAATGAATCAAAAGAAATAACGATTGATACCCTTTATTAAAATTAATGATGAAAAAGATTTTAGCGATAATTTTTACCTTGGTTTTTGCCCATACCTTATTAGCACAAAAAGGTATGATAGATAGTACAAAAACGACCATTACTTCACCCGATAGAAATATCCTTTGCACAGTTTATCAGAAGATTGATGAAAAGGGAAAGAAAGCTATTTTTTATACGGTAAGCTATAAAGGCAAAGCAGTAATATTGGAATCTGAGCTAGATATTCAGTTGGATAATCACCTTTCAGAATTGGCTATGGCACTGAAAGTAGATAAAACAGAAAAGTGGTGTGAGGACTTACAGTTTGTAGGCATTAAAACCAGTCAGAAAGATACTTCTTGGAAGCCTCTGTATGGTGAACGCTCATTGATTAGAGACCATTATCAAGCAGTAAATCTTGCTTTCAAAAAAGCTAGCAATGCCGACTATACCTTAGAAATACAAGTACGTGCTTATGATGCTGGCATAGCCATCCGTTATTATTTTCCAGAAAACCCTAAAGGCTCTTACTACCAAATTACGGCTGAAAATACAGAATTTGCCTTGCCTACTGGAACAACTGCATTTTATACACAATGGGCACAAGGAAAATATGCTGAATTACCCCTTGAAAATTGGGTGGATGCAGGGGAAAGACCAATGCCTTTACGTTTGAGTAATGGTTTGTGGGCTTGTTTGGCAGAGGCTCAAATGGTAGATTATGCCAGAGCTAAATTTATCATCAGTAAAACTAAAAAGAACACCATTCAAACAGCATTATATGGTGGCGTAGATGGTATTACGTATTTCGGTACGCCTTGGCGTGTAATTATGATAGCAGAAAGCGAAGGAAAATTGATTGAGAATAATGACATTATACTGAATTTGAATACGCCAAATAAAATAGCGAATACTGATTGGATTAAGCCAGGGAAAATCATCCGAGAAATGACCCTGACTACTGAAGGGGCAAAAGCCGCTATTGATTTTGCCGTAAAAAGAAACTTACAATACGTGCTTTTCGACTGGAAATGGTATGGCCCAGCCCTTACTTGGGATACTGATGCTACGCAAGTAAAAGCCAAAATGGATATGGCCGAAATAGTGGCTTATGGTAAAGAACGTGGTGTGGGAATTTGGTTGTATGTAAACCTCCAGTCGCTATATAAACAAGCAGATGAGATTTTCCCATTATATAAAAAATGGGGAATTAAAGGGGTGAAATTTGGCTTTGTACAAGCTGGTAGCCATCGTTGGACTACTTGGGTAGAGGAAGCTATCAAAAAATGCGCTGACAATCAGTTGATGGTAAACATTCATGACGATTGGCGTCCGACTGGAGAAATGCGTACTTATCCAAACCTAATGACAGCCGAAGGAGTAAGAGGTAACGAAGAAATGCCAGATGCTACACACAACGTAACATTGCCTTTTACAAGATACATTGGCGGTGCAGCAGACTATACGATTTGTTATTTTGATAAGCGCATCAAAACTACTCACGCACATCAGTTGGCAATGGCAGCGGTATATTATAGCCCTTTGCAAACCTTGTTTTGGTACGACCAACCTAAGGCTAGTAATGATGAACCAGAATTAGAATTTTGGAATAAAATTCCTACAACTTGGGATGAGACAAGAGTAATTCAAGGAGAAATATCAAAGTATATTACCACAGCCCGTAGAAATGGAAAAGACTGGTTTGTGGGTACGTTAACAAGTAACGAAGGACGAACGCTAAAAATAAAGTTAGATTTTTTACCCAAAGGCATTAAATATACCGCCAATATTTATGCTGACGACAGTGCTTTAACCAGTGCTACAAAAGTAGGTATCCAACGCATTACAGTAGATAGCGCTACTGTATTGGATGCTAAACTTTTACCATCTGGTGGTCAAGCTATTTGGCTTACGCCACAAAAATAATCAATACAATTTAAGCAATGTTTTAAATTGTCGTAAATAGCTGATAAATACTAATTTGAAAAGCTACCTAGACTGCGGACCGCTTACCAGTTACTATTTACTAATCACAACTTAAATACATCAAAAGCATTATTATAAAACCTTTCTCAAAATACTTTTAGGATTTGTAGCTAGTACAAATCTTAACTGTTTTCATAAGAATCTTTAAACGTATGTACATCGGAGTTGACATCGGAGGCTCGCACATCACAGCGGCACAAGTAAATATTGAAGATGGGAAAATCATTACTTCATCAATCGTCAGAAGTAAGCTTAATCCTCATGGTTCGTCAGAAGAAATTTTAACGGCTTGGGCAAATGCTATTGTCCAAACAAGCAATCAAGTAAAAAGCTATTACTTGGGTATAGCCATGCCTGGGCCGTTTGATTATGAAAATGGAATATGCTTGATGAAGAATGTTAATAAATATGAAAGCTTATATGGTTTAAACATCAGAAACGAGCTTTCGGAGCGACTATCAATACCTATTGAGAATATCAGTTTTAGAAATGACTCAGAGGCATTTTTGGAAGGTGAAATGCTTTTCGGAGCGGGTCAGCATTACGAAAAAGCCATAGGTATCACCATGGGCACAGGTTTAGGGACATCAATCTACAATAATGGAGATGCTAAAGACATGGCAATGGGAATAAACCATCGATTACTAGAAGGCGTTGCTGAAGATTATATCTCTACCCGTTGGTTTGTGAAACGCTACCATGAATTAACAGGCAAAACCGTTGATGGTGCCAAGCAATTAGTAGAAAGTTTTGAAAGCGACAAAGCGTCGCAAGAAGTATTCACAGAATTTGCCAAAAATGTGTGCCTATTTATCAATGATTTCACTAAGATTTTTAATCCAGAATTAATTATAGTAGGTGGAAATATCGCAGGAGCTTCTCCTTTGTTTTTTCCAGCAGTAGAAAAAATGTTATCAGAGAACACTCATAAAATACAACTTATCAAATCTTCTCTGAACGAACAAGCGGCCTTGATGGGTGCGGTTGGTCTATGGAAAAAACAATTAAAATAAATTTCAATAATGACTCAAAAGATAAAACTAACCGAAAAGCAATACCTCGTTACTTTCATTTTCGTTACCTCACTTTTTATGCTTTGGGGAATAGCCCATTCAATGAGCGATGTATTGAATAAACACTTTCAAAACGTTTTGAATGTTTCTAAATCTCAATCAGGCTTAATTCAGCTTTCGGTTTTTGGTGCTTATGCAGTAATGAGTATTCCTGCAGGAATATTTATGAAAAAGTTTGGCTATAAAAATGGCGTATTGTTTGGCTTGTCGCTTTTCGCAATAGGTACATTTTTGTTTGTTCCTGCGGCTAATGCTACGTCGTTTACGATGTTTCGTTTGGCGTTATTTATCTTAGGTTGCGGTATGGCTACGCTCGAAACTGTTGCTCACCCTTTTGTAGCATCCTTAGGAAACCAACAAACTAGCGACCAGCGAATCAACTTTTCGCAATCGTTTAATGCGGTTGGTACTATCATTGGTCCAGCTATTGGTTCTTACTTTTTATTGAGTGGCAGTGTTGAACATTCTAACGATTTAAGTTCTGTTAAAACACTTTATACAGCCATCGGTTCTGTCATTGCTTGTATCGCCATTGCCTTTGCTTTTGTAAAAGTACCAACTTTTACGGATGCTCACGAGATTCTTGAAAACGATGTTCAAAACCCGTCTTTTAATACTACCGAAAAAACTTTATGGCAGAATCGTCATTTTGTATGGGCGGTAATTGCGCAATTTTTTAATGTGGCTGCTCAGGCTGGCACTTGGTCATATTTTATTAATTATGGTCACGAAGTAATGGGCTTTACGGATGCAACTGCTGGTAATTACATGATTATTTTTATGGCAATGATGGCCGTAGGTCGTTTTGCAGGTACTTATTTAATGAAATTTATTCAGCCCAATATCCTGTTGTCTTTCTTTGCTTTGGGCAGTAGTATTTCTTGCTTGATTGTCGCTCAGGCTTGGGGGTGGACTTCCTATATTGCCCTAATGTTTATCAATTTCTTCTTTAGCATCATGTTCCCAACCATTTTTAGTTTAGGGCTGAAAAGTTTAGGAAAACATACACAACAAGCCTCTTCATTTATTTCAATGGGTGTTGTTGGGGGAGCTTTCTTTCCATTGCTAATGGGTTTGGTAGCTAACCAAAATGTAGCACATGCTTACTATTTACCGATTATATGTTATGCCATTATCTTTTTGTTTGCCTTCAAGATGTATAAGGTAAAATAATGAGAAAAGTTAAAATACTGGATATTGAATGTCCTATATTATTCTGGCGTCAGCATTTCTGAAATTCCGCTGTTTGAGCGAAGCGAGTTTCGGAATTTCTTGATTTTCTTTTGTTACTTTTCTTGCATCAAGGCAAGAAAAGTAAGGTCTTAGGAAAGGAAATGTTTTTGATGAAAGTAAGATATTATATAATACAAAAATACCAGACTTTATATTTATAATTTCTGTAACAAGAATGAAAACGATACAAAATAAGCTTCGGTTTTTATTGATAATATATTTAATATTTTCAGGAAAGACTGAAGCCTTTTCTCAAGGTTTTTCCTTGCTCGATAATCAAGTACAAACTTGGGTAGATAGTGGATATTATCATGGAGCGAATTTGATTGTCGGTAATCGTCAAAAAGTACTTCATCAAAAATCATTCGGTAATTATCAACCCGAAACCAGTACTTATATTGCTTCGGCAGGTAAATGGTTGGCTTCTGCTACGATTGCCGTATTGGTGGACGAAGGAAAATTATCTTGGGACGATAAAGTAGTAAAATGGTTACCCGAATTTACCGATGCTAAAGGACAAGCTACACTTCGTCAGTTGTTTTCACATACTGCTAATTATCCCGATTATCAACCCAGAGGAAACCACAGAGACGATTACCAAACATTAGAAGAATCTGTTAGGCATATTTTACCATTATCTATTGAAACGCCCTCTGATGCTTCAATAAAACGCCAATTCAAATATGGTGGTTTAGCCATGCAAGTAGCAGGTAGAATGGCCGAGATTGCAACGGGAAAACCTTGGGAGACGATATTTCAAGAAAAGATTGCTCGTCCTTTACAAATGTCGCATACGCATTTTAGTCCCGTAGATTCAGTAGGAGGAGGGCATAGTCCCATGTTGGGTGGAGGAGCCGTTTCAACAGTAAACGATTATGCTCATTTTTTACAGATGTTTTTAAACAAAGGCATTTATAAAGGCAAAAGAATTTTATCCGAAAAAGCCATTGCTGAAATGCAAGCTGACCAAATTGGGGCCGCTTTTGTGAGCATGCCAGAATTTCCTCAAAAGGTACGTGCTGCCAACCATAAAAGCATTTATGGCTTGGGTTTATGGAGAGAAGAAATTGATAAGAAGGGTAACGCTACCCTAATCAGTAGCCCAAGTTGGGCAGGAGCTTACCCTTGGATTGATTATAAAAATGGAATTTTTGGCTTTCTATTAACACATATAGCGGATGGGAAAATGGGTAAGAATAATTTTAGCTCTTTTTATGCAAGTCCAGTGTTGGCTTACTTATTAAGAAATGAAATTAAGCATACGTTACCATCTAAAAAAACTAAAGTCAAAGGTAAAATTTCAGAAAAATGAAAAAGACAATTATTAAAGCGTTCTGCTTGTTGGGAGTCATGTTACTCGCCAACGATGGAATGTCGCAGTACAAATCAAAAGTTTGGGTAGCTGACAATGGAGATGGAACCTACACCAACCCAATTATTCATGCCGATTATTCAGACCCAGACGTGGTGAGGGTGGGAAGTGATTATTATTTGGTAGCCTCCTCGTTTGAAAACATTCCTGGACTACCGATTCTACATTCTAAAGATTTAGTGAATTGGAAAATATTGACCAATGCTTTAATCAAACAACCTCCTTTTGATGTATTTGCTACGCCACAACACGGTAAAGGTGTTTGGGCTCCAGCCATTCGTTATCATAAAGGCGAATTCATGATTTATTATCCAGATCCTGATTTTGGAATTTATGTGATAAAAGCTAAGAATCCAGCAGGACCATGGTCAGACCCTATTATGGTTGAAGCAGGCAAAGGATTAATAGACCCTTGTCCGTTTTGGGATGATAATGGTAAAGCTTACTTAGTACATGGCTACGCAGGAAGCAGAGCAGGAATCAAGAGTATCATCGTACTAAAAACGATGAGCGATGATGGTACAAAGGTATTAGACGATGGCAAACTTGTTTTTGACGGACATGATTTAGACCCGACTTTAGAAGGTCCGAAAATGTATAAACGCAATGGTTATTACTACATTTTTGCCCCAGCAGGCGGTGTGGCTACGGGTTGGCAATTGGCTTTGCGTTCAAAAAATATTTATGGTCCTTATGAACGTAAAGTAGTATTAGACCAAGGTAAAAGTACTGTAAACGGGCCACATCAAGGTGCTTGGATAAGTACTCCCGCAGGTGAAGATTGGTTTATTCATTTTCAAGAGAAAACGATGTATGGTAGAATTACGCACCTGCAACCCATGAAATGGGTGAACGATTGGCCAGTAATAGGGATTGACCCCGATGGTGATGGAAAAGGAGAACCCGTTTTGACCTACAAAAAACCTAAAGTAACAGGCGTATTCCCGATTGAAACACCACAAGAATCAGATGAATTCAATGATTTATCTATTGGTAAACAATGGCAGTGGAATGCTAATCCTAAAGCAACGTGGTCGTTTATGAATCCATCCAAAGGTGTTATGCGACTTTTCTCTGATAAGATTGATGCCGACAAAAATCTTTGGTGGTCACCTAATGTATTGTTACAAAAGTTTCCGGCACCAGTATTTACAGCTACAACGAAATTGGTATTTAAGCCTAACGAGCGTATTGAGAACGAAAAAGTAGGTTTAACCGTAATGGGGTATAGCTATGCAAACATTGCCTTGAAATCAAAAAAAGATGGTGTTTACTTAGTACATACCATCGGTAAAGATGCCGACAATTTAAAACCAGAAAAAGAAAATACTATTACCAAAATAGATGCTAGTCAAGCAATCTATTTAAGACTAAAAGTTGCCGATGGTGGACTTTGCACCTTTAGCTACAGCACCGATGGAACAATTTTTAAAGAAGTAGGGCAAGCCTTCCAAGCTGAAACTGGACGTTGGGTAGGAGCCAAAATGGGTCTTTTTATTACCAGAGAAACAACCATTAACGATTCAGGCTATGCCGATTTCGATTGGTTTAGGGTTGAAAAATAAACATCAAAACAATTAAAGTAAAACAGCTATTCTTGCTCATTATTATTTTTTGTTATTTTTCAATAACGACCTTTGCCCGAAAACATCAGAACCTGTACTTCACCAAAGACAGGGTAGATTATACCAATGGACAACTAAAAATTAAACTAGGCAACTAAAAATAACCCTATGAACATAGAAAGAATTAGAGAAATATGTTTGTCTTTTGAAGATACTTCTGAAGGCATAAAATACGGAGATCAACTCTGTTTTATGGTCATGGGTAAAGTTTTTTGTTCATCTAATATCAAGAATCTTGATAAAGCTAATTTCAAAGTAGCTGATGAGCTATTTGAAGAGCTTTGTGATAGAGAAGGCATCGTTCCTGCTCCTTATGGAGGTGCCAAATTCAAATGGGTGCAAATAACTAGTTTTGATATACTGACTGATAAAGAATGGATAAGGTATCTCGGAGAATCTTATGATTTGATAAAAGCTAAACTACCCAAAAAGGCTTTGAAGAGAGATAAAACATGAAATACAGGGGTAGTGTTATCTATTGAAAATTAGCTATTATTTTGAGGGAAATACTGTAAAATCAATATGTTTTTTTCACTTTTGTTAATCAAATATATTTTAAACAATTTAACAAAATGAGATACATACAAAATACATTATTGGCTTTTTTCCTATTTTTTAATCTGGTTTGTCGTGCAGCTGTAGTTGACACAGTAGTTACTTACAGCGCATCTATGAAAAAAAACATTAAGGCAGTAGTAATTGTGCCAGACAATTATAAAACTCAAAAAGCATTACCTGTTGTATATCTTTTGCATGGCTACAGCGATAACTATTCTGGCTGGCTTACCAAAGCCAAAGGTTTTGAAAAAGCAGTTGACCAATACAATATGATAATTGTTTGTCCAGACGGTGGTTTTTCAAGTTGGTATTGGGATAGTCCTGTTGACCCAACCTATCAATATGAAACCTATGTATCTACAGAATTGGTAAAATGGGTAGATGATAATTACAAAACAATAAAAGACCGCAAAGCCCGAGGAATAACGGGTTTGAGTATGGGTGGGCATGGAGCGCTATACCTTGCTTTAAAACATCAAGACGTTTTTGGTACGGCTGGAAGCATGAGCGGAGGTGTTGATATTCGCCCTTTCCCTAATAATTGGGACATGGCAAAACGCCTTGGAAAATATTCAGAACAGCCTGAGCGTTGGGAGAAGAACACTGTCATTAATCTATTGCACTTGCTTACGCCTAATTCACTATCATTAATCATTGACTGTGGCACAGAAGATTTTTTCTATGAAGTAAATCAAAAACTTCATGAGCAATTATTATACAGAAATATTCCACATGATTACCTTACCAGACCAGGCGGTCATAACTGGCCTTATTGGTACAACGCTATTCAGTATCAGTTGCTTTTCATGAATAACTATTTCACGAAGGCAAAATAATTTCAATATAACTATTCAAATATGAAGCAAAGTACATCCATCAAAGTAAAAACAATTATTAACGTCAGCCTATTAAGTTTGTCATCACTCTGTTATGCTCAAAAAAGTAGTGTAGTTACTTTTAAGAATGAACTAGCTATCGAGAAAAAGAATGAATTAATCGTACTGAAAAGGGCTTTCTTGGAGGCAAAACTTGGTAAAGTACCAGCATCAAAATATGTAGTTTTTGCTAATGAAAACAAGCAACCTATTTTGGCACAATACGACGACTTAAATGGTGATGGCAAATGGGATGAAATAGTGTTATTACAGTCTTTTGTAGCCAACCAAGTAAAAAGCTTTAAAATTTCAGTATCAGATAGACCCGCTACGATAAAAGCGTTAGTAAGAGCCAATGTACGTCATCGTCGGAAAAATGCTGATGATACCTTTGGCGATATTTTAGATAAAGATGTTGTAAAAGGAACACAACCTGCAACAGATTTTTCAAAACAGCCATTACCTCCATTTCTTACAGAAGGGCCTGCATGGGAAAATGATAAGGTAGGCTTTCGGGTTTATTTTGATACCCGCAATGCCAAAGATATTTGGGGTAAAACTACTACCCAAATGGTACTGAACGAAGTAGGACTAGATACCGCCAATAATTACCACAAACAAGCCGATTGGGGAATGGATGTATTGAAAGTTGGAAAATCGTTAGGGGCAGGGTCGTTAGCTTTAACCTTCAAAAATGCTTCAGGAAAAGATACCTTGGTAAGGCTAGGCGATAATAATTTTGAGGAGGTACAATATGTGAAAATTAGTAATGGTCCACTTAGAGCAGTCTTTAAGTTGAAATATAAGAACTGGAAAATTGCAAAGCATTTAGCGCCTGTTCAAGTAGAAGAAGTGATTAGTATTTGGGGAGGACAGTATTTTTATGAAAGCTCAGTATCGTTAAAAAATGCTCCGAAAGGTGCCGTTTTGACAACTGGCATTGTGAATTTGCATAGCAAGAATTCGTATGAAATAGACTCTAATAAAATTACGGGACTTTATACGTATGACCAGCAAAGCGAGAACCACGATAATTTAGGCATGGCGATTCTGATTCCTAAAAGCAGTTTGGTATCCTTCGGACAAACGCCTAATGCTGGTACAGGCATATTAAATACTTATACTGTCAATTTGAAATTAATCAATGGAAAGACATCATTTAGGTTTTATGCTGGATGGGAAAAAAGTGAAGAATTCTTTAAAAATAAAGAAGGTTTTGAAGAATACTTAAAGCAAGAAATGAAGTTAATGGAATCATCGTTGAAGTAGGATTTTAAGATTTAGGACTTGATGACTAAAGGATAGAAGCAATCAAGTTATTACTAAAGACAAAAATAAAATAACCCTGAGAATTACCAGTTTTGGTTTTCTCAGGGTTATTTTATGATGAATAAATTCTAATATACTCGCTTATTTATTCAATAGTTCGTCAAAAGCAATACCTATATAGAACATTGAACCAACTGTTGGGTTACCCCATGAAGTAACATAAGACTTGCCTAAGATATTAGTACCACCTAGCTTAATGATAGATTTAATACTAGCTACTTTTTTAGAAACCTGAGCATCCAATGTGCTGAAACTATTAATTACACTTCCTTCTGAATTTCCAATTGAAACCCCAACAAATGAAGATTGCCATACGAAAGAATCTTGATAACGCCATGCAACATTAAAGCCGAATCCTGAACCTCCAATATTTCTATTACCCACATTTAAATTTACACGATAAGGAGGAGTATTATAACCTATTTGAACAGGAGTTAAATTCCCTTTGTCAGTCAATGTATTTTTAGAAACATTTCCACCTACTGTAAAACCTTTAGGTAAAGTGTAGTCTAACCCTACTGCCCATCCCTCTGTTTTTACATCACCATCAGCATTAGTTGGGAAAGAATAAACAGTGTTAGTTCCATCAGTATTTGGTCTTAGTACTACTTGAGAAACATCAAAGTTGGTAAAAGTACTCTGATAGTAATAGGCATCAATTAATAACTTTTTAGCTAACAACCCTTTATACCCAATCTCCCATGAAGAAACTCTCTCAGGTTTATATTCTTTACGTTGATATTTAGTCCATTTACTAGGGTCGTTGGGGTTAGCCAAAATAGAGGTATAAACATAGCTCGTACCAGACAATTTATAACGGTCTTCAAAAAGTGGCAGACCTCCCAATAATCTAGCTTGTGGTGTTTGTAATTCTATGTATTGATTCTGAGTGGTAGGAATTCTGAATCCTGTTTGGTATGATATGCGGAAGTTGTGTTCGTTAGTTGGAGAAAAAACACCTGAAAAACGAGGAGTAAACTGTCCCGCAAAATTCTCGTTCTTATCATATCTTAACGAACCCGATAATTTGAATTTTTGGTCAAACAAAGCTTTCGCAATTTGTGTATAAAGACCAAACTCAGAAATAGAGAATTCTGAACCAGTAGGGTCACTGAATCCAGTAGTAGCATCAGCTTTTTTAGTAGCAAATAATGAGCCTCCAGAATTTAATTCGTAAATTCTATAACTACCACCAACAATCATTTCAACTACATTATTAAGAGATTTAGTTAAATTGTACATACCCTCAAAATGATATAAGTTGGTTTTGTCATTAAACTTTGCACCATTTGGAATAGTTTTGCTTTTAACAGCATCCAATGTTGAATTCCAATTAGCAGATCCAGGAGTCAAACGACCAGTGTCAGCCGCATTTCTTGCAGCAGCGTGCATGGCACCACTATTAGCTTGTACAATTCCCAAGGCAGTTGCATAAGCTGTATTTGGGGCTTGACCAGCACCACGTGCAGCAGTAAAAGCATTATTGAATGCAAGGAATGCTCCACCGGCATAAGTAAGCGCATATTGTGCATACCAACCATTTAAGCCACCGCTTGGTTTCCATGCTTCATTTACAAGAGAACCTAATGTTCCAATAGCGTAAGAATCACCCGAACGCTCTTGAGTCGTATAAGCTCTCAAGAAGAAATTAGCCCCTTTTAATTCAGCTTTATATTGTCCAATTACAAAGTCTTTTAAGGAATATCTATCGTTTCCTGTATAGATACTTGTTCCAGTACCCCAATTTGCTTGTAAAATACCTTCTACTTTATCATTAAAACGATAATGTAAAGAAGCATTAAATTTTAAACTTTTTGTGCCATAATCAGCTAAATCCTTTTCAGCATAACCAGTTCTAGAAACTTGTTGATTAGGTAAAAGTACTTGATTAATTAATTGAGAAGAGGGAATTCCAGCTTGAGCATAGGCTTTGATTCCTCCAACCAATTGAGCTAAATTTCCAGAAGGGTCTAAACCTAATAATTGAGCATTAGAATAGGCTAATAAACCTGTAACAGTGGGGCTAAGTGTAGCAAGCCCAGCACTTGTAGAGTTTTCATCTCCATAAATATTTACTCCATTATAGTTTGGATTATTAGCTCTTGTGCCTGTGTTCAATGCGCCTAGAGAGCTTTGGTCTCTCGTATCATTTGCTTGCCAGTCGTCAGCTTTTATATATGAGAAGTTTAATTTGAAAGCAAGTTTATCATTAAATGCTTTAGCATAACGAATTGAAGCATCATAATATCCAGTTGTAGGTGTTGTGCGATTTTTTTCATTCATTACGCCTGTTTTAACAGAGGCACTCAACCCTTGATACAAAAAAGGACTTTTCGAATTCATTAACAAGATACCATTCAAAGCATTAGGACCATAAAGTGCTGAAGCAGCACCAGGTAATAATTCTGCTGACTCAAGGTCTAATTCAGAAATACCTGCGATATTTCCTACTGAGAAATTTAATCCAGGAGCTTGATTGTCCATTCCATCTATTAACTGAACCATTCTAACGTTTCCATTAGCGTTAAATCCACGCGTATTTACCGAACTAAAGGTTAATGACTGTGTACTTACTTCAACACCTTTCAAGTTTTTTAAACCGTCATAGAAAGATGCTGAAGGAGTGTTTTGAATGGCACGAATATCCATTTTCTCAATAGAAACTGGTGATTTCATTACACTTTCTTCAACACGAGAAGCTGCCACTACTACCTCTTGCCCCATGATAACTTGTTCTGATAATGTTATATCATAATTACTTTTACTACCATCCACAATAAATTCCTGCGTATTATATCCAACGCTTGATACAATTACAGTAAAAGGAGTGGGCGTACTTGTCGTAAGTGAAAATGAACCCTTAGTATCTGATATTGTTCCTATCACTCTTCCTTTTACTGAAATACTTACACCAATCAACGGTTCTTTTGTAGAACCATCGCTTATTTTACCCGAGATTTTTGTTTGGGCAAATAGCATTGAGGTCAAAAACAATAGTGAGGTGACTAACCCGAGCCTGATTGTCGTAAAATAATTTTTCATACGTTTCTTTGTTAGTGAATAAAAATTGAAATAGTATCTTCTCCGTGATGTTTTGAATTATTATACAAATAGAAAGAAAATTTTGGATTTTATTATGCAAGCAGAGTAAATTTTTTACATTTTTTCTTAAAATTATCTAATATGAATAAATATAAGCACAAAATATTAGCCATAATCCATTCTTCAATCAAGATAATAGTTTAATTTTAGTAAATCACACATTCACGAGCTATTATCAAAGCAAGGAATTTACCGAACAACATAGGTTGTGTATTAGGTAGTTAAATTAGATTTTTTGGTATTTAAAATAGTTTTTGTTGTTAAATTATGAAGCTTTTCTTGATAATTTCTTTTTTTTCAAAACTATACATACCTTTAAATTCCAGAATCATAGCACACAACTAAAAAATAAAAATTAATACTAAATCATGAATAAAAATAACTATGTAGTAATCATGGCAGGAGGGGTAGGTACTCGTTTTTGGCCATTTAGTAGAACAAACAATCCAAAACAATTTCATGATGTTTTAGGTACGGGTAGAACGCTTTTACAGCAAACAGCTGACCGTTTTGAAAATATTTGTCCAAATGAAAATATTTATATTGTAACAAGTGCCGATTACATTGATTTAATAAAAACACAATTGCCTTTTTTGTCGGATAGCCAAATATTAGCAGAGCCCATCCGCAGAAATACAGCACCTTGTGTGGCGTATGCTTGTTATAAAATTGGTAAGCAAAACCCAGATGCAAATATTGTAGTTGCTCCGGCCGACCATATTATATTGAAAGAAAACGAGTTTGAAAAAAGAATAAATATTGCGCTTGAAACTGCTGCTAGCGGAGATGTATTAGTAACGCTTGGAATTACACCAACCAGACCCGATACTGGTTATGGTTATATTCAGTATGATCAATCTGAAACAGAAGTTAAAAGAGTAAAGACATTCAGAGAGAAGCCAAATTTAGAATTAGCAAAAGCTTTTATTGAAAGTGGCGACTATGTTTGGAATGCTGGAATTTTTATCTGGACTGCCAAGGCAATCAAAAAGGCATTTGCAGATAATAGTCCTGCTGTACATAGTGTTTTTGAAGCAGGTAATGATATTTATTACACTGAGCAAGAAACAGATTTCATCAATGAGATATATCAAAACTGTGAGAGTATCTCAATTGACTATGCCATTATGGAAAAAGCTGAGAACGTATTTACAGTGTTAGGAAATATTGGCTGGTCTGATTTAGGTACTTGGAAATCATTGTATGAAGTATCAGATAAGGACGAAGATGCTAATGTGATTGATGGTGCAACAATGCTTTATGACGTTAAAAACAGTATCATTAAAACGCCTAAAGATAGATTAGTAGTCATTCAAGGACTAGACGGTTATATCGTAGCCGAGTATGACAATGTATTGATGATTTGTGAAAAAGAGCAGGAGCAATTTGTTAAAAGCTTTGTAGCAGATGCTACCAAGAAAGGAAAAGAATTTGTGTAGGCTTACCTTTAAATAAAATATATGTTTTGAATGAATCCACTCTGTTTTTGAGTGGATTTTTCATTTTGTTGGAGTTCCGTAATATTGAAGAGAAGTATTCTTAAAAAAAGATTTGTGATTTTATGACTAATAATGCCACAAAATCACAAATCTAATAATAGGTGTATAGGCCAATGATTAATTGAAAAACTAAATTGACCCCTAACGTTTTGAGACATAACTTTATCTTTAGTAAGCTTCGTTATGGAAATGATTTAAGGTGTTAGTAGGTATCTTGAAGATTGGTGTATTGTCTGTTAGTAATAAAAGGGTGTAAATAATTTCTTGTACAAATTTGCCATAAAAGAAATCATGGAAATTTTGTAATCGACAAATCATATTAACTTTTCGACAAAATATGCGTGGTATTCTACATTAATCCTAATTGTAAATCGATTGTATATACGTTCTCTTCATTTTTTATTTGAAGGGAATGAGTGTTTGGAAAAAGAGTTGACAACCGTTTTTTTACATTGGTTAGACCTATACCTCCAAAAGTCTTTTTATTGTTATTGGCAATGAGATTTGACTTGCTATTTTGTACCTCAAAGTATAGCTTCTCATTTTCAACCTTAAGTAATATGTTGATAAAACAGTTTGAAAATAAGTCTCCAATACTGTGCTTGAAGGCATTTTCGACAAAAGTAATAAGAATCATAGGAGGAATGCTTCCATGAATATCTCCTTGGATTTCAAAGCTTACTTGAAGTCTTTTAGTATTCCTCATTTTTTCTAGCTCAATAAAATTAGAGAGAAAACTTACTTCTTTTTCCAAACTGATGGTTGGGTGATTGGCTTCGTACAAGACATAATCTAACAAACTAGACAAAGATAAAATGGCATCACTATTTCGTTTATCATCCGTAACAGAAAGACTGTAAATATTATTAAGGGTATTCGTTAAAAAATGCGGATTGATTTGGGACCTTAAGTAGTCAATTTCGACTTGTTTTTTTTCGGAAATACTTTTGACTAAGGAATGAATGAGTTTAATGAAAAATGCTGGTAGAGTAAAAAAAAAAATAGTTATAATACTTGAAACTATAAAGCCAGACTTGAATATAAACCAAAAGTTATTATAGAATACACTTAAAGACCTAGATTCTAAATTACCCTCTTTTAGTAAATCATAATCAAAGATTAATTGAACTCTGATATAAAAAAAAATAGCAACACTAATTACAATTATTACACTATATAATAATGTAATAAAGTATCGATATTTGTAATTATTATCCCATAATGGAGCAATTAGATACACAATTAAGTAGAAAAAAATTACATCAGTAATTAAACAATATAAAGTCGAAAGTAAATTGTAAAAGATTCCTGCTAATGGACGGCTTACCATTTCCCATAGACCAATAAACATCATTATCCAAAAAACACAATGCAATAAAATTCGTCTCTTAGCAGATATACCTCCAATAGGATATATTTTTAAAAATAATTCTGAATTTTTTTCCATATTAATAGGTTTAATATTACTCATCAGTGTTTTAATTAGTTGATAATGAATAGATATTCTTTTACATCAGTTTTAATTGGAGTTTAACTAAGTATAAATCTTCTTTATTTTCAATTTGTAGAGAATGAGCTTCTGGAAAAATCGTAACTAATCGTTTTTTTACATTGGTTAGGCCTATGCCTCCAAATGTCTTTTTGTGGCTATTGACAACGAGAGTTGATTTACTATTTTGTACCTTAAAGTATAGGGTATTATCATCAACTTTAAGGAATATATTGATAAAGCAGTTTGAATACAAATCTCCAATAGAGTGCTTAAAGGCATTCTCAACAAAAGTTATAAGAATCATAGGAGGAATATTTCCATGAATATTTCCTTCTACATCAAACCTTACTTGAAGCCTTTTTGTATTCCTCATTTTTTCTAGTTCAATAAAATTAGAGAGGAAAAGCACTTCCTTTTCTAGGCTGATACTTGATTGATTAGCTTCATAAAGAACATAATCTAATAAACTAGATAAAGATAGAATAGCATCACTATTGCGTTTATCTTCAGTGACAGAAAGACTGTAAATATTATTAAGGGTATTAGTTAAAAAATGTGGATTGATTTGAGACCTTAAATAATCAATTTCTGCTTGTTTTTTATCAGAAATATTTTTGATTAGGAAGTGAGCGAGTTTGATAGAGAAGGCAGGTAAGGAGAAAAGAAAGATTTGTAACATACCAGAAAAAAGATGTCTAGGGTATTTAAAAAGATACATATAATCTTTAAACTTTTTTTCCAAATGAATAAGGTTTGCTTTAGTATCTTTTATCAAATGATTATCAAAAATAAATTGAGCTCTAATACGAAAAATAATTAAAATACTAGCAATTAGTATAATTATACCTATGACTGTAGCCAAATATTTATGCTGATAATTATTCTTCCAAAGTGGAATTATTTTATACATTATCAAGTAGAAATAAATCATATCAAGAACTACTAAGTACAAAGCAGTTATGAAACCGTACCTTAAGTCTGGGCTAGTAGGTAGCGTCCATACTTTCCACAAACCTATAAACATCATTATCCAAAAAACACAATGTAATAAAATTCTTCTATTAAGAGATACTCCTTCAATAGGATAAATTTTTAAAAACAACTCGGCAATTTTTTTCATATTCATTAATAGGTTTAATATTTTAAATTAGCTCTAATTGTAATTTAACTACATACTCATTCTCTTGATTTTCAATTTGAAGAGAATGAGTATTTTGGAAAAGAGTTGCCAATCGTTTTTTTATATTTGTTAAACCAATTCCTCCAAATGTTTTTCTTTGATTATTGATAGGTAGGTTTGATTTGCTATTTTCTACTTCAAAGTATAGCTTCTCATTTTCAACCTTAAGAAGTATTTTGATAAAGCAGTTTGAAAATAAGTCTCCAATACTATGCTTGAAGGCATTTTCAACAAAAGTAATAAGTATCATAGGAGGAATGCTTCCATGAATATCTCCTTCAACTTCAAAGTTTACCTGAAGCCTTTTCGTATTCCTCATTTTTTCTAACTCAATAAAATTAGAGAGAAAACTTACTTCTTTTTCCAAACTGATTGTTGGTTGATTAGCTTCGTACAGGACATAATCTAACAAACTAGACAAAGATAAAATGGCATCACTATTTCGTTTGTCTTCAGTAACAGAAAGACTGTAAATATTATTAAGGGTATTCGTTAAAAAATGCGGATTTATTTGAGACCTTAAATAAGCAATTTCCGTTTCCTTTTTTTCGGAAAAGTTCTTGGCTAATGAACGAGTAAGTTTAATAAAGAAAGCAGGTAAAGCGGTAAGAAATATTTCAAGTATTCCAGAAATAATGTATCCGGATTTAAAAAGATAAGTATAATCATTGTAAAATTTTTTTAAATAGCTAAAGTCTACATTAGTACCTTGTGTCAGATTATTATCAAAAATAAATTGAACTCTAATGTAAAAAAGAACAAATAGACATAATATTAATGCAGCAATACATAAAATAGTAGTAATATATTTATACTTATAATAATTTGACCACAGTGGAATAATAACATAAGTTATTGTGTAGAAATAGATTATATCAAGAATTATGAAATAAGAAATTGTAATAAAATTGAAAGCTAAACCAGTATGATTATTGTGACAGGTTATCCACACAAATACAAAGTTTATCGCCCAAAAAATGCAATGCAATAGCATTCTCCTTTTAGCTGATATCCTTTCAATAGGATATATTTTTAAAAATAACTCGGCAATCTTTTCCATATATTAATTAATAGATTTAATCTTTTTCATCAATATTTTAATTTTAATTTAACGATGTATAAATCTTCCTTATTCTCAATTTGTAGAGAATGAGTATCAGGAAACAGAGTTGCCAATCGTTTTGTTACATTGTTTAAACCAACGCCCCCAAATGTTTTTCTTTGATTATTGATAGGCAGATTAGATTTGCTATTTTCTACTTCAAAGTAGAGATTTTCATTGTCAACTTTAAGGAATATATTGATAAAGTTGTTTGAATACAAATCTCCTATAGAGTGTTTAAAGGCATTCTCAACAAAGGTAATAAGTATCATTGGAGGTATGTTTCCATGTATATTTCCCTCTACATTAAAATTTACTTGAAGTCTTTTCGTATTCCTCATTTTTTCTAACTCAATAAAATTAGATAAGAAGCTTACTTCTTTTTCCAAACTGATTGTTGGTTGATTGGCTTCGTAAAGAACATAATCTAACAGACTAGATAAAGATAAAATAGCTTCACTATTACGTTTATCTTCAGTGACAGAAAGACTGTAAATATTATTAAGTGTATTAGTTAAAAAATGTGGATTGATTTGAGACCTTAAGTAATCAATCTCAATTTGCTTTTTATCAGAAATGCTTTTAATTAGAGAATGAGTCAGTTTAATAAAGAAGGCTGGTAAGGTGTTAAGCAAAATCCCTATTATGTTTATAAAAAGAAAAGAAGGGTATTTAAAAATATACATATAATCTTTGTATTTTTTTTCCAATTGTATAAGGTTTGTTTTAGTATCTTTTATTAAATAATTATCTAAATGATTATCAAAAATAAATTGAGTCCTAATACGAAACATAATTCCTATACTAACAATTATTATAATTATACCTATTAGTGTAGCTAAATATTTATGCTGATAGTTTTTCTCCCAAAGTGGAATTATTTTATACATTATTAAGTAGAAATAAATCATACTAATAACTACTAAGTACAAGACAATTATGAAACTGAACCTTAAGTCTGAAGTAGGTAACGTCCATACTTTCCACAACCCTATAGACATCATTATCCAAAAAATACAATGCAATAAAATTCTTCTCTTAACAGATACACCCTCAATAGGATAAATTTTTAAAAACAATTCGGTAATTTTTTCCATATTAATTAATAGGTTTAATCTTACTCATTAGTGTTTCTTTATAGTTTTGTCCCATTGGAATCATGATATTGTTTTTGAGTTCTATCAAACTATTGCTACTATCAATTGATGTGATTTTATCAGTAGCGATTATATAAGATTTATGTACTCTCATAAAACTTTGAGCAGGTAGAATCTCCACCATCTTTTTCATGGTAATATGGGTAACAATTGGGCGGTCTGCATCAGTGATAATTTTGATATAATCTCTCAGTCCTTCTACATAAATAATATCATTAAAATTTACTTTTATCATCTTACTGCCTTCTTTTACATACACCATAGTTTCTGAAGATGCATGTTTGTCTTCATTATCTGTAAAGCTATATAGACGTTGTACCTTTTCAATCGATTTTTGAAATCTATCAAAAGAAATGGGCTTTTTCAGATAATCAATTACATCCAAATCATAGCTTTCTAATGCATAATCCGCATGGGCTGTCATGATAATTATATGTGGACTTGGTGAGAGCATCCTGATAAAATCTAGTCCAGATAAATGAGGCATTGATATATCAGTAATAATCAAATCAACGACTTGATGAGCTAGAAAATTAGAGGCTTCAATGGCATTGTCAAAAACTTGAAGGAGTTCTATCGACTGAATTCGAGATAAATAATTTTTGATAAGGTTTTGAGCAGGTTCTTCATCTTCAAGAACAATGCAACGGAGGGTCTTCATACGTTTAAGGTTCAAGTAGATTAATTAGTGGCTTATTTAACTTTTCTGGTTCTACTATGATTTATATGGGATTATACCAATTCGGGCTAAACTCTTAGTTTAAGATTTTCAAAACTATGAAATCCAAATGAACGCCGAATGATTCCCCGAATAACATTATTTAGTCCTTCCTCTACAGAGTTTGTGTGTTTTTGGAGGAAGAAATTTAGTGCTTTTTTTTTCAATTATTGAGTGTTTTAAGGAAAGATTCAATGAATTTATTGCCTATTTTTTGAGCTTTTTCCTGCCATTCTTCTACTTTTAAAGAAGCATGGTCTTTGGTTAAATCCATATCAAAAATAGCTTTTAAATCTTTTCTGAGTTGGTAAACTTCTTGAAGTTCTGGGCTGACTAAAAAAGCTTGGTTCAAAGTTTTTTCTTCATCCTTAGATAAGTTTTCGGGACTCTTTAATAATGTCCAGCGAAGACTTTTAAAACATTCCTCATCGGGAGAATCTTTACGTAAAGATTTACATGTCGAGTCAATTGCTTTACAGAGATGAATAAAAAAGTGATAGCGGTCAATAACTGATATGGCATTAGGAAATAAATCCCCTGCAAGGATGGAATATGCGTCCCACATATCACTACTAACGACCTCAATTTGATTACAAAAATCAATACCTTTTGCCTTAAAATAGTCTACTATTGTTTCTTTTTGGCGATTTTCGAGAAAATCTAAGATAATACCACGTTCTAAATCAACTAAACAACAAGCATAGTCTTTCTTACCTTTACGAATAAAAATTACGTCTATTCCAAGGTAAAGAACTTGTTGCCAAACTAACCTTTTATCAAGTTGTTTATTAGCATATTTTTAATAAATTGAATAGACTGTTGACCAGACAATATCCTCTTTGACAAACACTTGGCTGATACAAATATCATCTGCCATAAATCAGACCGCCGATGCGGTAAATATATTGTTCGTAACGAATGGTCATTGTTTTACTGGGTTCACAAAATCAAAAGACTTATAACAATAACGATTACAGTCTGTACAATGAAATTGACGAGTCTTTAAATGTAAGTAAACTTTTCTACCTAAGAGTGTCATATCTCGAATGGTACGTTCTTGATACATCATCGCTTCCGAGGTAGGTTTTTGACAAACAGGACAAAGACCATAGGGATGAGTTGATTCACAATAAATATGTGCCTCTTTATCTGAGATTGAACAGTCCAAAACTTTAACTTTGGGAAGATTAAAAAGGAATTCAATGTTGATGTCCATAGAACAAAGATAACAGTCCTATATAAATCATAGTTGAACCTAAAATTAAAATATAAGGATACTCAAGGGAAGCCTATATACTACAGGCTGAACGCATGAACAAATATTCTTTGGTTTGTACTTGAAAATATAGAGTTTTTTTAACAATTATCAATAACTTACGGGACTAGTGCCAATTATAATTTTGATAATATTCTGAAACCATATAAAATATTTCGATTATGCGTTCAACTTGTATATGCTAGGATAATTCTATAAATTTTCTAATTTCTTTTAAAGCATTAGAATATCCTTTGGTAAAAGTTTCACTATCGGCAGGATATACGGAAATGCTTTTCAGCCCTTTATCTAGTAATTCGTATGCTGTTGCCGCGTCATCATAATCGTAAAATAATTTATTATATTCAGTTAATTCAGATGGATTTATATCCATACCAGTTGAATAAAGACTGTAGGGGCAAATCAATGGTGTCGTTTTAAATGTAGTGTATTGTTTGTCATCAATTAGTTCAAAATACTTTAGCATAAAATCTATTTGGGCAATTACTCGTTTTTTTATTTGGTCTTTTGTCTCCTTTTTAGTTGGCTTTACTCGCCACCAGTTTGATGAAACACTTAATAAATCTGTTTTTTTAGATTCATAATAATAATCTTTTTTTAATAATAAATTTACAATTAAACCTTTAGCACTTTTACTTTTTAATACTAAATATTCAAACTCACCTCCTTCACCTTCTTCATCTTGTTTTAAAAAGGAAATTTTACCTATATTATTAATATTCATAAAAAATATGCTATCAGTAGTAGGGTTATTCGACCATGTACCTACAGCGAATAATCCATGATTATTTAAAAGAGTTAAAGAATCATTATCAAAAAATTTAATGAAGGTTTCATCTTCAAAGAGTAAATCATATTGCTCTTTGAATAAAGAATCCTTATTGCTTGCACTCTCTGTTAGAAGAACTTCATGCTTTACAATTTTAAATGCGACTTCGTATTTACTTTTTGAAGAACAACCCATAAATAATAATAATAAAATGATGTTGGTTGTGAGGTATACTAGTCTTGTTTTCATGAGTGTTTAACATATTTTAAAAATTAGTGAATAATTTTATAACCTTAAATTTGGGGAAATTACTCATATTGAGTATCCTTAAATAAAATAATTATGGGTTCAATAAAGACCATAAAAAAGCCGACTAAACAAAGATAAAATCCCTCTTGCATCGAAACTTTAACCTTGTAAGCACTTAACAATGGGTTGTTTTCTTTCGCTAAGTCCTTCGCTCCGGTCACTTCCAATGTTTGGGATAATACAACTAATAATATTATACCTGTAGCGGCAATTCCCATAAGTACTTCTTTTCTGTAAGGCATTTTTAAAAAACTAATAACCAAGCCAAGTAAACCCAAAATGCCAATTCCGATAATATAAGGATTATGTTCTGGTGTTTTATTACCTTGGGTGGTTTTATTAAGGTTTTTGTGTAGGTCATCCAAACTTGTACTTTCAAAAGGATTGTTAGGGTTAAATTGCTTGCTAGGGTCTTTCATTTTAATGTCGCCCGTTATAAGTTGAACACCTGTTGCTTTCACAATCTCTTGATTAGCACATTGTACAACCATAAATGGTAAAAATAAACTTGCAAGCACAACTGTAAAAGAAATGCGCGAGAATAAATTAAACAATTTTGTCATTTGAATTAGTCGGTTAAGGGTTGATATAAATTAAGGAAATAGATCTTTAATCAAATTCCTCTATTTCAGAGGTTTGTTTAATGGCATAATAACTGTCCGATATTATACTTAGATGAAAAACAAAAAGGGTAAAAACAAGAACAAGGCTGAAATAAAAACCATATTCTGGGCTAGTATCAATAAACATGCCTATGCCGTTTAATGTATTTATTCGATTTGTTTCAAAAGATTGGGATAGTATAAAAAATGAGATTAAACAGATTAGCTTAACGATATTGATAATTAAAAAGTGTTGAATCTTAATTTTATGATTCGGAAAAATACTTAAAATTAATCCAACAATTAAAGCAATACTAAAAATAATCAAAAATGGGTTAGGTGATATTTTTGTAATTTCCTGCAGTTCATTTAGTATTTTAATTTCTTTCTGAGTATCCTCAAAAGATAACTTTTTTTTGTTTTTGTCTAACTTAGAAAATTCGTTGGCTATACTATAAAAATTGCGAACCTGATTATCATAGTTCCCTCCTTTCGCAAGTTGGTAGCCACTTAATTCGCTAATTTTCTGTCCAGTTGTACATTGAATACTGATGAAGGGCAAAAAAAAGAATATTAATAGTGTGGGATATGTAATACGGTGGATTAGAAGATGAAAAGTTGACATTTAATAAGGTGATTTTTAAGTCATTGAGATGTAAAAAAAAGAAATTAATTTTAATTAGCAAAAAATATTTTTGATAATCTCATAGCCTTGTTAGTAATTTTTTTTTGAATCACAACAAGGCTATGAGATTATCTTACCCAATCTCTTCAAAGCCGCAATAAGGCACCAATACTTTTGGTATTTTAATGCCTGTCTCAGTTTGATTATTCTCCAAAATGGCTGCTAAAATACGAGGTAAAGCCAATGCAGAGCCATTAAGTGTATGTAATAACTGAGATTTGCCTTCAGTTTTCATTCTTAATTTTAAACGGTTAGCTTGGTAGGTTTCAAAGTTTGATACTGAACTTACTTCTAACCAACGACCTTGTGCAGCAGACCAAACTTCCATATCATAAGTAAGGGCAGATGTAAAGCTCATATCGCCTCCACATAAACGCAATACCCTGTATGGGAGCTCTAACTTTTGAAGAATGCTTTGTACGTGTAATGACATTTCTTCTAAAGCATTGTATGAGTTTTCAGGTTTCTCAATGCGTACAATCTCAATTTTATCGAATTGATGTAAACGGTTCAACCCACGAACGTGAGCGCCCCAAGAGCCAGCTTCGCGACGGAAACATGGTGTGTAACCTGCGTTCTTGATAGGTAAATCTGTTTCTTGTAAAATTACATCACGGTACATATTGGTAATAGGCACTTCAGCCGTAGGAATCAAGAACAAATCATCCTCCGTTGCATGATACATTTGCCCGTCTTTATCAGGCAACTGACCAGTACCAAAACCAGATTCTTTATTAATCAAAATCGGAGGTTGAATTTCGGTATAACCTGCATTAATGGCTTCGTCTAGGAAGAAATTAATCAAAGCACGCTGAATTCTAGCACCTTTTCCTTTATAAACTGGGAAACCTGCACCTGTGATTTTATTACCTAATTCAAAATCAATGATGTCATATTTTTTAATTAAGTCCCAGTGAGGTTGAGCATTCTCAGGTAAAGTAGGGATTGCTCCATTTTCTAAAACAACTTCGTTTTCCTCAGGTGTTTTTCCTGCTGGAACACTGCTATGAGGCAAGTTGGGCAAAGTAACTAATACTTCATATAAGTCAGTTTCGGTATTTTTCAATACTTCTTCCAATTCTTTAGAACGAACTTTCAAAGCACTAGTCTCTGCTTTGGCTGTTTCAGCTTCCTCTTTCTTACCCGCTTTCATCAATCCCCCAATTTCTTTGGCAAGGGCATTTGATTTTGCTAGGGTAGTATCTAATTCAACTTGTGTTTCACGACGTTTTTCGTCTAACGCTAATACTTTCTCAACGATTTCTTCAGCATCTTTGAAGTATTTACGTTTCAAGCCCTCAATCGTAGTGGCTTTGTTTTCTTTAATTTGTTGTATTTGTAACATAAGTTTTTTCTAAATATCAATGTGCTATTCTTTGAATTAGTACCTTGTATGTTTCCACAAAGATAAAAAAAATAGCCGTGCTGGAAACAGGTTTCACAACACGGCTATTAAGCAATGTCGTTATAATTAAGGAGCGGAGAAAATATCTTTCATCGCATCTTCATATAAAAAACAACGTTCGTTCAAAGCATTCAAAGCCGCAGCTTTGTTTTTGCCGTGAATTAACAAAGTAATGTTATGCTCGGAAGCGCCATAACAAATCATTCTGATTGGAATGTTTTTCATCGCTTCTAATACTTTTAAGGCGATACCTTCTTTGTCAGCCGAGAAGTTTCCAACGATACAAACGATAGTCTGGTCTTTATCACATTCTTCTAAATCTGCAAATTGGCGTAATTCAGCCATGATTTCTTCTAAATGTTCGTCGTTATCGATGGTTACAGAAACGGAAACCTCCGAAGTCGTAATCATATCAACAGGCGTTTTGTATTTTTCGAATACCTCAAATACTCTACGCAAGAAACCATAAGCATTCAACATACGGGTTGAGTGAATATAAATGGCTGTTAAATTATCTTTAGCAGCAATAGCTTTAATTTCACGGTCGGATGTCTTGTCAGCAATCAAAGTACCAAAGGCTGCAGGTTCCATGGTATTTTTTAAACGTACAGGAACACCTTTCATTTTAGCAGGAGTAATGGTACTTGGGTGCAAAATTTTTGCTCCAAAATAGGCTAATTCGGCTGCTTCTTCAAAAGTCAATTCACGGATAGGGAAGGTTTTCTTTACGATACGTGGGTCGTTATTATGCATTCCATCAATATCCGTCCAGATTTGTACTTCCTCTGCTACAATGGCACCACCGATTAATGATGCTGTATAATCAGAACCACCTCTTTTTAAGTTATCTACTTCTCCACGAGGATTTCTACAGATAAACCCTTGTGTAATAAAGATTTGCTTGTCTGTTAATTGTGAGAGAATACCACCTAATTTTTCTTCCGTAAACTTCAATACAGGTTCGTTGTCTGCATCGATAAGCATAAAGTCTAATGCTGGTAATAAAGCTGCGCTAATACCTTGTTCACGCAAATATGCTTCGAACATTTGGGTAGAAAGCAATTCACCTTCTGCTACAATTTCCTTTTCTTGTTTTATTGAAAATGGTTTGATACTTTCTAAAGAACGAATAAACGAAAATTCTTTTTCAATAATTGCTTTCCCTTCAGCATAACCCGCTTTTGTACTATAAAGCTCTTTGATAAAAGTTTCGTAATGTGCAAACAACTCATTGATTTTTTGAGTAGCTTCTGCATCATTGTTTGCCTTCAAGGACTCTCCGATAGAAATTAAAGCGTTTGTAGTACCTGAAAGGGCAGACAAAACGACAATTTTACGATTACCGTCTTCAGTAATCAAATTTTTAATTGAGTGCATTCGCTCGGGCTTCCCAACGGAAGTTCCCCCAAATTTCCAGACTTGCATTTTTTCTTCTTTAATTATTGATTATCAATGATTTGTATTTGAGATTGATAGTTTTTGAACTTTTCATCAGCAGAAATCAATGGAATCTGTTCTTGAAAAGTGGTAGCTATTCTTGACTGACCAACATAGCATTATTGTTATCCTCTAATATTTGTTTCAGTTTATTAGAGAGCTTAGGGTTATTCTATAAGGCCCAAATAAGAATATGAGTATCAATAAGATATTTTTTCATATCAATACATATATTCATTTAAGTCTTCTAAAGGCTCATCAAAATCATCAGGAATTGAAATTTTCCCTGCTAAAGTACCTAATTGTCGTTTTTTCTTAGGAGTTTCTTCAACATCGTTGGTTACCAAAACAATCACCCTAACGGATTGATTTGCTTTGAGCTGAGAACGAAGATTACTCGGAATATCAATGTGTTGATTCTCCGTAAGAACGGTCGGAAATTCGATGGCTTGTAGCATAATTTTATTGTTAAAATGAGCTAAACTTCTCTGACAATTTAATATATTCCTTATTCTTATACTCTCTAAAACGCCAACATTTTCACCGCTGTAATAGCAGCTTCATCACCTTTATTTCCGTGGATTCCCCCTGCACGGTCTAATGCCTGCTGTTCTGTATTAGGCGTAAGTACACCAAAGATAACAGGTTTATCATATTTTAAGCTTACTGTAGTAAGTCCTTGGGCTACGGCGTTATTAATATAGTCATTATGTTTGGTTTCGCCCTGAATCACGCATCCTATACAAATCACCGCATCAATGTCTGCTTTTTGTGCCATCTTTTGGGCTGCAAACGTTAGTTCATAGCTTCCCGGAACGTTCACTCTTATTACGTTTTCTTCTTTTGCTCCGTAGGCTAAAAGCGTTTTATGTGCGCCCGCTGCCAAGGCATTAGTAACTTCCTCATTCCACTCTGCCACTACAAGGGCAAACTTTTTATCACTTACGTCTGGTAAGTTTTCTGTGGAAAAAATACTTAGATTTTTATGTGCTGAAGACATTTTATAGTTGGTATTGGCTCTAAAAGTAATGACGAAAGTTTACGGATTAAAGCGTGTGTACGAAAGTTTAAAACTAATGACTATAAAAAAAGGGATAAGAACTTATGCTCTTATCCCTCTCGTATCAATATTTTATTGATTCCTTTATTCTGAGACAGAGCCTTCTAACACCGCTTTATACTTCTTAGCGTTGATGGATTCTGACGACTCTGCATATTTGTCTACAATTTCAGTATAAACAGCCAACGCCTCTTTTTGTTCATTGTTTGCTTCGTAAGCAGCAGCCAATTTCATTAAATATGTAGGCGTGAAGAATTTGTTAGCCTTATATTCAGCAGCTTTTTTATAATATGTTATAGCATCGCTATATGCTTTCTTTTCTGTATAAGCATCTCCAATTAAAGAATAAGCACGAGCCTGCACCAATAAATCTGAGCTACTGAATGATTTTAACTGATCAATGGCAGCATCAAATTTACCTTCTTTTAAATTAGCAACACCCGCATAGAAGCTTGCTAAGTTTCCAGTATTTCCACCAAAATCATCAGCAATTTTACCTAATTCTTTAGCGGCTACCTTATTTGAGTCTGCTTCAAATTTATAAACAGCATTAAATAATTTTGCTTGTCCTGCTTCGTCTTGTGTCGTTAAGTAATATTTGTAGCCAAAATAACCTAATATCGCCACTACCAATATACCTGCTACACCATAAATTACGCCTTTGTTTTTTTCAACAGTCGCTTGAACTTTATGAATGTCATGCTCTAATTCGCTTTTTAAGCCATCAGCAGTTTCCAAAAAATCAAGTGGCGTTTTTTCGTCTTTCTTTGTCATTGTTGGTTTTTATCTTTATTTGTTGTCGGTTATTTATCCTTGTATAATGAATTGATAATGAGTTTACAAAGCAAATAACTAATCATTTTTTACTAGCTTCAAAATCGGATTGCAAAATTAGGAAATCTCTTGGAACTTTAAAGGTTTTTGTGTAATCTTTTCAAGTCTAAATTCAAAAGTATTAAAAAATAAGGATTTTAAGCAGTTTTAACGAAACATTTTGTCCTGTTTCTATGTTTTTTCTATCGAATCTATATACAATACCTATTTCTGACGAAGCCAGTTTTCTGGATTTTGCTTATCAAAAGTTTTCCAAACTTGAAAATTTAGCTCCGAAGTACCATCAGTATCAGAGGCAACCTCGCCTACTTTTTGCCCAGCCCCTACCTTTTGTCCGTTTCTTACGGATACATTTGACAACTTACTATAAATGGTAAAATAATCGCCATGCTGAATCGCTACAACCATATAAGTTCCTGGAATAGAAACAACCGATTGTACAACGCCTTCATAAACTACATTTACATCATTGCCTGCACTTGTTTGTATATCAATACCATTATTGTTTGTCCTGACTCCTCTCAAAACGGGGTGATTGTGTACTCCAAAACGGCTAGAAATAAAGCCAGAATTAACAGGCCAAGGCATTCTGCCCCGTAATGCTGAAAAAGAAGTGGCCAACCTTGTTTCTTCCACATTCAGGGCAATGGCTTTTCTATTTGAAGTAATAACTGGCTTCTTGTTTTGATTACGTCTATTCGCTAATTGCTCACGTTCTTGCGAGCGTTTTATTTCACGCTCTACAATCTTGGCAATCATCGTCTCTAAGCGTTCTACTACTTTTTTATTAGCTTCTAATTGTGCCCTTAGGCTTTTTTCTTTTTGGCTTAACTCCGTAACTACTTCTGTCTGTTTACCTTTTAATACTTGTAAATTTTGAGTTTCTGTGATTTTTTCACGCAAAACAGCATCTTGTTCTTGTTTCTTTTGCAAGATTTTTACTTGTTCCGTCAATAGTTCTGAACGTACTTGTTGTATTAAAACTGCTTGTTTTTCGCGTGCTGAAGAATATTGTTGAAGATATTTATAACGACGAATCAGTTGATTGAAATTTGCAGAAGAAAACAAAAAACTTAGCTTGTTTACTTTATTGCTGGTTTTGGCCGCTGTAAAAACCATTTTTGCATATTCTACCTTTAATTCTTCAAGATTTCCCGACAGTTTCCCAGTAGCCTTTTTTAGTTCTTCGGCTTCATTTTGAAGTAATTGCTGATTCTCTGAAATGATGTCAATCTGTTTAGCTTGTTTATCTATTCTTTCTCCTAAGGCATTAAGCTTACCAACACTTGCTTCTTTTTTCTGTTCAGTTTTTTCAATGATTTTATTGATTTCCTGAATCTTCTGGATATTCTCTTGCTTGGCAGCCTCCAACTTTTTCCTTTTAGCAAGGGTTGAATTTTGTGCAATTGATAGGTTTGGAATGAAATATAACAAAACAAGAAGCAGTCCTGAAACGAATTTTAGGGCTGCTTGATGATTACTGATATGTAAATTCAACTTTTTGATAAAGTTTTAATTTTTATTTAGAAGTTTTTCGGGCACTCTAAATGGAAATTCCAGAGGAGTGTCTAATAATTCAACCTTTGTGTGCTTGATATTAACAACGGTTTGATACATTTTTTGATCTTCCTTCGACTGATAATCTAAAGTGATTAAGCTTGATTGAGGAAATAAAAACTGATTCAATGTCGTAAAGTCATCAAAGTCTAAAGTTAGTTTATTACTTGTATCTTCTTGTGTAAGCAAGATTTTTTTTAGCTTTTTATTTTCGCCAATATAATTATCTATCAATACTTTGTTTTCTTCTTGTTTTAATAAAAAGTATTCATTGCTACGAACTACTCTTGATTTATTTTTTTTGAAGGGACGATTCCCCACTACCAACGCTTGCAAAATGTCATAGCTTACATTGAAGTTGAATTTTCCCGCAAAATCCTCATAAGTATATTCTTTGTATTCGCCATGATATTTATCATAAAGCTTTACGAGACTATCGTTGAAAAGGGCTGTAGCCACAGTAATGCCAAATGCTGATACGTTCATCCAAATTAAACTGTCTTTACGCATTCTGATATCAACAGTAAAGCTTTGGTTATCATTGGGCGATTTGTATGAAACTTTTGCTTTTGCTTTTAAATATTTAAAATCAATCTCATCTATTTTAACTTTTTCTTCTTCTGTTACAGCTACTTCTGGTTTAGAAGGTGTTGTGATAGTCAGAGAATCAATTACTGGCTTCGTATCAGCTACTTTTAATGAATCAATAGACGAAGCATCGGAGGTTTTATTGATATGTTGACGTTTACAAGAAGCAATAAAAAATGTAAACGCTAATAGCATTAATGAGTAATGTTTCATATTTTAAGATTAGGTAATTAATAGCTTAAGGATTATAACTTTTATTCTATTAATTTCATTTCTGCGATTTTTTTGTCAATTAATGTACTGGTTGTGCCTATGGTTTTAGCTTTTTTCCACTGTTCTACAGCTTTTTCTTTTTCACCTAATTGAAAAAGCACATCACCATAATGTTCCACAATTGTACCACTATTACTTTTATTCTGAACAACGGCTCTTTCTAAATAGATTTTAGCCTTGTTAAAGTCTTTCATCACATAAAGTACCCAAGCATAGGTATCCAGATACGTACCATTGTCAGGATGCTTTTCCACCAGTCTTGCACCCATTTCAGCCGCTAATTCTAGTTTATCTTTTCTTAAAGATAGGAAATAACTATAGTTATTCAGTACATGGTCATTGTTGGGGTCAGCTTTTAAGGCAGCTTCATAGGCTTCATCCGACTTCTGATATTTGCTTAAACTATTATAAGTATCGCCCAACAGCGCATTGATGTGCTGATATAACTCAGAATTTGTGGGTGTTAATCGTCTAGCTTCTTCTAACGACTCTGCCGCTTTGTTATGATTTCTTTTTTGATAATACGCCGAGCCATTCAAATACCAAAATGCAGATTGATTTGGAAATACCTCTATGGCTTCTTCGCTATGAACAATGGCACTGTCTATTTGTCTTAACTTAAAATCAATGTTGATGATATTTCCCCAAACTTCATTGATAGATTTATCCAGCCTAGCTGCTTTTACATATTCATCTCTGGCTGATTTCTCATCACCTTTTTGAAAAAGCAAATCGCCATAAATAGCATGAGATTTTGGGTCTTGTGGATTAGCCTTAATCAATACCTTTACCAAATTAAATGCTGTTTGTTTTGATTTTTCATCTTTGGCCATGTTCATATAGCCAATCAGGATGCGTGCCTTTGTGGTAGCATCAAGGCTGGCATCGGCAAAAGCTAATTCTAACTCACGATTACATTTATCAATTTCTCCTTTTTCCTGATACAACTGTGCCAACATGATATGAGCCTGTGCATTTTCAGGATTCATTTTCAGAATCTTCTCAAGATAAGGAATGGCTTGGTCATTACGCTTGTTCGACATCAGCAATTCTGCTTGGTCTATGTTGTAATCAATCTCTTCAGGGTCAGATAAAATCAGTTTTTCACCCTCTTTAATGGCTTCATCTACTTTACCTATTTTCACCAAAACCATCTGTTTCTGACGGGTAATTTCTTCATTAATACCGATGATTTTTTCAGCTCGGTTATACGATTTCAATGCCTCATCAAAGTGATTATCAAAAATATAAACGGCTGCTTGTGCTACATATAATTCAGATTTTGAAGGATTCAGGGCAATTAGGTTTTGATACACCCTTGCCGCTGCATCATATTTTTGTTTTCTTACATACAAGTCTGCCAATAACTCTCCATAGGCTTCGTTTTCGTTATTGAGTTGAAATGCTTTTTCAGCATATAGAATAGCCTTGTTTTCGTCTTTTAATTTTTGATAATTATTAGACAAAGCATACAAAATTCCGCTGTTATCAGGTACGATAGCAAGAGCCTTTTCATAAAATTCAACCGCTTTGTCATAGTCTTCCATCATATAGAACTTCATTCCTTCGGTAAAAAACGATTCTGCTTCAAGTAATTGAGCTTTCGATTGCTCTTCTTTTTTCTTAGAAGATTCACGTTTTTGGGCATACGAAAACTGACTAATTATTAATAAAGTAGCCAGTATTGAAAAAAAATATCGAAGATTAAAATTCATCATTTAATATGTAGCAGATTGAAGAAAAAAATATTTCTAAGACAATTTTGTCTGTATCAGTATTTTCCGTTCTTCAAAGTTAAGGAAAATCTATTTAAGTCGTTCTTGAAACTAAATTGCCTTTAAGAATTAAATACAATTTAGTTTCAAGCCTACTAACGAATATTGTTGTAATTAGGTATATCAAAAATACTTCAAATTTCAAGGGTTTGTTTCATTTTTTACTCGAAATTCTTGATTGAGCAAATCTACCACCGCTTTTATTTTTTCACTATCCGAATAGGCAATTTCATATTCTGGTACTGCTGGTAAACCGCCCATCGCAATGCCTTCTTTTCGGTAGGTCATCATGGAATCTCTCGTAGATTTTCCTGTTAGGTGAATGGCATCAACTCCTGTTTGGGCAATTTGTATAGCGTTCCCTAGATTTACGCCACTACCCACCATAATTTGTATTCTACCTTTTGCCTGTTCTACGATAGCCGCAATCTGTTTTATGCCATCTATGGCTAGGTTCTTTTGACCAGAAGTTAATATCCTGTCACAACCTGCGTCAATAATAGCTTCTAATGCTTCTGAATAATCAGGTGTCATGTCAATTGCTCTATGGAAAGTTACTTCCATTGGCGAGGCTAGTTTTACCAATTCAGCAGTTTGCTGAATGTTTACACGGCCATCGGGGTGTAAAATGCCCAATACGATACCTGCACAACCTAACGCTTTCATGGAAAGTATATCTTCTTTCATGATAGCAATCTCTTCATCGGTATAACAAAAGTCTCCACCCCTAGGGCGAATCATGGCATTGATTCCAAGCTTGACTTTTTGAGTGACCATTTTTACTAAACCAGCCGAAGGTGTAGTGCCACCTTCAAACATTGAACTACAAAGTTCTATTCTATTTGCATGGGCTTTTTCTGCTGCCACACATGATTCAAAAGAATAAGCACAGACTTCTACGAGGGGTTTTTGTTGTAAAGTAAGGGTTGAATACTTCATTGGGACAAATTTAATGTTTATTTAATCTCTTGGGAAGATTATAGTATTTTATTGAATTTCAGGATAATAAAAGAATATAGCTACAAAATTGTAAATAATTATAGCTTTAAATGTACTTTTTTCAAATAAATTTAGTTAATTCAACACAAGATTTTAAAGAAAAAAGCTTTTCATAAATAAAAAACGTATACTTTTGCAATCCTGAGAAAAACAGGTTAAATAATAGCTGTATAAGTCTCTTATAATCAGTATTTTATTTTTTAAATTAGTAATTAATTGTAATCAAATTCATATAATATGTACTGGACACTTGAATTAGCATCCTATCTAGAAGATGCTCCATGGCCTGCCACGAAAGATGAACTAATCGATTTCGCCATCCGTACTGGATCGCCACTTGAAGTAGTTGAAAATTTGCAAGAATTGGAAGACGACGGTCAACCTTACGAAAGCATCGAAGAAATCTGGCCAGATTATCCTACTAAAGATGATTTCTTCTTTAACGAAGATGAATATTAAAATTGGATAATAGAAAGTAATCACGAAGTGCCACCTGTTGAGGGTGGCACTTTTTTTGTTAATATTATACATTGCTTTAAGCAATCAGCTATAAGTTGTGAGCTGTTTACATTCCTAGAGTTAATAACAAAAAGCTTATTTCTCACAGCTCATAGCTCTAAATTAAACTACTTACATGAAAAATAACATCAGGATTAATATTATTAGTCAGTTCAATCAGGAGGATAAAGCTATCATTGTGCCGATTTTGCAGACTAATGAGCCTACGGATGAGCTAGAAAAAGTAGCCCAAAATTTTGGAATAGATGCCCTTTTACTTAAACAAGACTTTAAGGCAGATTTCAAAGAAATTCATGTAGTGTACTCTGCTCTGCACCAGAAAGTAATATTGTTGGGTTTAGGGAAAAATCCCAACACTGCTGATATCATTCGTGCATTCAGGAGACTGATTCACGAACAAAAAACAAAGCTACCCAACACAGTATGTATTGATGCCAGAACATTGCCCGAAGCATGGGTAGAATACCTTGTGAATGGTTGCATATTGGGTACTTATGATGTTGGCTTGTATAAAACGGATGATAAAGCCAATATTCCACTGTTGGGAAACGAAGGAACATTGAATATCATCAGCGAATCGAAAAATTTAGAAGCCTTCATTCAAAAAGGGAAAGCAATTGCCGAAACGCAAATGCAGGTGTTTGATTTGATGAATGCTCCTGCTAATAAAAAAATGCCGCATACTTTAGCAAAATGGGCGTTAGCATCTGGCGAAAAATATAATTATTCCGTAAAGGTACTTGAAAAACAGCAGTTGAATACCCAGAAACTCAATGCGCTTTTGGCGGTAGGACAAGGTAGCGAACATCCCCCGATGTTGATTATCATGGAATATCGTTCGCCCAAAGCTACCCAAACCGTAGGTTTAGTAGGCAAGGGAGTTACTTTTGATACTGGTGGAATATCCATAAAATCGTCGACTAATATGCACTTGATGAAGTCGGATATGGGAGGTGCCGCTGCTGTTTTTGGTGCGATAGAATTAGCCGCCAAGCTTGAATTACCTATACATTTAATAGGCATAATCCCTGCTTGCGAAAATGTGGTAGATGGCAAATCATTTAAGCCAAGCGATGTAATCAATTCTTATTCAGGAAAAACGATTGAGGTGATTGATACTGATGCGGAAGGAAGATTGATTCTGGCAGATGGATTAAGTTACCTAACGAAGAATTTCAAGGTTGATACTATCATCGATTTAGCTACGCTAACAGGTAGTTGTGTCGCCACACTGGGCTATCATGCTGCGGGTATGTTTACGAGCAATGATGAATTAGCTGATGCGTTGAATCAATCTGCTACTGAGACGGGAGAACGACTATGGCGTTTGCCTTTGTGGGATGTTTACAAAGAAGATATTACTTCGGATATTGCTGATGTTCGCAACTATTCGGGTAAGCCAATGGCTGGGGCTATCTCTGCGGCAAAATTCTTAGAAGTATTTACTGATAATCATCCAAAGTGGGCTCATTTAGATATTGCTGGAACAGCCTTTGGTGACACAGAATTTGCTCCGCACAGAACTGGAACGGCTTTTGGAGTAAGACTATTAGTCGATTTTTTAAGTAAAATATAGTTAGTACTTTCTTGGCTTAATCCGTTGATTTTATTAATTTTAATTAATTGCAAAATCTATTTAATCCTGATAAACTATGTCATCAACGCTTTCTTTTCTTTGTATTTCTACTTATTTTAAAGGGAATGAGTTTTTGCGAGCTTGTAAACAGGCTGGAAACAAGGTGTATTTATTGACGAATAAAAAGCTAGAGCACAAACCTTGGGTTCGAGCATTTATTGATGAAATATTTTACGTTGAAGAAAAAGCGGACGGTTCCATTGATATGAACGAGGTAATTTTAGGCTTAGCCTATATGATGCGTTCAAGAAAGGTAGATAGAATTGTGGCTTTAGATGATTTTGATGTAGAAAAGGCTGCCCATTTACGAGAACATTTCCGTATTCCGGGCATGGGACAAACTACTAGCCGACATTTTAGGGATAAATTAGCTATGCGGATGAAAGCTGAGGATGCAGGGATAAAAGTACCTATGTTTTCAAGCTTGTTTAATGATAATGATATTTTTGAATTTACTCAGAAAGTAACCTATCCATGCGTTATAAAACCTCGTTCAGAGGCCTCTGCTACAGGTATCAAAAAAGTATATAATTCTGAACAGTTGTGGGAGGTAGTTCATTATTTGGGCGACCGTCGCCATGAATATTTGGTTGAACAATTCAAGCCTGGAGATGTATTTCATGTGGATTCAATTTCTTTACATGGAGAATTTGTATTTACGCGTTCAAGTCAATACCTATCAACGCCGATGGAAGTGGCACATGGTGGAGGTATTTTCCGTTCGGTCACTGTGCCTATTGGTTCAGAGCTCGACCTTGCCCTACAAGAAGCTAATGCCCAAGTAATGAAAGCCTTTGGCATGAATTATTCTGCTACTCATTCAGAGTTTATCAAAGACCATGAAACGGGTGAGATTATCTTTTTAGAAACGGCGTCAAGGGTAGGAGGGGCGAACCTAGCTGAGATGGTCGAAGCCTCATCGGGGATTAATCTATGGCGAGAATGGGCAAATATTGAAACGGCTGTAGCTAAAAAAGAAGAATATACGTTGCCGCCTGTTGAAAACAACTATTCGGGAATTATTATTTCTTTAACTAGACAACAATATCCCAATTTAGCAGGGTTTGATGCGCCAGAGATTTATTGGAGAATGAACGAAGAGTATCACATAGGTATGATTGTGAAATCTGAAAGCCGTGAAAGAGTCATTGAAATTTTAAATGATTATGCTCAGCGTATTTATCAAAATTTTCATGCTTCGGCTCCTGTTCCAGATAAACCAACACATTAAAAATGTCTTAAAATCACTAGAGAGGGACTTAAGTCCCTCTCTAGTGATTTTACTATAACTGCATTCTTATTTGCGTTTACTCTGGTACAAATGCACTGGAATTTTATTATCGCTTTCTTCGCTGATGGTATAAAAGCTTGAGCCATCGTAGCTAAAACTAATGCCTTCTCCCTGTGGTTCGGCTGTATAGGGCAACAAACTAGCCGCACGCTTTAAGGCTGACGGAATACTTTCATTGGTTTGGCGTCTCCAGTGAAATACTTGTAGATAGTTCTTGATAAGTATTTCTTGATTATCGGCAGAAATACTCCCATCTGTAATATAAAATCCTTGATTGTTGGCTACTGAAAATGAAACCTCTTCTACAAATTCGGCCGTAATTGTTTGCGAAAAAGACTGTGGATAAGGAATCCGATAAAGGCGTTGGTTTTTTTCTCTTTTGCTTAATATGTAAATATCCTTCGTTTCTTGGTCGATTAACATACACTCAGCATCTTTTGCACCATCAGGATATTTAAACGTAATTTTTTGAACGTTAGTCAATGTGTTAACACTTGGCGTATTCGCTGCAATAGTAGGTTCAGCTACTTTATAAATAGCATATTCGTCATATTGAGCATTGTTATCACCAATCTCGCCAACGTACAAATACGAACCTTCTGGAAAAGTAACGCTCGAAATAGCCTCCCAGTCCCTATTTGTAGCACCTTGTAAATAAAACTCATACAAGCCTTTACCTGCTTTATCCATCAAAAAAATACGATTGCTATCACCACTATCATTGTGAGTCCAGAGGTATCCTTTGTTTGTCTGACTTGCTATTAAACCTGAGGCTTCGTCGATAGCCTTGTTTTCGATAAGTCCTAAGTCTGTCGGGTTATCAAAATTGTCACTAATCGTAATCGGGGTAGGTTTTTCTTCACACGCCACTAACGATAATAGCAATAAGAAAATAAGCTTATTCATTTTCCTTTAAAGAGGGCTTTTCTTCTTCCTCCACTTTAGGGGTTACTTTTACTTTCTTGATTCTACGAGTATCTACGGAAGAAATTCTGAATTTATATTTGTCATACTCCACTTCTTCTCCAGCATGAGGCAAACGAGTAAACAACTCAATCAAAAGACCCGCCAATGATTCACTATCGCCTCGGGCCTTATCAAAATAATCATTATCTACACTTAGTGCACGACATACATCATTCAAAGAAACTTTGCCTTCAAATTCAAAAGAGCCATCATTTAATTTTACATAGCCCAAATCTTCTACATCCGACTCATCATGAATATCACCTACTATTTCCTCGATAATATCCTCCATTGTCACAATCCCTTCTGTTTCACCATATTCGTTTACTACCACGGCCATGTGCACTCTTTTTTCTTGGAAATCGTACAACAAGTCGTCAATCTTTTTACTTTCTGGAATGAAAAAAGTTTGGTGTAGTAAATCTTGCCATTTGAAATGCTCGTCTTTTTCCAGATGTGGCAAAAGGTCTTTGATATATAAAATACCCTCTATTTTATCAACAGTTTCTTTATAAACGGGCACACGCGAATAACCAGATTTGTTGATTTTATCCATCAATTCATGGAAATCAAAAGCAATATCAAAGGCCGTAATATCTCTTCTCGAACGCATTACGCTTTTGGCGGAGGTACTCCCAAAATTTACAATACCTTTTAAAAGGTCTTTTTCTTGTTCTGATGTGTCTTTGCCTGTTGTAATCTCTAGGGCATGGTTTAGCTCGTCGGCAGTAATGGTATACCCCTTTCGTTCTACTCTTTTTTCAATAATATTACTGATACCTAGCAATAGCGAAGATAGAGGTTGGAAGATGATTGTAGCAATTTCTAATAAAGGAGCCGTTATTTTAGCAAAGCGGAGGTTGTTTTGCTGAGCCCAAACTTTCGGTATTAGTTCCCCAAAAAAAGTAATGATAAAAGTCACCCCAACCAAAAGGACTAAGGTAGCTACTAAGCCTTCTTTTTCTTTTTCGCCTACTACTTGTTCGGTTACATAAGTAGCAATAGTGATAAAGGTAATGTTTACTAGATTGATGGAAATTAATAAAGTAGCTAGTAGTAGCTGTGGTTTGTCTAGTAATTTAGAGATTTTTCTTTCAGTACCACTATCGCTTTCACGGCAAGAAGCACGTTCGTCAGAAGATAATGAAAAGAATGCGACTTCAGAGCCAGCCAACAAGGCTGATAATATTAATAAGCCTAATAGAATCAACGCATTGATTCCATAAACGCTGTAAGATGAGGTGCTTTCAACTTGGGCTAAAAGCACCAAAATCGGGTGAGGTTCGTCGGATAATCGGGTTTCCAAAATATAATGGGTTTTAGTGCTTTAGTGATTAATTGGTAATGATTGGTAATTAATTGTTTTGATATTTTTGTCTGATAGTTCTGAAAGCAAACATACTAATTACCAATCTTCAATCACTAACTAACTTATAATTTAAAATGGTAAATCATCACTATCGTCACTACCAGTATTGCTACTGAATTCAGGAGTCGGAGCAGGCGTTCTTTCTGGTGCAGGGCGTGATTGTTGCGAAGGCACTGCCTGAGCACTTTCAGAGCCTCCCTCATTGCTTCTGCCACCTACCAAAGTCATAGAAGTTCCTCTAATCTTAGTCGCTTTTCTTACGATATTATCTTTGTCAGTATATTCTTCAGTACGAATTTTACCTTCAACATATACAGAATCTCCCTTGTGGAGGTATTGCTCTGCAATGTTGGCTAAATTATCCCAAAGTTCTATTCTATGCCATTCAGTTTGTTCAACTCTCTGTCCATCTCTGTTATTATAAGCTTCAGAAGTTGCTATACTAAAAGTTGTTACTTTAGAACCACTAGGGAGTGATCTTACTTCTGGGTCAGCACCCAATCGTCCTAGCAGAATTACCTTATTTACGCCAGCCATTTTTTAATTGTTTTTAAAAGTTTGAGAACCTATGTGAATTTAATGAAAAACAATTCAAGTTACAAATTTGTCGATAGGAACTGATATTATATTTTATCGTTAAATATCTACAAAAAGTTCAAATTGCGCACCTATTTTCTATTAAAATACAAACTCTTTTAAGTAATTATTGACCAAGGTTGATTTTGGTAAATCATCTACTTCATTGAGGCTGTACCATTCAAGTTCTTGAGGCAAATCTACAAGAAAATTTTCTTGTACTTCTAGATGCCAAAATTTCGTTTGTATGCGTTGATGAGTAAGTATATGAGTGTATGTGATTGATTCTCTTTTGATTAATGATTTTTTCATCAGGTCAGTCAAGAACATATCTTCAGTAGCAAGATACAATAAATCTTGAATATTTTCTTCACATTCCTTTAGATAAAAATCATACATTCCTTCCCAAACATCTCTTCCTTTTCGTTTACGCATGGCAAAATTACCATTTTGTTCAATGATAAAGTAATTAAAAAAACGTTCTTTTACTTTTATCTTTTTAGATTTTACAGGAAGTACCCCCACACGGCCAGTAGCATAAGCAATACATTCCATTGAAAGTGGGCAAAACATACAATTGGGCAAAGCAGGAGTACATTGTAATGCTCCGAACTCCATAATGGCTTGATTGTGCATAGCCGAATTATCATCAGGCAATACACTTTCGGCTAATTGGGTAAATACTTTTTTGGCATCCTTCCCCGAAATATCGGTTGTTTCACCAAATACCCTTGCGAGTACTCTATACACATTGCCATCCAGCACAGCTACTTTTTCGCCTGAGGAAAAAGAGGCAATGGCAGCGGCGGTGTAAGTACCAATTCCTTTTAATTTTAATAATTCTGAATACTTTTTTGGAAATATACCGTTATAATCTTCAACAACCATTTTGGCTGTTTTGTGTAGATTCCTTGCCCTTGAATAGTACCCCAAACCCTGCCAAAGCCTTAATACTTCGTTTTCTTCGGCATTGGCTAAGTCTTGAATAGTAGGGAAGGCATTTACAAATTTATAGTAGTAAGGCATGCCTTGTGCTACCCTAGTTTGTTGAAGAATAATTTCAGATAACCAGATGTAATACGGGTTTTGGGTGTTTCGCCAAGGTAAATCTCGTTTGTGTTGAAGATACCAATTCGTAATTTTTTTTGAGAAAAAATCGTTTTTCAAAGGATGAGTAGTTTGTTTGTTCGCAAATAGACTTTTGTACTAAAAATGACTGAATTTATTGTTTTTCCAAGAAATTAATCTAAAAATTGATATTCGAGAACGGATTTAAGTTTTGGCAATCGGCTAACAATTAAGCAATTACGAAAAAAAAGTTCGGATAATATTTTTTTGTTTCTTTCATAATTCAAACCAAAGCCGTACCTTTGTGACCCTTAATAATCAAGGGGTTACGAAAGTAATGATTTCATCACTAAAATCAAGGTGAACTCTACCGTTATTTTCAATGCTGAAACGCAACCAATCATTATTTGTTTAACATATTTTTTATTAATCCTAAAATTTTCAATAAAGTGACTAAAGCAGACGTAATCGCAGAAATTTCAGACAAGACTGGTATCGACAAAGCAGATGTATCAAGTGCAATTGAGTCTTTCTTTTCGGTAGTAAAAGACAACCTTTCAAATGGTGAACCAATTTATGTAAGAGGTTTCGGAAGTTTTGTAAACAAGAAAAGAGCACACAAAATCGCTCGTAATATCTCTAAGAATACTTCAATCGAGATTCCAGAACACTTTATTCCTAGTTTCAAACCTGCAAAAACTTTTGTAGAACAGGTTAAATCAAACGCAAAATAGATTAAGTTTAGTTGTCTGTTCAAATTCTTTGTTATCCGTGTGAAACACTTTAACAGTAATTGGGGTTTTTAAAATTTACCTTTACAGATAAATTAATAGCTTAAAAACTAAAAAAATCATGCAAAAGCCTTTTATCATTATCATCGTTATTGCCTTCGGATTGGTTGGAGGTTTATACAGTTTACCAAAAGTAGTTGTGAACGATGAGAAGAGAAAGTTGGAGCAAACTTCGGAAGAAACCCCTGCACCAACTGCCAATCGCGATAAAATGGCAGCATCTAAAACACAAGAAAGTGCCGAAAGCCATGGTGCTACATTGAGTGTTGAACAGCAACGTGTGATTGCGCAATTGAAGGGGAGTTATTTGAATGGTAGCACAGCGAAAGTAAAAATGAAGGCGGCAGACGAATTGATTGCCAAATTTGTAGAATATACTCGCTTTGACAGTGCCGCTTATTATGCTGAGGAAGTAGCCAACAAAATCGAACCCTCAGAGACGAATTTGATGAAAGCAGGTAATTTGTATTACGAAGCATTTACCTACTCGCTTCAAGCAGAAAAGACTACAGTGTTAGGGGAAAAGGCCAGAGAAATTTTTAGTAAAGTTTTGGCAAAAAATCCTGAAAACTTGTTGGCTAAAACCAACATGGCAATGACTTACGTATCTACTTCGACCCCTATGCAGGGTATTACGATGTTGAGAGAAGTAATTGCAAAGGAACCAGATTATGAACCAGCTTTGTTCAGTTTAGGCATACTTTCTATTCGTTCAAATCAGTTTGGAAAAGCAGTTGAACGCTTTAAACAAATTTTGAAGAATAACCCGTCTAATTCAAAGGCAGCTTTGAATTTGGGATATTGCTTAGCTGAGTTAGACAGAAAAGAAGAGGCTAAAGCTATTCTAGAAAAAGTACTTGCGAATAGTACTGATTCACAAGAAAAAGCTGCAGCTAATGAAATTTTGTCAAAATTAAAGTAATATTGCACTTTGAATATTACTTTTCGAGCTTCTTTAGCATCAGAAATACAAAAACATTAAACATATTTTTAACATTTAAAACCTTTTAGAATCATGCCTTGCGGAAAAAAAAGAAAGAGACATAAGATCTCAACGCACAAAAGAAAGAAGCGTCTTAGAAAAAGTAGACATAAGAAGAAGTAGTTAAGGCATAAGGAAACGGGCAAAGTAAATATTTATTACCAGTCTTTTCCTTTCGCCTTAGTACCCAAAAAACAGGCAGAGTCTCCTATGTGGAATTTGCCTGTTTTTGTTGTTTTTGTGAGATTGATTGCTTGAAAGAAAAGTTTAATTACATAAAGGTTTCATTGTCAGTTTTTTATGTAATTTTCGGTCATGACATTTTGGGGATATGTAGTGATTTTAAAAAAATACTAAGTATTAATTACTAATGCTTTTTGTTTTCTATTTAGTGTTTAATCAGGCTATTTAATAAAATCATTTGCTTAACCAAGATAAGTCACCTTCATTAAAGTCAATTTAAAAATATTAAATTTCAGACTAATTTTAATTAATAATTATCACCCTTTTGTTGTGATAATTCTCCTAATAAAAAATCGATTTTTCCTTTTTTTCTAGGCTCGCACATATCTGGAATTTTCTAAATTTTTAAAGACTTAACGCAAGCATACTCACTACTACGACGTCCTTCATATCTCTTTCATTTCTAAATGCTTTAATCACCTGTGAGTAATGAATTAATTATCAATTCGACTCCCAAAGGTGACCGCATTGCTTTGTTGCAAGACAAGCGTATTGTGGAATACCACTTAGAGGAGTCCGAACCACACTTTTCTGTCGGAGATATTTATCTCGGGACGGTCAAGAAGATGGTAACGGGATTGAACGCTGCCTTTATCGATATTGGCTATGAGAAAGACGCCTTTCTTCATTATCATGATTTAGGTCCGAACGTCAATTCCTTAAACAAATTTACGAAAGAGGTTATCGCTGAAAGATTACAGTCTGGACGATTAGATAACTTTAAGCTAGAACCTGAAATTGACAAGCACGATAAAATTGATAAGGTATTAAGTAAAAATACGCCAATTTTAGTGCAAGTTGTGAAGGAACCTATTTCGACAAAAGGACCTCGATTGTCTTGTGATATTTCTATCGCAGGGCGTTATACCGTCTTAGTTCCTTTTTCAAATGGGGTGAATATCTCCAAAAAAATTACCGCAAAGGCTGAACGTCAGCGTTTACAACGTTTGATGTCTTCAATTAAACCTGCGAATTTTGGAGTGATTGTAAGAACAGTAGCTGAAGGAAAAGAAGTAGAGGAATTGGATAAAGACCTCCGCGAGTCCATCGCTAAATGGGATGCAGGAATGAAAGCACTGAAAAGTGCTAAACCACGTGATAAGATAATCGGAGAGATGAGCCGTGCAACATCAATGTTGCGTGATTTATTAAACGAGAATTTTGATAGCGTTGTCGTTGATACCCCAGAACTGTTTCAAGAAGCCCGCAATTATGTTTCCAATATTGCTCCTGAAAAGGAAAAAATTGTGAAACTTCACCAAGGGAAGAATAAAGTATTTGAACAACTGGGTATCGAAAAACAACTGAAAATGTTGTTTGGACGTTCAGTAAGTTTGCCGCAGGGAGGTTATTTAATTGTAGAACATACCGAAGCTTTGCACGTAATAGATGTAAACTCAGGTAATAAATCTAACAACGAAGATGGCCAAGAAGCAACAGCCCTGAGCGTAAACCGTGAAGCTGCCAAAGAGATTGCTCGTCAGTTAAGACTGAGAGATATGGGCGGAATTATTGTCATTGACTTTATTGATATGAAAAGACCTGAAAACAAGAAATTGATTCAGGATATCATGAAGGATGAAATGAAGACCGACCGTTCTAAATATACCATTTTGCCTTTGACAAAGTTTGGTTTGATGCAAATTACACGTCAGCGGGTTCGTCCTGAAATGAATGTGGTAACAGCAGAAAACTGTCCGACATGTGGCGGAACTGGCAAGATTACGGCAAGTATTGCTATTTCGGATATTATAGAGCATCATCTTGAACATATTCTAGAGAAACAAAACGAGAAAAAACCAACTATTTTACTTCATCCGTTTTTACATGCATATTTTACAAAAGGGTTCCCTTCAATCCGTATGAAGTGGTTCTTTAAATATAAAACATGGGTGAATTTAATTCAGGATACGTCCTTTGGTATTACAGATTTCAAATTTCTGAACGACCATAGCGAGCCAATCGAATTGAATGGATAAACGATAATTACCTGAAAAAACAGCCTGATTTCACTTTGATTTCAGGCTGTTTTTTTTGCCTATATTTGTATAAACTTATGATAGAGATGCCTCAAAAAAATGCTAGAAATTATTGGTGGTTGAATGCCAATCCTCGTATTTGGTCGATAGACTCGCTCAAACCTGAACAAGTACAGTCTTATACTTCGCATAACGAGTTTGACCATAAAAGGCGGATCTATAAATATTTCGAGGCTGTAAAGAAAGGCGATTTAGTGATTGGCTATGAATCTACTCCTGTAAAACAAATAAAAGCAATTTTTGAGATTACAGAAGCACTGCACGTCGACCCTCATTTTGGAGAAATAATTTCTTTCAAACTGAAAGAACGAGTACCCGAACCTATCGATTGGATTGAGCTAAAATCCATTCATTTTTTTAAAGATTCGGAAGTATTAAAGAATAGAAACAATCAAGGAAGTTTATTCAACATTACCGAGGATGAATTTGAGGCTATTCAGGCAATGATTGATGCACAGAAAGAAGCAATGATGGGGGAAGATGTGTTGATACCTTATGAAAAAAAGGATGCTTTAGTTGACCTATTTATGGATGAAGAGCAATTTGAAGAGATACTCGAGACGCTGAAATACAAGAAAAATATTATTCTTCAAGGCTCTCCGGGCGTGGGCAAAACCTTTATTGCTAAGAGGCTAGCTTATACGCTGGTCGGTACTCAGGACGATTCTAGGATAAAAATGGTACAGTTTCACCAGTCATATTCTTATGAAGACTTTATTCAAGGGCTACGACCTGACGGAGAAGGAGGGTTTAAACTTAAAAATGGAGTATTTTATGAGTTTTGTAGACAAGCGCAACGCAATGCAGGGATAGACCATTTTTTTATTATTGATGAAATAAACCGTGGTAACCTGAGCAAAATTTTTGGTGAATTGTTACTCCTAATTGAATCTGACAAACGTGGACGAGCCAACGAAATGCCATTGACTTATGGCGATAAAGACTCTGAACCGTTTTATGTGCCTGATAATTTGTACATCATCGGCACAATGAATACAGCAGATCGCTCTTTGGCAATGATAGATTATGCCTTGAGAAGACGCTTTGCCTTTATTAGCCTAGAGCCACTTTTCAACCAAAAGTTTGTAGCATATTTAGTACAAAAAGGTGTTGAAAGAAATTTTGCTGAAAACATCAGTAAAGTAATCTCACAATTGAATCAAGTGATTGCCAATGATAAAAATCTACAAAAAGGTTTTCAGATTGGGCATAGTTATTTTTCAACTTTTGCGAATGAAGATGATACGCATAAATGGTATCGCAGGATTGTAAACCTAGAAATCGCTCCGCTTTTAGAAGAATATTGGTTTGATAATGAGGATAAAGTAAAGGCTGAGATTAAGAAATTGCTTGAGATTTTTTAGCTTTAAGCTTCGAGAAATGAGCTTATTTAGAAAACTAAAGGATTAATAAAAAAACACTCCGCACTCCGCATTCAAAACTCCTCACTCAAAATGATTCCCATCGAAAACATATATTACCTACTCTGCTATGCTTGGAATCGGCTTGAGGAAAAGGAGCTTATCAATGTTTCTACCATTGAAGTGACAGATTTGCCTAATTTGCTAGCAAGGGTGCTTTTGAAGGGTACAAAATTATTAATTAATCGTGGGCTAGATAAACAATACATTGCCGAACAAAACCTTTATCAAGGCATCAAAGGGAGAGTAGATTTTAATTATTCATTCCGTAAAAATCTATTTCAGCAAGGATTAGCAATGTGCGAGTTTGATGAGCTTTCAGTCAATATTTTATCTAATCAGGTATTAAAAACATCCTTACAACATGTAATAAAGTTGCCAACGCTTGATAGGAAACTGAAAAGAGAGATACAAACTGTTTTGTATCATTTAGCTGATATTGATACTATCACAATCAGTAATGATACTTTTGCGCGTGTACAGATTAATCGTCATAATCAGTATTATCTCTTTTTACTCAATATTTGTGAATTGTTACATCACAATCTACTGATTCACGAAAAAACAGGTGAAGTAAAATTTAAAGATTTTCTGAGAGACGAACGCCAAATGGCTAGGCTGTTTGAAGAATTTGTCCGAAATTTCTACAAGATTGAAGTACCCGAAGCTAGGGTTTTCAGAGAAGATTTACATTGGCAGTTTACAGGTGAACAGATGCAGTTTTTACCTAAAATGCAAACGGATATTTCTGTCAAACTCCCTTCTGACAGAAAGATTATCATAGATGCCAAGTATTATTCAGAAACGCTTCAGCATTTTTATGATGCGGAGAAAATACATTCTCGGAACTTATACCAAATGTTTGCCTACTTAAAAAATCAGCCAAACCTACAAGCTGAAGGGATTTTGTTGTACCCAACCGTTCAGAAAAGTCTGAGTCTTTCTTATACTTACGAAGGGCATCAAATCAGGGTAGAAACTTTGAACCTTAATCAATCGTGGATGGAAATCAAAAACGATTTGTTAAAAATATTAGATAAAAAACAGGATGAGTTAGAACCTCATGCTACATAAATTACTCAAAGCTAATGGCAAAAATCTTTGTTTTTGCATTGAAGATAAAGGACTTTTTTTCATCTTTTACAAAGACATTTACAATATTTGTTTGGTCTTCAAACATATCAACCAATACATCATTCTTAAGTTTTAATCCTGCAATGGCTTCGTTCACAGGTACTTCTAAATAAATCCAAGTAGCATCACCTTCTTTTTCTTTACCAACGTATTGAATCGCCTTTAGTTGATTGGTAGCATTCACCAACATAAAGTGTTTTTTTACATATTGTTCTACCAAAGCATCATTCTTGTCATTATTCTCAATAACAATTTTCTTGTTCTGATTGTCACGTGATATTACCTTCTCTAGGTCGTCTGTAAATACCCTAAGGCTTACTTCAAATCCTTTGCTTTTAGCATTATAACGCATTTCTGTAAGACTCGTATGGAATGCGTGAAAACCAGTATTACTTAGCCTGAAACTGCTTGAAAGGATGATGATTCCTAAAAGGGGGATAAACCGTTTCACAAATGCAGTTAAGCTAAATATCCCTAGCGAGGGACTTAAGTCCCTCGCTAGGGATAAAAAATTGAATTTAATAGTCTTCTTGAAGCCAAAAAAGCCCCTTCTCTGAAGGAGAAGGGGTTGGGTATGGGTTTTTTGTATATTAATATTATTAATTACTATCATTCTATTTGAAAAATGTTTTGAAGGCACCATTTCCTAATACAAAAACCATTAGTCCCAACAGGATTACTGTTCCTACTTGTTGAGCTCTCTCTAATACTTTTTCCGATGGTGGGCGACCAGTGATGATTTCATATAATAAAAACAAAGCATGACCACCGTCTAACGCAGGAATTGGCAACAAATTCATAAATGCCAATGCCATCGAAAGCAAACCTGTAAGCGTCCAGAAATTTAACCAATCCCAGTGAGCACCATACATTTCTGCAATTTCAAAAGGACCGCTCAATGCTTTATCAGCACGAACATCTCCCGCAAAAATCTTTTTAAAGCCTTTTACATTTTTTACTACCACGTCAAAAGCATCGTGAGCACCCATTACAAAGGCCTGTCCGATAGTATAATCCTCGTGAGAGAATTTAATCAAACGTTCCATCGCAAATCCAAGCTTTCCTTCTTTGGTAACAGTAATATCCATTGTATCAACTTTCCCTTGTCTTTCTATCCCAAAAGCTACTTTTTTGCCAGCATATTTTGTTAGACTGTCTTTTAATAACTGATAGAAAACCACAGGTTGTCCGTTCATACTCACAATTTTATCACCTGCTTTCAATCCAGCTTTGTAGGCAGGATATTCTTCTTGTTCGCCAGATTTACCAAATAGTTTACTTAATAATGAGGGCTTTTTTGGTTCGGAAACTAGCGCAATTTTGAAAGGATATAATGGCTGAATGAATTGATCTTTTTGGTCAGACAATTTATTCAAAAAGTCAGATGGAATTACCACTTCAATAATTTTACCAGCCCGCTCTACGGTATAAGAAACGTTATCATCCAAGATAGCACCACCTATTTCGCTATACTCTTTAAAATCTTGTCCGTTTACTTTCAGTACTTTATCGCCAGTTTTAAAGCCAACCTCTTGTGCTAAGCTTCCTGCATAAATACCGTTTTTGTTTAATTCGTCTTTAGAAATATAGTTATTACCCGTTTTATAGTTAATACCAAAGTAGATAACAACACCCAAAATTACGTTAACGATAATACCACCAAGCATCACGATTAAGCGTTGCCAAGCTGGTTTACCACGGAATTCCCAAGGTTCAGGAACGGCAGATAATTTAGAAGCATCTTGGGTTTCATCAATCATCCCTGCAATCGAAACATAACCACCCAGTGGAAACCAACCCAAACCATATTCTGTATCACCGATTTTCTTTTTGAATAAAGCAAAGTTCAGCACCGTAGGTACTGGGAATAAGAAATCAAAAAATAGGTAGAATTTATCAACACGCATTTTGAACCATTTTGCGGTAATATAATGTCCAAATTCATGTAAACTTACTAAAATTGACAGTCCTAAAATTAACTGTCCCGCCATAACTAAACCGTCCATTTGCTAAGTGTTATCTCGTAAAATTTAATTGACTATTTACGATTTGTGTTTTGAGATTTCTTTACTGATTAAATAAATATTGATAAATATCAAACTAGCGTTTGGGCTAGTCTTCGTGTTTCTTGGTCTGTTTGTATATAATCGTCGATACTTGGCTGAGGAATGAATGTTACTTTATTCATACAGTTTTCGATAAGGTCTGGCATCTGTAAAAAGCCGATTTTATCCTGCAAAAATGCTTCAACGGCAATTTCGTTGGCTGCATTCATGATACACGCAAGGTTGCCCCCTTTGTCCATCGCTGTGAAAGCTAATTGCAAGTTACGAAATGTTTCGGTATCAGGTTGTTCAAATGTGAGAGACGGATATTTTGTGAAGTCAAAACGTGGAAAATCCGACTTTAGTCTGTTAGGAAAGCCCAAAGCAAATTGAATTGGCAATTTCATATCAGGCAAGCCCATTTGTGCCTTCATTGAACCATCTTCAAACTGCACCAATGAATGAATAATTGACTGAGGATGAACCACTACTTCGATTTGAGAAGCCTTCAGCCCGAATAACCATTTAGCCTCAATTACCTCTAGCCCTTTATTCATCAAACTGGCCGAATCAATTGTGATTTTAGCACCCATCACCCAGTTTGGATGTTTTAGGGCTTGTGCTTTGGTCACGTTTAATAAGTCTTCCCGTTTTTTTCCTCTGAAAGGCCCACCAGAAGCGGTCAGGATAATTTTTTCGATAGGGTTATGAAATTCACCTACTAAGCATTGAAAGATAGCAGAATGCTCAGAGTCGACAGGGTAGATGTTTACGCCTTTTTCTTCGGCAAGTTTAGTAATTAATTCACCTGCAACCACCAAGGTTTCTTTATTAGCCAAGGCAATGTGTTTGCCTGCTTCAATGGCCTTGATAGTGGGTAATAAGCCAGCATAGCCAACCATTGAGGTAAGTACAATATCAATAGCATCCATTTGAACAACGGCTTCGAGTGCTTTTGCACCAGCATACACCTTGATGCCTGCCGAATCTAGAGCTGAATGTACTTTATCGTATAGATCGTCATTACCAATTACAACACAATTTGGCTTGAAAGCCAAGCTTTGTTCAATCAATAAATCAGCATTGTTCTGAGCAGTTAGTACTTCAACTTCGAAAATGTTTTCGTTTGCTTTTATTACTTCTAAGGCTTGTGTTCCGATTGAACCCGTTGAGCCCAAAATGGCAATTTTTCTTTTTTGCATAAATTATAAGTAGCTATCAGCCATGAGCTGTAAGCTATGAATCTTATTAAGTAACTGAGCGATTTAATGAGTGATTAACACCTTTAAACTGTGGCGAACCGCTCACAAATTATTCTATTTCATTATATCATTTAATTTTTGACTCATTAATTATCAGACAATTCGCTAATAAAATATCAATTATATTTAAAGGTACTTATTAAAAGCTTGGTTAGAAATCACAAAGAAGGACATTCTTATATCTCTCGTTTGAATTATGGTATAAAATTAAAGACTCCAGCCTAGAATTTGATTAATAAAGTGCGAAAATAATGATGGCTGTAAGAGTAATGTAAAAGCAACCCCAAAAGCAGCACCGTATAAGTGGGCAGAGTGACCGATATTATCTAAATTTCGTTTAGACATGTAGAATGAATAAGCCGAATATAAAATAGCATATACAAAGCCCGGCACTGGGAAAAAATACACATATATTTGAGCAGTAGGCTGAAAAAGTATGGCTGAAAACACCACTGCCGAAACCCCACCTGATGCGCCCAAGGCATTATAATAACGGTCATTTTTATGGTCGGCATAACTCGGAACATTGGCCACGATAATACCCAATAAGTATAATACAGCATATAATAACGAACCAATATCAGCACCAAAAATGCCTGAAAAATAATATTCTACGATATCTCCAAAGAAATATAAACTCAGCATATTAAAGAATAAGTGTCCATAATCAGCATGTAGAAAACCTGACGTTAAGAAACGATAATATTCTTTGTATTGCTTTACTGAATAAGGATTCATAATCCATTTATTCATAATGGTTTGGTTGTTCCAAGCATAAAGGCTAAGAGCAACAGTAATTCCAATAAAAATGAAAGTTAATGACATATTATTTTTTTAGAATATCTGTGGAAAAATATATTAAGGTACAATAGGTTTCTTTTTTCATAAAACAAAAGCAGTCGAAACAAATGGTTCGACTGCCACAATATTTCTTGACAAATTTAAGCTAAACCTCTCTATCAATCAAAGTTTCAGCGAATGTTCGTAACACAGCCTTTCTTTCATCATCTACCTTTAGTGAATCTAGGGCTTCAAAGGCTTTATCAAAATAAGCATTTATCTTAATTTTAGCCAATTGGTCTATTCCCAAGCAATCATAAATAGCAGTAACAGCTTTTACTTTCTCCGTCGCATCAAATTCTTCTAAAGAAAGCCATTTATTTAATTCAATTTTTGTATCGCCTGTCGCTTTTTCTAAGGCTTCTATCAGCATAAAAGTCTTTTTATTAGAAATAATGTCACCGCCTACTTGCTTACCAAATTTTTCGGGGTCTCCGTAAACATCCAATAAATCATCTTTCAATTGAAACCCTAAGCCAATATTTAAACCAATATTATACAATAAATCACATGATTTATCGCTTGCTCCGCCTATGATTCCGCCAAGCTCTAGGGCATATCCTAATAATACCGACGTTTTCAACTTTATCATTTCCAGATATTCTTCTTCACTAACGTCCTCACGTTTTTCAAAATTCATATCCAATTGCTGACCTTCACAAACTTCTGCGGCTGTACGATTAAATCTTTTTAATGCTTTTTTAAATCGAGTATCTTCTACAAACATTAATAATTCGTAAGCTTGTACCAGCATTACATCCCCAGAAAGAATGGCCGTATTATCATTCCATTTGGCATGAACAGTAGGTTTTCCCCGACGTAACGGCGCTTTATCCATGATGTCATCATGCATTAAAGTGAAATTATGGAATACTTCCACGGCAGTTGCAGGCTTTATTGCTTTTTGCCAATCGTCTGTGAATAAGGCTGTTGCCATCAACGTCATTAATGGACGCATTCTTTTACCACCCAATGACATTAAATATCGAATGGGTTCATATAATTCTTCGGGATGTTCGCCGTAAGTTTGCTGTGAAAATTCTTCGTTGAGAGCTTGTACGAATTGTGTAAGTTTCATTTAATAATTGATGGTTCTTCTTATTAAGAAGTAACGCACTTCATGTTAGAAATGTTATGAATTGCCAAAAATAGAAAGAAGAATTTAAACTCTCACTCGTTTCAGATTTATTTTGGCTAACTTTGCAAAACCTCTAATTGAGGTCTATATTATTTATGCTCAACCATCAGCTCAAACTCCGTAAACCTCTTGCCGTTTTCGATCTAGAAACGACAGGTGTAAATGTTGTAAAAGACCGTATCGTAGAAATCAGTATTGCCAAAGCAAATATTGATGGTACTGTTACAGTCAAAACCCGTCGTGTAAATCCTGAAATACCTATTCCTTTGGAGTCATCATTGGTGCATGGTATTTATGATGAAGACATTAAGAACGAACCCACCTTTAAACAAATAGCCAAATCGATGGCTCAGTTTTTAGAAGGGTGTGATTTAGCTGGTTTTAATTCAAATCGTTTCGATGTTCCGATTTTAGTAGAAGAATTTCTTAGAAACGAGATAGATTTTGATGTTAAAAATCGTAGGCTGATTGATGCACAACGTATTTTTCATTTGATGGAACCTCGTACGCTATCGGCCGCCTATAAATTTTATTGTAAAAAAGAATTAATCGATGCACACTCGGCAGAGGCTGATACAATTGCTACGCTCGAAGTTTTGAACGCCCAAGTAAAACATTATGAAGGCGTGAAAATTAAAGATAGTAATGGTGTTGAGATTGAGCCCGTAAAAAATGACATGGATGCTTTGCACGAAATCACGGCCTCTAAACTCGTAGATTTTGCACAAAGAATGGCTTTCAATAAAGAAGGAATTGAAGTAATCAATTTCGGCAAGCATGCTGGCAAGCCAGTTGTGCAAGTATTGAAGGAAGAACCGTCATATTATGATTGGATGATGAAGGGTGATTTTCCGATGGATACCAAGAGAAAACTCACAGAAATAAAGCTTAGAGCTTTCAATAACAAGTAAAATAGCAAAAGACAAAGGTCTGGGCAGAATAAACCTACACTTTTGTCTTTTGTTTTTATGCTTTTATCAGTTTTTCCTTAATTTTGCTGATAAGTTTTCATAAGTACATTATAAGATTCAATAAACAAGTAGTGCTTTTTGATTTAGCAAAATAAGTTTCGTTTAATTAAGTTCTCAAGCAGAAACGCTATACTCATGCAACAAATACCTGATGTCATCCGTGAAATAGATTTGAACTATTATGTCTGGTTCAGTACAGCCTTATTTTGTATCGGAATTATTGGCGTATTAACACGCCGCAACGCAATCATCATCTTCATGTCGGTTGAATTAATGCTGAATGCCGTAAATTTATTACTGGTAGCATTTTCATCTTATAAAGCTGACCCCTCTGGACAAATCTTTGTATTTTTTATCATGGCAGTAGCCGCAGCCGAAGTAGCTGTTGGGCTTGCTATCATCGTGATGATTTATAGAAATATCCAGACAATTGATGTTGGTTTGTTGAATAAATTGAAATGGTAATTTTCCAATTTAAAACATTATCATCTCAAATTTAGAAAACTTTCAAATTAGAATTATGTCTCTAATTACACTCATTCCACTATTTCCCTTAATCGGCTTCCTTATCAATGGAATCGGATTCCGCCATGTTCCAAAGTCTCTAGCTGGTATTATTAGCTCTGCGGTAGCATTTGCCTCATTTGCTTGTGCTTTAACCTTGTTTTTAGGCTTTAATGGTCAACCTCAGATTGTTCATTTGTTCGACTGGATTACAGTTGGCACCCTGAATATCTCGATGTCATTTCAGCTAGATCAACTTTCGTTGTTGATGCTTTTAATCATTACTGGGGTAGGAACGCTAATTCATATTTACTCTATTGCCTACATGAGTCATGACGAAGGCTTCGGAAAGTTTTTTGCTTTCTTAAATCTCTTCTTGTTCTTCATGCTTTTACTAGTATTAGGCTCAAACTATGTCGTAATGTTCATTGGTTGGGAAGGCGTAGGTTTATGTTCATATTTATTAATTGGTTTCTGGAATAAGAATAGTAATTACGGAAATGCCGCACGTAAAGCCTTTATTATGAACCGTATCGGTGATTTAGGCTTTCTATTGGGTATTTTCTTGATAATTACTCATTTTGGTTCTGTTGAATATTCAGAAGTATTTAGAAAAGTAGTAGAAGATGGATATTCTTCTGGCGACAAAACGTTGTTTTATATCACGATTCTTTTGTTCGTTGGAGCAATGGGTAAATCGGCACAGATTCCATTATATACATGGTTGCCAGATGCGATGGCTGGTCCGACACCCGTATCTGCTTTAATCCACGCAGCTACGATGGTAACGGCTGGTATTTACATGATTATTCGCTCGAATGTTATGTATTCACTAGCACCCGAAACGCTTGATATCGTAGCTTGGGTAGGGTTGGCTACTGCCTTGTTGGCGGCTTCTATTGGTCTTTTCCAAAATGATATTAAAAAGGTATTGGCTTATTCAACGGTTTCGCAACTAGGCTATATGTTTATGGGCTTGGGAGTAATGGCTTATTCTTCTTCATTCTTCCATGTAATGACTCACGCATTCTTCAAAGCACTTTTGTTCTTAGGAGCGGGTTCTGTGATTCATGCTATGTCTGATGAACAAGATATTCGTTCAATGGGTGGGCTTCGTAAAAAATTGCCTATCACCTTCATTACCTTCTTGATTGCTACCATTGCTATCTCTGGTATTCCTCCTTTCGCAGGGTTCTTCTCTAAAGACGAAATCTTAGCACACGTTTTCGAGCATAATAAATTAATGTGGGCTTTTGGTGTATTGGGTTCAATAATGACCTCATTCTATATGTTCCGTTTATTATTCCTTACATTTTTCGGAGAATTCAGAGGAACAGAAGAACAAAAGCATCATTTGCACGAGTCACCCCTTGCGATGACTGTCCCTTTGATGATTCTTGCAGTACTTTCAGCAATAGGCGGATTCTTTAACTTCCCACATATTTTTGGGGGTCATGCTAGTTTAGCAGCATTTATGGCTCCATTGTTTGAGCAATCAGCGCTTGAACACGTCGCAGTTGATGAATCTCTTGAAATAAAATTAATGATTGTTTCAGTAATAGCGGCTTTGGTTTCTGCTGGTGTTGCCTACTTCATATACGTTGTGAAGAAAAACGTTCCATTAGCGGAAGGGCAAGAAAGTGGTTTACAAAAAGTAATTTACAATAAGTATTATATAGACGAATTGTACAATGCCATTTTTGTAAAACCAATCACAGTACTTTCTAATTTCTTTACTTCGGTTATTGAGTTCCTAGTAATTGATTTAATTGTAGAAAGTATAGGAAAATTAGTAAAGACACTCTCTGGCGAAATTCGTTTGCTTCAAAGTGGAACAACAGGTTATTATATTTTTGCAATGGTGTTATCTATTGCAGTCATATTAGTTTGGGGCTTGAAAAGTTTCCTTTTGGGATAGATTAAAGACAATTAAATACATTGAAAGATTTGCTCATTACAAATCCGATTGATAAAAAAATATGCTAACACTTTCTCTCATTCTTCTTCCCATTATTGCAGGGCTAATTACATTAGCCATCAAGGGAGAAACCGCTAAAACTGTTGCCCTTGTCTTTGCTTTTGCTGAGTTGGCTTTAGGGGTATATTTGTATAAGTCATTTGTACCAGATGTTACTTCACAATTTAGTGTTAGTTACGATTGGATTCATTCTGCAGGTATTAAGTTTTCTGTAGGCGTGGATGGTATCAGTTTGATATTGGTAATTCTTACTACTTTAATGGTGCCATTTATCATCCTTTCTACTTTTGGGAATAATTATCCAAATGCTTCAAAACTGTATGCATTGATATTGTTTATGCAAGCGGCATTAGTAGGCGTATTTACTGCTAAAGATGCTTTCCTTTTCTATTTCTTCTTTGAAGCCGCTTTGATTCCTATCTATTTTATTGCCGCTATTTGGGGCGGAGAGAATCGTATTAAAGTAACATTCAAGTTTTTTGTGTATACATTGTTTGGTTCTTTGTTTATGTTGTTGGCATTAGTGTACTTGTATTTACTAACACCAGGAACACATTCTTCAGATATTAATGTGATTTATCAATCTGCAAAAGGATTAGAAATATCAACTCAGAGTTATTTATTTGGTGCATTTTTTATTGCTTTTGCTATTAAAATGCCACTTTTCCCATTCCATACTTGGCAACCAGATACTTATCAGGAAGCTCCTACGGCAGGAACAATGCTTTTATCGGGTATTATGTTGAAAATGGGTGTTTATGGCTTAATTCGCTTTATCTTACCAATTGTTCCACTAGGTGTTGAAAAGTGGGGCTTTGTTGCCATCATCCTTTCTGTAATTGGTATCATTTATGGTTCGGTGATTGCTATTCAGCAAAAAGACATGAAACGATTGATTGCCTATTCATCATTTGCACACGTAGGATTGATGTCGGCAGGTATTTTTTCAGGAAACCTTGACGGTATTCAGGGAGCGTTGATTCAGATGTTGGCACACGGTATTAACGTAGTTGGTTTATTCTTTGTGGTAGAAATTATTGAAAGAAGAACAAAATCACGTGAATTAGCACTTTTAGGCGGAATTACACAAACGACTCCAAACCTGACGGTTTACTTCATCATTTTAATGTTGGGTTCAGTTGCCTTACCACTTACCAATGGTTTTGTTGGTGAATTTTTGTTATTGAAAGGAGTATATGAATACAATGCTTGGATAGGAGCAGTAGCAGGATTAACCATCATTTTAGGAGCAGTTTATATGTTAAGAATGGTTCAAAAATCAATGTTTGGTCATACTTCTCCAATTACAGAAGGATTCGCTGATTTGACTTTTAATGAAAAAGCAGTCTTGTTACCGCTTTCATTCTTAGTAATTGCTTTGGGTATTGCACCGAATATTTTCTTAAAATTAACTGAACCAGCTGTTAGCCAATTATTATCAATCATCAAATAATTTGATTATTGGATTTGTGAAATTGTTTTTGCCTTTTCAGAAATTCAACTATTCAAGTTTTCAAATTTGAAACATGAACGCAATTATAGCATTATCACTCTTCGGGATTTCTAATCTATTTTTAGGTTTTTTGAACAACCGTAAAATATTATTACCAGCTACGCTAGTTTTTGTCCTTATTGCTCTTGGATTAAATTTCGCAGACTGGAATCACGAATATTATTGGTTCAATAATATGTTGAAAACCAATAATCTATCAGTCAACTTTGTTTCTATCATTTTGTTGTCAACATTACTCGTTGTAGGTATCTCTCGTAGTTTTGGTGATGACGACGAACACTCGCATCCAGCCGAATACTATGCTATTTTGTTGTTTTCTACGGTGGGTGCTATCATGATGGTAACTTTCGAGAACCTGATTATGCTTTTTGTAGGCTTAGAAATCCTTTCTGTTTCAATGTATGTGTTGACAGGTTCAGATAAACGTAGTTTACGTTCAAACGAAGCAGCACTGAAATATTTCTTAATGGGTTCTTTTGCGACAGGTATTTTGTTGTTTGGTGTAGCATTAGTGTATGGTGCAACAGGTTCATTCGATATTCATGGAATAGGTTTAGCAGTGGCTCAAGCAAAAGAACAAATGGGTGGTGCATACGGCCCATTGTTGTATGCTGGCGTAATATTAATAATGGTTGGCTTGCTCTTTAAAATTTCGGCAGCACCTTTTCACTTCTGGACACCAGATGTGTATGAGGGTGCACCAAGTATCTTTACAGCATTTATGTCAACAGTAGTTAAAACAGCAGGTATTGCAGCTACTTATCGTATTTTATCAACATGCTTCCCTTCAGTATATGGCTTGTGGGGAAATCCATTAGTCTATATTGTTTGTGCAACCTTAATTATTGGTAATATTTCAGCTGTTTATCAGCAAAGCTTCAAGAGAATGCTAGCTTACTCTAGTATCTCTCATGCTGGATATTTGTTAATCACAGTATTAGCTAAAAGACCTGAGACAAACTCTTCGCTTTTGTTTTATTCTCTCGCTTATGCCATTGCTACCATTACAGCTTTTGCAGTATTAATTGTAGTATCAGAAGCAAAATCTAAAGGTGGCAAAGCAGATGAAAGTTTTGATGCTTTGAACGGACTAGCCAAAAACAATCCATTATTAGCATTTTCTTTAACCGTATCAATGTTGTCTTTAGCAGGAATTCCTCTGACTGCTGGCTTCTTTGGTAAGTTTTTTATCTTTAGTGATGCGTTCTCTAACCCTTCAGTATTGTTCAAAGGGATTCTAATTCTTGCCATTTTAATGTCTGCTGTAGGGGTTTATTATTACTTTAAACCAATCATTGCGGCGTACATGAAAACAGGTGAAACAGCGAAAATAGAACTCTCGCCTATTTATAAATATATCTTAATTCTAACAACAGCGCTGACTATTATATTAGGAATAGCTCCTGATTTAGTTAAAAATATCTTTTAATCTTGTCGAATTCAAAATTACTTAACAAAAAGGATCTAATCGTTTACTTTTTGGTTGCTGGAACAGGAGTTATCATTCAGCTAGTTTGTAGTAGCCTCTTTCAGTCTTGGTTTTCAATAAGTTACGAAGTAAGCATTGCTCCATCGTATTTTATTTCTTTGATTGCAGGTTTTATCCTCACTAAACTATTTGCATTTAACGCACGTAAGTCAAGCCAAACTCGTCGTGAAGTAGTAAAATACTTAATGGTAGCTACTTTTTCGGGAGGAGTAACTTGGTTTTTCGCTACTTTCTCTTACAGAATTTCAAATCATTATTTCGAAATATTTCATTACTTAATCCCTTTTTCAAAAAAGGTAATTAATGTCAATCAACTGGTTTGCCATTTAATTGGAAATGGATTTAGTTTTATGTCAAACTATACGTTACATAAAACTTTTACTTTTAAAGATACAGGCTTTTACGACAGGTTGAAGAAGCTAGTTTTGTAAAATATAAATATTATAATATTTAATTAAATTTTTTACTGTTAACTCACTAATTGAATTTATAAAAAGATATTAAAATAAAAGAGTTTTTAAGGTTTTAATTGTATTTTTCATTGATTAAACACTGTAAAAACTAGATTTTTTATCAATTATTAAGAAATACTTAAAATTTATTTACAAATCCTTGCATGGAATAAAAGTTGTACATAAATTTGTATCAAACAAACCCCAATCACAACGAAATGAAGAAATTTTTTGCATTCGCTTTAGTAGCTGGTATGATTTCATTAGCTGCTTGTTCAGAAAAGAAAGCTGAAACTACTACAACTGATTCAGTAACTGTTGATACTACTACAGCTGTTGATACTGCTGCTGTTGTTGATACTGCTGCTGCTGATACAACAACTAAGTAATTATCAGTTGCCTTTTGGAAAAAAAAGCCTTAACCTAGTTAAGGCTTTTTTTATGACCTCGTGTATTTCATTCAGAAATCAACGAGGTTTTGTAGTATATTAGCATCATGAAAAAAGAATTAGAAGTTTTTCAAAAATATTTCCCAAGCACAACTATTAATTACTGTTTTGACTTGTGGAGAACATACCAATTTAACTTTAAAATTACTCGTACACGCCAATCCAAATTAGGTGATTATTCCTTTAGGAGAGATAAAGGACATCAAATTACGGTGAATGGTGATTTAAACCCATATTCTTTTCTAGTTACTTACGTTCACGAAGTAGCTCACTTAGCTACCTTTAAACAATTTGGGAATAAGCCAAAACCCCACGGCAAAGAATGGAAGAAGTATTTTAAAGATTTATTTGTACCATTATTGAATGAACAAATTTTGCCTATAGAGATAGTTATTCCATTGAAAGAATATCTACAAAATCCCTCTGCGACTACTCAGAGCTATTCGCCATTGATGAAAGAGTTGAGAAAATATGATCAATTATCAGATGATTGCTCAAAAATAATTTTAACAAATCTGGAAAAAGGCGAAATATTTGAATTGAATGGAAGGTATTTTGAAAAAGGAGATTTACGCAGAACACGGTTTTTGTGTACAGATAAAGCTAATGGCAAACGGTATGTGGTATCGGCCATAGCGATGGTAAAAAAAATATAATTTTTGAAACCAGCTTACGTTTAAATAAAGTAAAAAATGTAGTTTTGAAAAAATCACTTATAAATAGTATTCTATTTTTCCTTTTCTTTTTTCCTTTAAAAAACTATGCTCAAAATTCAGTATTGGCAAAAGGTAACTGGATAAAAATTGGGGTAAAAAATAATGGGGTTTACCGATTAGATGCTGAGTTCCTACAACGCAATGGCTTTGATTTAGCTAAAATCAATCCTCAAAATATTCAACTCTTTGGCAATGGTGGAGGAATGTTACCCCAAAACAATCTACAGGATAGGGCTGTTGATTTGACTGAAAATAATATTTATATTGAAGGAGAAGCAGACGGAAAGTTTGATGCCCAAGATTTTATTCTTTTCTATGGACAAAGCCCGCATAAGACCTATTATGATGCTACAACTGGCTCATTAAAACACCAATTCAATATTTATGCTGATACTACATTTTATTTTTTAACCCTTGCTGAAACCAAAGGATTAAGAATAAAAGACCAAGCCTCTGTAGTAGCTACGAACAATATCTCAACATTCGATGATTACGTTTTTCATGAAGTAGATCAAAAAAATATTTTGGCACAAGCCCCTTTTGCTGGTTCTGGTAGGGAATGGTTTGGAGAAGAGTTTTCGGGGACGAATGAACAAATTTTTGCTTTTAATCTTCCGGGAATTATAGCTACTTCAATGGTAAATGTAACTTGTTCGGCAGCAGTATCGGCTTACGGGCAAACCGACTTTGTTGTAAGAACCAACGAGGAGGATTTGGGCAGAATGGCCATGTCGGCAATAGGCAGTGACAGATATGATTATAAAGGAGCGAGTGCCACAAAAAGCTTTACTATTAGTGGCAGTGCTTTTGCGAGTACAGATGCCTTTAGAATAGGCCTGACCTATGATAAAAAGACACTCACTTATGGTGTAGGCTACTTAAATTATTTAGGGATTCAGGCAAAAAGAGCGTTGAAGTTATATAATCAACAAACGATTTTTAGGGCTATTGAAAGCGTAAATAATCCAACCGTAAATTATGTAATCGAAAAGCCCACGGCTACCTTTAGCATTTGGGATATTACTAATCCCCTACAAGTACAAAATCAGGTATATTCTTTACAAAATCAATCCGTAAACTTTGGGCTTACTAGCCAAATACTCAGAGAATTCATCATTTTTAGTAATACTGATTTTCTTGTTCCAGTATCAGCCCAGAAGATTAATAATCAAAATTTGCATAATATTGATGTTCCTAATTTAGTAATAGTAAGCTCACCTCTTTTGAAAAACCAAGCCTCACGTCTGGCAGATTTTAGAAAAGAGCATGATAAATTATCGGTATTGGTGGTATCCCCAGAAGAAATTTATAACGAATACTCCTCTGGGAAACAAGATATATCTGCCATCAGAGATTTTTTGAGGAGTCTTTATCAAAAAAAGCCTGATACCATAAAATATTTATTACTTTTTGGAGATGCTTCTTATGATTATAAGAAAAGGCTAAACGTAATTAATGATGAAACCAAGGCTATTTTAATACCTACTTACGAGAGCAGGGAATCTTTACACCCTATTTTCAGCTATTCTTCAGATGATTACTTTGGCTTTTTACAAGATAATGAAGGTGAATGGACGGAGAACCAAGCAGGCAATCATACCCTTGAAATTGGGATAGGCAGATTGCCTGTTAAGAATTCAGAAGAAGCCAAGCAGATAGTAGATAAGTTGATAAACTATGGTACAAACAAAAATACAATTGGGCAATGGCGAAGCAAGCTAGCTTTTGTGGCTGACGATGATGATGGAAATATTCATCAGCAAGATGCAGAGGCTTTTGCTACCATGGTAAACATATTTTCGCCAGCTTATCAAACTGAGAAAATTTATTTAGATGCCTTTCCTTTGGTTTCTTTACCCGAAGGACAGCGGTCGCCATTGGCCAATAATGCGCTTAACCAAGCTTTTCAACAAGGGTCGTTAATTGTGAATTATAATGGACATGGGGCTGAAACTGGCTGGACTGACGAACAGATATTGACGTTAAAAGATATACAGTCGTGGACAAATTTTAATAATATGCCCTTGATGCTTACAGCAACGTGTCAATTTGGGAGGTTTGATGACCCTAATCAGATTTCAGGAGCAGAGCTGTCAATTCTTAATCCAAATGGCGGGGCAATTGCCTTATTAACGACCACACGACCAGTTTATCAGAATACTAATTTTTTTATTAATCAAGCTTTTTACCAAGCGGTTTTTACGCCTATCAATGGAGTAATGCCAAGATTAGGGGATGTAATGGTTTATACAAAAAATAATAGCTTGCAGGGAGTACTGAATAGAAATTTTTCATTATTGGGTGACCCATCGATGAAATTAGCTTATCCAGAATATGAAGTGTCTTTTGTGAAAATAAATGGAAAAGAAATAGCCAAAGCAGATACTTTAAAAGCCCAAAGCAAAGTGACAATTGAAGGCGAAATAAGACAGCTAGGAACACAGACAAGGATAAATACATTTAGCGGAAAAGCTGTTATTACAGTTTATGATAAAGAAAAAAGTATTTCGACCAAGGGTAATAAGGGCTTAAAGTTCAATTATCAAGATTTTACTAATATTTTATTTAAAGGAGAAGTAAGCGTTTTGAATGGAAGTTTTACCAGTACTTTTGTTGTTCCTAAAGATATTAATTACCAGCTAGGGGAAGGCAAAATTTTTATGTATGCACAAACTACTGATGGACTACTCGATGCATCGGGTGCATTGAACCCTATGATAGGGGGTGCAGATAATCGGTTGCAACAAGACAATACGCCACCAAGTGCAAAACTGTATTTGAATGATTTATCTTTTGTTGATGGAGGTTTGACTAACGAGAGTCCAATTTTTTTAGCTAATATTGCTGATGAAAATGGTATTAATATTGCCAGCGAGGGATTGGGGCATGAACTATTATTAACCGTTGATGATACGCTTAAAATAATTGTCAATCAATACTTTATTGCTAATAAGGATGATTATAGAAGCGGACAAATAAAGTATCAAATCAAGAACTTAATTGCAGGGGAACATCAATTAAAATTAAAAGTTTGGGATACCAATAATAATTCAACAGAGTCTTCGTTACGATTCAGAGTCAATGCTGAGAGTCAGAATACATTAAAAAATGTATTCTGTTTCCCAAATCCTACAAGTGAAAAAACTACTTTCAGTTTTGAACACAATCAAGAAGGAGATGATTTTAATGTAATTATAGAAATTTTTGATACTTTTGGGCATCTAATTAAACAAATAAAAGAAAATGCTTACCAAGTAAGCACACCATTTAATAAAATTTCATGGAATATTGTAGAAGATTCTGTTTCAAATGTAACTGGTAATTACTTTTATCGTATTTTTGTAAAGTCACTAACAACTGGATATCAAGCAAATGGAAGTGGCAAGATTATCTCGTTAAAATAATTTCCAGCAAAGAATATTTGGATAAATTTTGTAAAAAAAGGTTTATTGAGTACTTTTGATATGCCTCGTTCCAAGAAACTTTAACCTTAAAGACAATGATTAAAAAAATTACCAGCGCTCTTAGAGTGACCCTGTTGTTTGGATTAACAGTGCCCGCTGTGAACGTCTTTGCTCAAACCACAAATCCAACTACAACAACTTTTACTAATGCACCGAATCCAGCTATTCAATCTTTAATCATTACTCCTGATGCACGTTCGGCAGCTATGGGCGAAGCGGGTGTAGCCCTTTCGCCAGGTGATGGAGATGCCAACAGTATTTTTTGGAATCCAGGAAAAATCCCTTTTTCTGGCAAAGATATGGCTGTTTCTGTATCATACACTCCATGGTTACGCCAGTTGGTTAATGATATGGGACTTTTGAATGCTAGTTTTTATAAAAAAATCCAAGCAAATCAAGCACTAGGAATATCAATTCATTATTTTGATCAAGGTAAATTTCAAGCTACTGACGGTATTGGAAACTCTTTAGGAGATTTTTCTTCAAAAGAATATTCAATCTCAGGCTCTTATTCTCGTAAATTGTCTGAAAAACTTGGGCTTGGGGTAAATGTAAAATACATCAATTCTCAGTTGTTCCCAATTACAGCTAATGCGATTGTTGTACAGAACGAATCCACAGTAGCTGCGGACATTGGTTTGTTCCATACATCAAAAAGAGATAAGCCTTGGAATTATAACTGGGGTGTAATGATTCAAAATATTTCGGGTCGTGTTTCTTATGGCTTATCAGAATCTAACTTTATTCCAACTAATTTGAAAGCAGGTTTTGCGGCTATCAATACAATTGATCAACATAATAAGTTGACATTGACAATGGATATCAACAAATTAATGGTGCCTACTCCAAAAAAGGTTAATGGTATATTACAACAACCAGAAACAGCGATTGGTGGTATTTTGGGTTCATTTAGTGATGCACCAGAAGGATTTAGTGAAGAAATTAAGGAAATTAACCTTTCTTTAGGAGCAGAATATTTATATAATGATTTATTTGCACTAAGAGGAGGATATTATTATGAAGATGCTTATAAAGGTAATCGTAAGTATTTTACAGCAGGTTTTGGTGTAAAATTAGAAAAGAAATTTGGGTTAGATTTTGCCTACTTAATTCCTGTAACAAGTGGAAATGCATTGGCACAAACTCTAAGATTGAGTTTACATGCTACGTTTAATTCAGCTCCAAAAGTGGCAACGACAACAACGAAATAATTTTGTATAAAATATTATCACAAGCATAGAAAAAATGGCATCTCGAACGAGATGTCATTTTTTTTAGTTTAAAATATTAGCCTATACCTATGAATATTTATAAAGCCCAATAAAAAAATAGCATAACAAGAAATGATTGTAGATAGAGTAAAAAATCCAGATTATCAAACTATTCAGCAGGTAAATATCCCAAAAATTGAAAGTATTTTATTGTCAAATGGTATTCCGTTGCATTATATCAGTGTTGGAGAACAACCTGTAGTAAAGCTCGAAATTAGCTTTGATGCAGGTAATTGGTATGAAAAAGAAAATGGAGTATCATTTTTTACAGCCAAAATGCTTGGAGAAGGAACAGCTAAATATTCGTCTTCACAGATAAGTGCTTTTTTTGATCAATTCGGAGCATTCATAGAATTTGGTCATGGACTTGATAGAGCAAATATTACCGTTTATGGGTTAGCAAAGTATTTGCCAGAGCTTTTGCCAATGGTACAGGAAGTACTCAATAATGCTACTTTCCCTGAAGATGAATTATTGAAATTTAAAAAAATACAATTACAAACATTAGCAGTCAACGCTGAAAAAACTTCGTTTTTAGCTAATAAAATTTTTAGAAATACCATATTTGGAGATAACCATCCATACGGAAAATCTTTGGACGAAAAGGCTATCAATGCAATTAGTCGAGCTTCGTTAGTGGAATTCTATCAAAGCTTTTGGCTAAATAAAAAGCCACGAATATTTTTATCAGGAAAAATAACAGCAACAGAAGTAAAGCTAGTAGAAGACTTTTTTGGAGATATTAAAGTGCAGGAGAGTGATAAAAGACAATTGAGTAATGAACAACTGCCTGAAAAGAAGAAAATATTGATAGAGAGAGAAGAAAGTATACAGTCGTCTATTAGAATAGGGAAACAGATGATGACTCGTAAGCATCCAGATTATTTTAAAATGCTGGTTTTAAACGAGGCCTTGGGTGGGTATTTTGGCTCAAGATTAATGAAGAACATTCGTGAAGAAAAAGGGCTTACCTATGGTATTTCTTCAAATATCGCTCCCTTTACACAGGCAGGTTATTTCGTGATTGGAACGGATGTTAAAAAGGAATACACACAACTTACAATAGATGAAATCTATAAAGAAATAACAATACTTCAGAAGGAGTTGATAGATGCCGATGAGCTAGAGGTTGTAAAAAACTATATGATTGGTTCATTTGCGGGGTCTTTGAATACACCATTTGATATTTCAGACCGTTATAAGGTTATTTTTTCGGAGGACCTTCCTACTGATTTTTATGATTGTTATATTCAAAATATCCAAGCGGTTAATGCTGAGATGGTTATGGAAGTGGCAAATCAACATTTATCGATAAATTCTTTAGATGAAATAGTAGTGGGCGGAAAATAAATTGACTTTTTGACTTTGTTATTTAGGATTTTTTCGCTAAATTATAGCATTATAACAAAATAAATAAAGCTATGAAAAGAGTATCTAATCTTATTTATCACAAAGGAAATACTGTTACTGTCATTGATGCTTCTAAAACTGTTTATGAGGCACTTGAGATTATGGCCCAAAAAAATATAGGGGCGCTGGTAGTATACAATCAAGATGAGTTTGTAGGAATACTCACTGAACGAGATTATGCTCAGAAAGTAATCGTCAAAGGAAAACATTCGAATGATACTTTGGTATCAGAAATCATGGAATCAGAATGTCCCTCTGTAAAATTTGAAGATTCTATTGAAAAGTGTATGGAGATAATGTCTGAAAGACATATTCGATACTTACCTGTCATTGCAGAGAAACACGTTGTGGGAATTGTTTCGATGGGGGACGTAGTTCGATATATTATTGAAGACCAAAAAGCAACGATTAGTCATTTACAAAACTTTATATCTGGCGGAGGAATGTGAAGGAGTCGGATTACTAGACAATACCAATCTAGTAATCCGAAAAAGCCTAAATATCAAATCCAGCTAAATCTTTAAATTCATTGATACGTGAAGTAAGTTCTTCATCGTTCAGATCAACAATTCTTTCAGTCCCAAATTTCTCTACACAGAATGATGCCATTGCTGAGCCATGTACAATGGCTCTTTTCATATTTTCAAAGCTGATGTCGTCAGTTTTAGCTAAATAGCCAATAAAGCCCCCAACAAAAGTATCTCCAGCACCAGTTGGGTCAAATACCTGTTCTAGTACCAACGCTGGACAGAAGAATAATTTATCACCTTGGAAAAGCAAAGCTCCGTGTTCTCCTTTTTTGATAATTAATGTTTTAGGACCCATTGCCATAATCGTTTTGGCAGCAGTTCTTAAAGAATAATCACCCGAAAGTTGACGTGCCTCCTCATCATTGATACAAAGTACATCAATCATGGTAAGTACTTTCTTCAAATCATCCATCGCAATATCCATCCAAAAATTCATTGTATCCATTACAATTAATTTCGGGCGTTTTGCCAAACGTTCGATGACTGTTATCTGTACTGCCGGCGTCAAATTACCCAACATTAGGTATTGGCAGTCTTGGTATTGTTCTGGAATAATAGGGTCGAAAGTGCCTAAAACATTTAATTCAGTAACTAAAGTATCACGAGAATTCATGTTGTTGTGGTAACGACCAGACCAAAAGAAAGTTTTTTCTCCTTTTTTTATTTGTAATCCAGTAGTGTCAATTTCTTTATTTTCAAGAAGTTGAATATATTCTTGTGGAAAATCTTCACCTACAACCGCTACAAGGTTTACGGGAATTTTGAAGTAAGAGGCAGACAAAGAAATATATGTTCCTGCACCACCGATGATTTTGTCTGTTTTGCCGTAGGGTGTTTCGAGGGCATCAAATGCTACCGAACCAATTGCTAATAAACTCATTTAGAATATTTTAGAATATTGAAATAATCATGCAATTTACGACTTTTCAAGTGTTTATATATAGACGTTATTTATAAAGTTGGTATTTGAAGGATAAAAATCCGCAGAAATGCTTGGGTAAATTTCATATAAAACTATCAAAATATTGTATATTGATAAAAACCGTAAAAGGAAATCATCTCTTTTACAATTTTTAAAAAACCAAGACGTTCTCTGCAACAAGAATACGATTTTACAATTGGCTAAAGTGCAGGTATTTGCAGGAATTCAATATTTAATTTTTAAATTTGTAAGATAGTTAATTTAATATCAGTGCTCGTTCATATCTTAAAGAGTTTGTAGGTTTAAGTTTGTTGCCACTTAAATATAATCCTTTTATAAATCTTTATTGAAAATTACCCATGATTCAACTTCAAACTGGTAAATACAAACAAATAATTATACGGCTATGGAGGCTGTCGATTATTGGTTTTGTTGCTTTTATACTCTATATCTTTGCTGTTCAATATAACTTCTTATGGCTTTTTGGCGGGATGCCTAGTTTACAAGAACTAGAAAACCCAAAGAGTCAGATTGCCTCTGTTTTGATTTCTGAAGATGGGGTAGAATTAGAAAAATATTTCCGTGAAAACCGCTCGCCGATTGAATATGAAGAGCTTTCTCCTAATATCATCAATGCTTTAATTTCAACGGAGGATGCTCGTTTTACACAGCACTCTGGGATTGATTTAAGAAGTACTTTCAGGGTTATAACACATTTTGGTAGAGCTGGTGGAGGAAGTACGCTTTCACAGCAATTAGCCAAAAACCTTTTTGATACACGTAGGCTAGACCCAACAGAGGAGGGCCCAAGCTATAAAGGATTGCTAGCAAAAATCCCATTGGTCAGGACGATAATTGCTAAAACTAAGGAATGGATTTTAGCCATTCGTTTAGAAAGCCGTTATACCAAACAAGAAATACTTAAGATGTATTTAAACGAAGTAGAGTTTGGAAATAATGCCTATGGAATTAGAGTGGCTTGTAAAACATACTTTGGAAAAAGTGTTGGGAATGTGTCGGTAAAAGAAGCTGCAACTTTGGTAGGAATGCTACAAAACCCTGTCATGTACGACCCTCGTCGTCATCCAGAAAGATGTCTTGTTCGTCGAAACGTTGTGCTAAGTCAGATGAATAAATATGAGCATCTATCGGATGGAGAGATGCTATCCTTGCAAAACGAACCCTTGGAGTTGAAATTTAAGGTGGAAAATCAAAACACAGGACAGGCTCCTTATTTCCGTGAAGCTTTAAAAAAACAATTACAAGAGATTATTGCTGATATTAATTCAACCAGAGATGATGACGACCAGTTGAACCTATATACCAGTGGTTTAAGGATTCATACCACCATTGATTCAAGAATACAGACCTATGCTCAAACATCTTTGGAAGACCACATGAAGGCCGAACAAAAGTTGTTTTATGCCCATTGGAAAGGCAGAAACCCATGGGTTGATGAAAGAATGCGCGAAATTAAAGGCTTTCTAAAAAGTGCCATGAAACGTACTCAGCGTTATAAAGCATTGATGGAAGAATTGGATGGAGACGAAGAGGCCGTTTGGAAGGTGTTGAAAACACCTGTGAAAATGACGGTTTTTTCTTGGCAAGGAGATAGAGATACTACTTTATCGCCCCTTGATTCAATGAGTTACTACAAAAGAATCTTGAATTGTGGATTCATGGCGATGAATCCCAACGATGGGCATATCAAAGCTTGGGTAGGAGGAATAAATTTTAAATATTTTAAGTTTGATCACGTAAGACAAAGTAAACGCCAACCAGGCTCTACTTTCAAACCATTTGTGTATGCAAGTGCTCTTGAAAATGATGCGGTAAGTTTGTGTGAAAATGTAGTTGATGAACCAGTAACGTTTGGCCCGGAAGATGGAATAGACAGACCGTGGACACCACAAAACTCTACAGGTAGTTATTCTTATGCTTCAATGCCACTTCGACATGCTATGGGGCTTTCAATTAACTCGGTTGCGGCTAAATTAATGAAATTGTTAGGAGCAAGAAAAATAGCTGAATTTGCCAACAGGGTGGGTATTCAGAGTAGTTTGATGGAAGTTCCTGCTTTATGTTTGGGTGCTAGCGAGGTTTCGGTATATGAACAAGTGGCAGCCTATAGTACTTTTATCAACCAAGGCTATCGTATTGAACCTATTATGATTTTGAGTATTGAAGATAAAAACGGGAATGAATTAAGACGTTTTGAAACTACTACCAAGCAAGTAATTAGTGCTGATTTAGCCTATAAAATGACTTATATGTTAAAAGGGGCTGTGCAAGAATCAGGCGGAACGGCCCAAGGATTGAATCGATATAACTGTGCACAAGGCAATGATATTGGTGCAAAAACAGGTACTACGTCTAATTACTCAGATGGTTGGTTTATGGGCGTTACGCAGAACTTAGTAGCTGGTGTTTGGGTAGGTGGCGACGATAGAAGTATTCACTTTAGAAGCTTAGCACTTGGGCAAGGAGCAAAAATGGCTATGCCTGCTTATGCTAATTTTATGGATAAAGTATATGCTGACCAGTCTTTGGCAATAGCAGGTTTCAAGAAAGAACCTTTTAAAAAGCCTGACGGAGTAGATTTAGGGTGTAACTCTTATACCGTAGATTCAACGCAAGTACAAACGCCTACTGCTAAACCCAAAGAAGAAGAAGGCTTTTTGAAATAAAATTTTGAATTTTCGATTCATTTATATTTGGAAAGAAAATGAGTGTAATAATTGTCGATTAAACCCCATCAATGAAAAATAAATTACAAATCGAGCCTAAAGCTCAAAAACCAAAATATCAACAAATTGTAGATGAAATCATTGAGAGAATCCAACAAGGACTTTTAAAAAGAGGTGACCAACTCCCGACAATTAATGATATTACGGCATCTTTGGGTGTTGCTAGGATGACAGTAATTCGAGCCTATGAAGAGCTTCGAGAAAGAGGGATTGTGGCTGCACAGCATGGCAAGGGATATTACGTGGCTTCAACTAATATTCAGGCTTCCATGCACGTTTTCGTGCTTTTTGATGCTATGAACTCTTATAAAGAAGTACTTTTCCATGCCATGAAAGAGGCACTAGGAGAAAATGTTTCTATTGATTTGTTTTTTCATTATCACGATTTGAAAGTTTTTGAAAACGTAATTATTAATAATATTGGTAATTATAATTTCTATATTATCATGCCTCACTTTAATGAGGATGTTTCGGATATTGTTACGCAAATTTCTAAAGAAAAATTATTGATTTTAGATATTGATGTCGAGCAATTGGATGAAGAATATGCAGTTTTATACCAAGATTTTGAACAGAACTTTTATCAGGGACTCACAGAGGCGATTCCTATGTTGAATAAATACGAAAGTTTAACGTTGTTCTTGAGTAAAAACCAGTTTCAATACACGCCCAAAGGTATTATAAAAGGGTTTAGTAAATTCTGCGAAGCACACAACGTAATAGGAGAAGTTGTAGATAACCTAGATGTTGAAAACCTACAGAAAGGACATGCATACATACTTTTCTTAGAGAATGACTTGGTTCGTTTTGTTAATTATACCCATAAAAAACAGTTGAAACTAGGAGAGGAGATAGGCTTACTCTCTTATGATGATACACCGATTAAAGAAATTTTAGCTGAAAACGGCATTACTACTATCTCAAACGACTTTGTTCAGATGGGGAAAATGGTGGGAAGAATGGTGCATAATCGACAAAAAGGAAAGATTGCTAGCGCAAGCTCACTAATCGTAAGAGGTTCCTTATAACATCATCCATAGAAGAATGATGTTATAAAGACTACCATTATTGATCGTTAATTACTTTTAATTGCTCTTTTAATTTTAAAGCTTTTGCTTTGCCTAATAGGGTTTCTAATTCCTCGGAAGTAGCCTTATAAATATTACTTACTGTACCAAAGTGCTTCAATAGTTTTTCGGCTGTATTTTTCCCAATACCATCAATGCTTTCTAATTGACTAATGATAAAGTTTTTAGAACGCTTATCTCTGTGTTTCGTAATACCAAATCTATGGGCTTCATCACGAAGACGTTGTATTAACTTGAGAGATTCCGACTTTTTATCAATATATAGTGGAATACTATCCTCGGGGAAATAAATTTCTTCTAGTCGTTTGGCTATACCAATAATCGGAATTTTTCCATAGAGTCCCAAGTTTTTCAATGCATCTGCCGAAGCACTTAACTGCCCTTTGCCACCATCTATAATAATCAAATCAGGTAAATCTGCTTCTTCCTGAAGTAACCTTGAATACCTCCGCGTAACGACTTCGTTCATGGTAGCAAAATCATTAGGCCCTTCAACCGTTTTTGGCGTAAAATGCCGATAGTCTTTTTTAGAGGGTATTCCATTCTTAAAGCACACCATTGCCGATACAGGATTGGTGCCTTGAATATTAGAGTTATCAAAACACTCAATATGGTGTGGGATTGACTTTAATTGCAAGTCATTCTTTAAAGTAAGTAAAATCCTCATTTTTGCATCACCTGCACTTTCTTCAGATGCTTGTCGGTCGGCTTTTTCTTTCTTAAAGTACAGCACATTTTTCAAAGACATCTCCAAAAGCTTCTTCTTATCTCCAATTTGCGGAATGGTATTTTCAACCCCTTTTAATTCAACAGACAGAGGAATATTCGTAATTACCTCTTTCGCTTCGCTTTCATACTTATCACGCATCTCCCATACCATCATGGTCAATATATCTTCGTCGGTTTCATCCAACTTTTTCTTTACTTCTAACGACTGAGTCTGCGTAATAAAACCATTCAATACTTTCATGAAATTAAAATAGAAAGCATTTTCGTCAGATACAATCGAAAATACATCCACATCCCTGATGTTAGGATTGACCACCGTTGATTTACTTTGAAAGTTAACAAGATAAGCTAGCTTTTCCTTAAATTCTTGTGCTTCTTCAAAAGCCAGTTTAGAGGCTGCCTCTTGCATTTTCTCTTCAAAATATTGCTTAGGAAGGCTCATATTGCCTTTCAAAATATTTTTAGCTTGGTCTATTTCCTTTAGATAATCTTTTTCAGGTTGTAATCCTTCGCAAGGGCCTTTACAATTCCCAATATGGTATTCTAAACATACTTTAAACTTTCTGTCTTGAATATTTTTATGATTAAGGTTCAAACTGCACGTTCGAAAAGTGTATAGCTGATTAAACATTTCAAGGATAGCATACATTGCTTTTTGATTAGCAAAAGGGCCAAAGAAAGTCCCCATTTTTTTATCAACCCTTCTGATAGTAATAATTTTGGGGAAAGGCTCATTGGTCACACAAATGAAGGGGTACATCTTATCATCCCTCAACAAAATGTTGTATTTAGGCTGAAACTTTTTGATAAGTGTATTTTCTAAAAGCAAGGCATCGAACTCAGTGTGAACAATGGTAAATTCAAGATTTCTGATTTGACTAACTAACCGTTTGGTCTTTCTATCATGCTGATTTGATTTGGCAAAATAACTACTTACTCTATTTTTTAAATTCTTGGCTTTCCCTACATAAATAACAGTTCCTTCTTCATCGAAATATCTATATACCCCTGGCAATTCAGGAACTTTAGCTAAAGCACTTTTATAATCAAACTCATCCATATCATTTTATTTAAAGTACAAATTTACTAAATAAAACAACCACCATTTTGGAAAAATTTCACTTAGATTTTTACAAGAAAATTGTAAAATAAATGCTGTACGGGTTTGTTGGCTTCTCAGAAAAAAAATAGATTTTTCTTATTTTTAAATTATTTTAATAGTAACGCTCTATATCTAAAAAACTTTTTAATTGATTTAAAATAGCTCAAATAATATTATTTTGACAAATAAGAATATAATACTAAAAAAACACATATAATCTTAATGTATTGAAAATCAATTAGTTATAAAATGTTAAAATAATATTGGTTAATATTTTTTTAATTATAAAAAGTATCAAAATGATACAATAAATTTTATCAAAATGATACATTAAGAATATAGCCTCATCAAACTAAAATGAAATAAATTATTAGAATATATATAATCATTTTGTTATGGAATTAAAATAAGCATATATTTACAAGGATTTTCAACCAAAAATCTAATTTTTTCAATCAAAAACCCAATTTTATTATGAACACAAAATTTTACTCTACATGGAAGAGTATGCTTTTGTCGTGCGTCTTTTTATTAAGTACGTTCTTGACAATGGCACAGGACAGACGAGTAACAGGAAAAGTTACTGGTGCGGATGGCCAGGGAATCCCTGGAGTCTCGGTTCTTCTAAAAGGCACCCAAACTGGGGTTTCAACTGATGCAAACGGTGGTTTTGCTATTAATCTCAAATCAGGCAAGGATGTATTGTTAATTTCAGCAATTGGCTATAAAAGCACTGAAGTTAAAGTGGGTACGCAGAGTAATGTAGAAGTTAAGTTAGCAGAAGACGTTTCTGCACTTGACGAGGTTATCGTAACGGGTTATTCTAGTTCATCAAAAAGAGAAAGTACAGGTTCTGTATCAACTATCAAAGCTAAAGACTTAGTAGCTGTTCCTTCTGGTAACGTTGAGCAACAGTTGCAAGGACGTGCATCTGGGGTTACAGTTATTTCAAGTGGTCAACCAGGGGCGGCAAGTTTAGTACGTATTCACGGTTTTGGTTCATTTGGAGATAACAACCCTCTATACATTGTTGATGGTGTACCTGTTCAATCAACAGACTTTTTAGCACCAGGAGATATTGAGAGCACAACTATTTTGAAGGATGCTGCAGCAGCATCAATCTATGGAGCTCGTGCTGCCAATGGTGTGATTGTTTATACAACCAAAAAGGGTACAAAAAAAGCAAGAGCATTGGAAGTTACCTATGATGGATTGTATGGTGTTACTGACCCAGGCAAAGGACAAGCAATGCTTAATCCTCAAGAACAAGCAGATTGGACTTGGAATGCAATTCGTAATACAGCTATTGCTGATGGTACAGCACCAAATTATGGTCATCCTCAATATGGAACAGGTACAACAGCAGTTTTACCTGATTATATTAACGTAGGAGGAAGGTCAGGTGTTATAGGTACTGTTGATTTAGCATCAGAAAAAGCTAAATACAATGTTGACCCTAATGCAGGTGCTATCTATCAAGTAGTTAAAGCAAATAAAGCTGGTACTGATTGGTATGGTGCTATTACTAGAATGGCTCCTGTGTCAAGACACAACTTGGGCTTTTCTGGTGGAACAGAACATGGTAGATATTATTTTGGTTTATCTGCTCAAGAGCAAGCAGGTATATTGATTTATAACCAATTCAAACGTTATACATTCAGAGCTAACTCAGAATTTGATTTGTCTAAACGTATTAGAATTGGTGAAAATTTGCAGTTTACGTATAAGTCTGTATTAGCTCAGGATAATAACGATTTGTTGAACCCTAATAGAAGTGGTGTAAATACTGTAGCTGGCGAGGGTGATGTACTTTCAGCATTTAGAATGCCGCCAATTATTCCTATTTATGATGAATTTGGAGGTTACGCTGGTACTGCTGCTAAAGGGTTTAACAACCCAAGAAACCCAGTTGCTTCACGTGATGGTTCTAAGAATGATAAAAGTTATACTGCTAATGGATTCGGTAATATCTACTTAGAAATTGAGCCAATTCCAAACTTACTTTTGAAAACAAGTATTGGTGGTCAATATACAAATGCTTACTCATATTCGTATTCACGTTTGCAATATGAAAACTCTGAAAACAATGCAAGCTTTGGTTACAATGAATTTTCTGGTTACCAATTTGGCTGGACATTTACCAATACTATCAATTATTTCAAACAGCTAGGAGACCACAAAATTAAATTATTGGGAGGTTACGAAGCTTTAAACACAGGCTTTGGTAGAGGTATGTCAGCATCTGGTATTAACCCATTCTCTACTGATTTAGATTACATCACTATGACAACAGTATCTGCAACAGGTAAGATTGTTAATAGTTATATCAACTCAGGAGTTACATTTTCATCAATGTTTGGTCAATTAGATTATTCGTTTAACGATAAATACTATTTTACTGGGGTTGTTCGTCGTGATGGTTCTTCTCGTTTTGGTATCAACAGTAGATATGGTGTTTTCCCTGCGTTCTCTGGTGCTTGGCGTCTTTCTAAAGAAGATTTCATGAGAGACCTTCCTTGGATTAGTGATTTAAAAATCAAAGGTGGTTGGGGACAAATGGGTAACTCAAATCCAGTAGATCCAAATAACCAGTATAGCCTTTTTGCTTCTAATGTTGGTAACTCATTTTATGACATTAATGGTAGTAATACAAGTGCTGTATCAGGATTTTACAAAAGTCGTATTGGTAACCCTAATGCAAAATGGGAAACAAATACAACAATCAACGTTGGTTTTGAAAGCTCATTGTTAAAAGGTAAATGGGATTTAGCGGTAGACTTCTGGCAAAGAAAAACTACAGATGCTTTGTTTAGTGTTCCTCTTCCAGGTGTATTGGGTACTTATGCAGCAGCACCTGCTGTAAACGTTGGTACGCTAAGTAACCGTGGTATTGATATTCAAATTATCAACCGTGGTGCTATCGCCAAAGATTGGAATTATGAAGTAACTGCAACAGGTTCATTCCTTGATAATAAAATTACTAGCTTTGCTCCGGGTATTGACTATTTAACAGGAGGTACTTACCGTGGATTAACTCCAGTTCGTAACCAATTAGATAAGCCAATGTCTTCATTCTATGGTTATCAAGTTTTAGGGTTGTTCAATTCTACAGATGAAGTTTCAAAATCTCCAACTCAATTAGGTGCTGCTCCAGGTCGTTTCCGTTATGCTGATGTAAGTGGACCAAAAGGTGTACCTGATGGCATTATTGATGCTAATGATAGAACTTACCTAGGAAGCCCAGTACCAACTTTTACTGGAGGTATGACTTTCAGAGTTACTTACAAAGCGTTTGATTTCTCTACATTCTTAGCTGTTTCGTTAGGAAATAAAATTGCCAATGTTAGTAAGTGGTACACAGACTTTTATCCTTCATTTACTGGTGCTGCTGTTAGTGCTAGAGTTAAAAATTCTTGGACTCCAACTAATACAAATACTGATCAACCTATTTTTGAAGGAGCTTCTAACTTCAGTACAAACTCTGAATTTAACTCTTTCTATGTAGAAAATGGATCATACATGAGAATGCAAAATATCTCTATTGGATATAATATTCCAAAAAATGTATTGTCTAAAATAGGGTTGAAAAATGCAAGAATCAGTGGTGCTGCAAGTAACATTTTTACAATCACTGGTTACAAAGGTCTTGACCCAAGTATTGGTGGTGCTGCAGATACTAACTTTGGTATTGATATTGGTAACGTACCTATCACTAGAAGTTATAATGTAGCGTTAAATCTTTCATTCTAATTGTTCTTTTAACAACTGGCAAAAAAGTATTTAGTAAAATAAAACATGTCTTTAAAATGAGAAAATATATAAAACATCAAGCAACGATAACGTCTGTAGTATTAATGACGCTATTAGTATTTGCCTGCAAAGATAGTTTCCTAGAGGTTCCGCCAACTGGACAACTTGCAGGTGCTCAGCTTTCGTCGAAAGCTGGTTTAGAAGGATCTTTGATAGGTGCTTATAGTATGCTGAACGGTAGAGGTAACCGTGTAGCAAGTAGTTCAAACTGGGTGTGGGGAAGTGTGTTAGGAGGAGAAGCTAATAAAGGTACTAACTCTGGTGACTTTACAACGATTAACCCATTACAACGTTTTGATACAACACCTACAAACGGTGAAGTTGGTGGAACATGGGGTGTAAAATATGAAGGAGTTCAAAGATGTAATACCGTTTTACGTTCATTAACTACAGCAACACCAGATGTTACTGATGCTGACAAAAAGCGTATTGCTGGCGAAGCTCGTTTTTTAAGAGGTCATTACTATTTTGAATTAAAGCGTTTGTACAACAATACTCCGTATGTTGATGAGTCTGTAGATTATGGTACAGGTGTTGAGAAAGTAACTAATACTGCTGATTTGTGGCCTAAGATTGAAGCTGACTTGAAATATGCAGCAGATAACCTTCCAGAAACACAATCAGCAGCAGGTAGAGCAAATAAATGGGCTGCAGTAACTTATTTAGCTAAAGTATATTTATATCAGAAAAAATATGCAGATGCTAAAACGTTATTTGACCAAGTAATTGCTAATGGTAAAACGGCTAATGGTAAAAAATATGGTTTAGTAGCTAAATATGCTCAAATTTTCAATGCTGAAAATGATAATCATGAAGAGTCTGTTTTTGCTATTCAGTCTGCTGCTAATACAGGTAGTGTAAACAATGCAAATTCTGATGATGACTTAAACTACCCTTATAATACAGGATCAAGTGGCCCAGGTAACTGTTGTGGATTTTTCCAACCTTCTTTTGAGCTTGGAAACTCATTTAGAACAGATGCTAACGGTTTACCTTTGTTAGATGGTTCTTACAATTCAGATGCTAATGCGTTGAAAACAGATTTTGGTTTACAGTCTGCTCAACCATTTACAACAGATGCAGGAAATGTTGACCCTCGTTTAGATCACTCTATTGGTCGTCGTGGTATTCCATATTTAGATTGGCAAGACCACCCAGGATATGACTGGATTCGTGACCAATCTTATGCTGGACCGTATTCTCCTAAGAAGTTTATTTATTACAAAACTCAAGAAGGAACTTTAACTGACGGTAGTTCATGGACACGTGGTTATGCAGCAATGAACCACACCGTAATTAGATATGCTGATGTTTTATTAATGGCGGCAGAGTGTGAAATTGAAGTAGGTAGCCTTGAGACTGCGCGTAAATATGTAAATATGGTTAGAACTAGAGCTGCCAACAAGACTTCATGGGTAACTAAAAATGGAGCACCAGCAGCAAATTATGTAATTGGTACTTATGATGCTGTTTGGTCTGATAAAGCTCTTGCTCGTACTGCAGTTCGTTTTGAACGTAAATTAGAACTTTCAGGTGAAGGACATCGTTTCTTTGACCTTGTACGTTGGGGTATTGCTGAACCTACAATTAATGCTTATTTAACTTACGAAGGTAAGAAACTTGTTACAGCATTAGGTAGTGCTAAATTTACAGCCAATAAAAATGAATATTTGCCTATTCCACAAGGACAAATTGACTTACAAGGAGCTGATGTTTTGAAACAAAATCCTAATTATTAATATTGTTTATTAGTATAAAAAAGAAGGGGATGGCAATTTGCCATCCCCTTCTTTTTTATACTGAAGCTGTTTAAACTTTCCATTTCTTAGTTGAAAGTATTGTATTTTTGGATTGATTTTTTCAAAATTTGCGAAGCATAGCATCGCTACGTTGAGTAAATTTTGGAACAAGCTATTCTAAAAGACTTAGTTTAATCCGAAAGGGAAAGTTTAAACAGCTTCACTAATAAGTTTAAGTTTTTTTCTCTCTAATTGATTTAACAATTCTAACTGCTGACATGATCAATACTGCAAAAACGATTAATCCAATAATGCCCCAAATCCAATCGACTGTATTCTTTAAAACGACGATAAACACGATGGCAAATAAAAAGATAGTAGCTACTTCATTGAATAATCTTAACTGAAATCCTGTGAACCTGAATTTGTCTTCTCTGAGCTCAAAAATTAATTTTCGACAGTAAAAATGATAGCCTACTAAGCCTAGTACAAACCCTAATTTTAAATGAAGCCAACTTTGTGATGCAAAACTATCCCACCATAGCCAGTAAATCATCGTTGCGCCTGTTATGATTGTCAGCCACATCGCTGGAACCATGATGGCATTAAAGAGTACTTTTTGCATTCGTTTATACTCTTTCTGCAAGATTTGTCGTTCAGCCTCAGGCTTTTGATTTGCTTCAGTGTGGTAAACAAATAAGCGAGGTAAATAAAAAAGCCCAGCGAACCAACTCGTTACAAAAATGATATGTATTGCTTTGATATGATTATATTCCATTGTTAAATCATTTTCAATGATTTTATGAATGCTTGTAGTTTTTGAAAAAGCTATTAACCTTCATTTGAATAACACCAAGAATCGCTTCTTTAAAAATATTAGCCGACATTTTAGAAACACCTTTGGTTCTATCTGTAAAAATGATAGGTATCTCGGCAATTTTGAAGCCATACTTCCATGCTGTAAATTTCATTTCTACCTGAAAAGCATAGCCAACAAATTTAATCTTATCGAGATTAATGGTCTTTAAAACTTTAGCATGATAACATTTGAATCCTGCTGTTACATCCATTATCGGCATTCCTGTTATAAAACGAACGTAATAACCTGCAAAATAAGACATTAATACCCTTCCCATAGGCCAATTGACAACGTTTACTCCACTGATATAACGAGAACCAATAGCCATGTCAGAACCCTCTACACAAGCATTGTAAAGCTTTACCAAATCTTCTGGATTATGCGAAAAATCTGCATCCATTTCAAAAATATATTCATAGTTATTAGCAAGAGCATATTTAAACCCATGAATATAAGCAGTACCTAAACCTAGTTTTCCTTTTCTTTCTTGTAAATGCAAACGATTTTTACCGAATTCATCCTGAAGTTCTTTTACTTTCATCCCAGTACCATCTGGCGAACCATCATCAACAATTAGTAAGTCAAAACTTGGTTCTAAACTCATTACTTTACGGACAATGGATTCAATGTTTTCAATTTCGTTGTATGTCGGTATAATTACAAGACGAGAGATCATTATGGAATTTGCGCAGGTTAAAAATTAATATTGATACAAAGTTACGAAAATCTATAGCATATTATGGTATAGAAAATTTAATAGCAGAAACTGCCGAACAAATATCCATTAATAACCCATATAACTTATATAAAGAGGTACGGAAAGGATATTAGGCAAATCTGACTGTTTCTCTGTTAGAAGGACTTACAAAGCCTTTATAACTAATTATTTATGTTTTCAATGCTTCATTTAATTAAGTAAGGTTAAACACTTATATGAATATTATTATATTGATGTATAATTGTATTTTAATGTGTCATTGTTTTGTCAAGTATACCAAGGTAAAATACCCATAGATAGGTTTACATAAACGTTAGAATACTATTTTATTATCTATTTTAACAAGATTTAAGAATGTCTGCTGTCTTGAATAAAAATAATTTCAAATAATAAGAAACATTTTTTGTGTTTCTTAGATGTAATAGTATTTTTGCATTAAATTTATAGAACAGTATAGAACACATATTTATACCGACTAAACAAATTAAACAATCAATAACAAAGACAATGGCAAACATCACGTTAGGCGACAAAGAGTATTTCGCAGGAATTGGTAAAATACAATTTGAAGGAAGAGAGTCTGATAACCCTTTAGCATTCAAATGGTATGATGAAAATCGTATTATTGGAGGCAAAACAATGAAAGAGCAAATGCGTTTTGCAATTGCCTATTGGCATACTTTCTGTGGAACTGGTGCTGATCCTTTTGGTCCTGGAACAAAAGTATTTCCTTGGGATGCAAAAAATGAAATCGTAGGAAGAGCTAAAGATAAAATGGATGCAGCATTTGAATTCATTACTAAAATTGGTGCTCCATACTACTGTTTTCATGATATTGACTTAGTAGATGAAGGATGTTCTTTATCAGAATACGAAAGCAATATGCAAGCAATTGTAGATTATGCAAAACAAAAACAAGCTTCAAGTGGTGTGAAATTATTATGGGGTACTGCCAACGTATTCTCGAATCCACGTTATATGAACGGGGCTTCTACTAACCCTGATTTCTCAGTATTAGCACATGCAGGTACACAAGTGAAAAATGCTATTGATGCTACGATTGCTTTAGGTGGTGAAAACTATGTGTTCTGGGGTGGTCGTGAAGGCTATATGACGTTATTAAACACTGATATGAAACGTGAGTTAGCTCACTTAGGACGTTTCTTAACGATGTCGCGTGATTATGCTCGTAAAAACGGATTTACTGGTAAATTCTTCATCGAACCTAAACCATGTGAACCAACTAAACACCAATACGATTTCGACTCTGCTACAGTAATCGGCTTCTTGAAAGAATACGGTTTAGAAAACGATTTTATGTTGAATTTAGAAGTAAACCATGCTACTTTAGCTGGTCATACATTCCAACATGAATTACAAGTTGCTGCTGACAACAATATGTTGGGTAGTATGGATGCTAACCGTGGAGATTATCAAAACGGATGGGATACTGACCAATTCCCTACTAATTTAAATGAATTAGCTGAGTCTATGTTGATTATTTTAGAGGCAGGTGGAATCACACAAGGAGGTATCAATTTTGATGCTAAGACACGTCGTAATTCAACTGATTTAGACGATATTTTCTTAGCTCACATCGGCGGTATGGATGCTTTTGCTCGTGCATTAGTCATTGCTGATAACATCTTAGAGAAATCATCTTACAAGAAATTGCGTAAAGACCGTTATGCTTCTTTTGATGGCGGTAAAGGTGCTGATTACGAAGCTGGTAAATTAACTTTAGAAGATTTAAGAAGCTATGCTTTTGAAGTTGGAGAACCTAAAGTTACTAGTGGTAAACAAGAATTATTTGAAAATATCATCAATCAATTCATCTAGTCTAGGTTGATTGAAAATTCATAAAAAAAGCGAATGGAAATTTTCCACTCGCTTTTTTTATGAATTTATTCTTGGATTAATATTCCCAAAGGTTATGTTCCATCTCCATCAATTTATATTCTAATTGTTGAGATTGGATTAGCCCTTGTTTTTCTCCTCCATAAAACTCATCTAAGCTTTTATCTTCTGGGTTACCTTTTTTCGTGAGTCTAGCATGGAACAAGCGTAAATCAAAGGCATCTGCCATGTTTTTATGCTGAGCTTCGTTCTGAGAATTATACCAGATACAATTTGGGTTACTTCTGAATAATTTGTCTAAATCCTTATATTTGAATGACGCTACAGTCTTATCAAAACCAGCAGCCGTTTTATTAGCAGGAATAATGATCGTGATAGCTTGGATATCATAGTATAAACGAGAGCGTTGCTTATCAAAAATAGCATCTTCTCTGATTTCTATGATAGAAAGCTCTTTAGCAAAGTACAAATCTCCAGTTTCGCTTGCCGCTTTAGCAGGAGCTTTAGCCCCATTTGCCGCAGGTTTAGGATCTCCCCAGCCATCATCAGCTCCTGTGGTAGCAGTACTTTCAGCACCGAAACCAGCAGCCTTTTCAGCATCAGAAAGGGCATTGTCTCCGATAGAGTTTTCAACAACCAAATTCTTTAAAAATTCTTCTTTGGAAATCTTCGTTTTTAATGAATCGTTTCTGTATGGTTGCAAAACCCCACTTTGAACCCATTCCATTAAATATTTGGTAATCTCGTTTCCTTTAGAGAAAAAAGGTTGGTTTTGCTTTTCATTCAAATCCATTCTTCTCCATAAACGCATTTTCCACATGATATTAGAATCATCAATAGGACGTACAGAGTCAGGATTTTTTCCTCTAATGTCTTTTTCTTGTGCTGTTACCAGTGAACAAGAAACCAAACTAAGAACAATTGCTCCGGTAATTTTGATTAAATTTTTCATAATGTTATTATCATTACAAGTTTTACACTAAGCTTGATTATCAAATACTTGTAAACTTATATAATATTGTACTAGACAATTACTGTATTTTATCTAGTACAATACTTTTAATTAATTGGTATAACTTTTGAAAACTTAAAAGGAATGTTTTCTATATCACCTTTGAAGTTTTTGCGTTGTACTCCTCTTACTTCAATATAATAACGATCGCCTGCTCTTGCTTCCTGAGCTAATGTGCTAATACTACCTCCACCCTGTAAAGTAATTGGCGAACCAACAGGTTTCGTACCTCTTGCTAACGCTATATAAACTTCTGAAACACGGTATCTGGCATCATCAGGATTGGTTGCTGCGAATGATTCATCAGCAATTGCTCTAGCTTCAATATTTCTGAGTCCACTAGCAATTACTCCACGTTTTTCATCTAATTCACCACCACCACCAAATAGTTTTATCTCAGGTCTTGGTACTTTTCTTACTCTAAACTTCTCTGTACCTAATAAAATGCCTCCGTTATTAATGTTCAATTCTACTGCAGCAGCACTTGGCACTACTGTTACTTTACCACCACCTGCGGCAATAACCTCTGCACCATTGGCACTAAAGCTTGGTTGCCATAAAGCACCTAAGCCTGGACTTACAATGCTCAATTTGTTGGCACAACCTAAATACAACGGAGGTAAACTACCTGCTTCGATATTATAAGTTGGTTTTAATACAAAGTATTCACCATTAAGTGTTCTAGTTTCAGGACCGTTAGGACCATTGAATGAGATACTAGCCGAATAAGTTTTCTTTGAAAGGCCACGACTGTCGTATTGACCACCTTGTGCCTTAAACTTAATTTGACCTTTACCGTCTCTTACAGGTACACCAGCACCATTGAAGCTCATTCTGGGGGTAATTCCACTTGAATAGGCTGCAATAAACATTTCAGCTTCATAATCCATACCAGCTACTACGGTATTAGATTTTGCCGAAACCATGGCTAATATTTTATCAAACTTGATGTCTTTGATACCTACTTTTTCAGCTAATTGCCCTAAAATAGTACTTTCATAACGACGAATTTCAGATTGTTTCTGACTTAATGTTGCTAAAGCCGCAGGTACTGGCGTTTCAGCAAAATTCAATTCAGCAAAATCTTTGTTTTTATTGTTGGCATCCTTAGCTACTGCAGGGTCTTCTTTTCCTGAAAGAGCAAGCGGTTCAAACTTTGTATTTTTATCACCATAAGTTGCTATTTTAGTGACAAAATTATCAAGCTGAGTTTTTAAGCCGTAAGCCAATCCATTCTTTTTACCACCGATCATTATTTCATGTACTTTTTCGGTCTCTTTCATACCGACATAAGCACCTGTTTCTTCATCGGTACCACCTGTTTGTTCAACGATGGTGCTTTTCAAATTATCTAATTCACCAACTATCGCATCAGAAAGTTTACGTACTTCTTGCGCTTGTCTGATGATATCAGCATATTGAGCAGGATTAGGCGAGTCGTTTACTTTTGCCTTAATCCCTTCGACAGTTTGGTTATTTTTTTGAACAGCAGAGCCGTTCGCTGCTTCTAAGCTATTATTTAATAGTACAAATTTTTGTAAAAGGGCATCGCTTACTTGCAATGCAAGTAAAGCTGTGAGCACCAAATACATCATCCCAATCATCTTCTGACGGGGCGTTTCTTTCATTCCAGCCATTTTCTTATCTACTTGTAGGAGTTTTTGTTTAAGTTTTTTTTCAACATGTTTGTCTTGATTAGTATTAAACTATCAAAGACGGATATGTTTCTTAAATTAGTTCCCTTTCATGGCTGTTAACATACTTCCATAAACATTGTTTAATGAAGTTAAGTTAGAAGTCAATTTGGCTAATTCTTGCTTAAACTGCTGAGTATCTTTACTTGCATCAGCCATGTTTTCCATCGCTACTGTTAAGTTGCCATAGAAAGCATTCATCGCTTTTAAGTGCTTGTTTGTATCTTGTAATTCTAATTCATATACAGCATTCAATGCACCCATGTTTTGAGTAACTTTCTGGAACTGTACACGATATTCTTTAGCATCTTGTGAGGCATTAGCCATTTCGCCCATAGCACTCATCGTTACGCCATAAGCTTTGTTCATTTCTGTCATTGTACCAGCAGCAACTTTTACGTTTTTAGCATAATCGTTTGTAGCTACAGTAGCATCAGTAATTGTTCCAATTTTTGAAACTGTTTCTGTTAATGACTTCATGCCTTTACCTAAATTTTCAAAAACATCTGGCGTAATTTTAGCATTAGCTAACATTTCATCCATTTTAGCTGTTAATCCAACGCCTGCAGTTGAGGTTGCCACACTTCTTTTAGGTAATTCACCTTGAAAATCTTTAGATAATTCTGGATATACTTTTTCCCAATCGTAAGACTTTTCAGGTTTTGCAGAAAGATACAATACCCCAAATAATATAAATATAAATGCTTCAGTGAACATACCAACCATTAGCATTTCATTGGCATTATTCCAGTGTAAGATTTTAAATAAAGCACCAACGATAACAACTGCTGCACCAAAACTGGCGATAACGTTAATAATTCTTTCCATTTGTTTTGTAATGATTTTGAGTGTAATATGATTTGAGAATGATTTGATGTACGAAGGGATTATCAAAACGAAGCGAGAGAATGTTGTCGTAAATTAACGACTGGATTCCCTCGCTTACGATTTAAAATCGTTTTTTCTTTTATCTGAATTCTTTTCCAGATGAACGTCCTAAATGATTCATGGCACAACGGAAGCCGATGTAAGATCGTTTCTTTGTTTCATATTCATAAGAACGAGTACCCGTTTCAAGATAATAAGCAACATCTTTCCATGAACCACCACGAATAACTTTTCTTGGTTCATCTTTATCATCATTCATCGTGTTTAAGTCCCAAGTAATAGCTACAGCATTGTCTGCATAAGCATCTAGGCACCATTCGGCAACGTTTCCAGCCATATTGTATAAACCATAATCATTCGGATTGAACTGGTTTGCAGGAGCTGTATAAGCATATCCATCTGCATCATAATTACCTCTATGAGGCTTGAAGTTAGCTAGCAAACATCCTTTTACGTTTGCTACGTAAGGGTTACCCCAAGGATATTTAGCAGAAGCTTTTCCACCACGAGCAGCCCATTCCCATTCAGCTTCTGATGGTAAGCGGAATCTTGGAGAAATATACATTCCCTCTGAGGTTCTGTAATCGTTATAAGCTTTTGTTCGCCAGTCGCAGAAATATCTTGCAGCAATCCAGCTTACGCCCACTACTGGATACATATCAAACGCAGGGCTTGAGTAATAATATTCAGTCATGGGGTCACCATTATGATAAGTAAAGTCTTTACTCCATACGGTAGTATCAGGATAAATTTCAGAGATAATTTTTTCCTCGCCTAGTACAGCGATTGAGTCTGTCAACATTACATCAGTAAATTGGCGGTATTCGTTGTTGGTGATTTCAGTGTCGTCCATATAAAATTGAATGACTGTTACACGTTTGTTAAAACCAACTGACGATGCAGCAATATCTTCATCCGCTTGCCCCATCATATAAGAGCCAGCCGGAATTAAAACCATGCCTAGTGGAGTTGTTTGCTTCCAACCTTTACGGCTAGTAGCTGCAATTTCCCCATTGACCATTTTAATATCTTCTTTTTTGCTACTACTTCTACTTCGTTTACCGCTTTTGCCTTTAGCAACCTGTTCTCCTCTAGATCTGCTGCTTCGTCCTCTACTACTAGTCGATTTGCTAGTACCAGAAGAGCTACAGCTATCCAAAAACAGAACAGTAGTAACTACTAAAAGTAGTAAGGATATTTTCCTGAAAATTCCACTGTAATTCATAGTGTCTTAACTTTTTTAATTGATACCCGTGAGTAAAATAAGGTAATGATCTCTGTAAATTTTGATAATGGTTGTATTAATAATAGTACTTTATATTTATTGTAATAAAATTCATTTTTAGTGTTAAATCTTCTTAAAAACGACCTTTTTTACTCGGTTAGTATAGTAACCCAAAAACAAAGTTAATATTTTTTTTTGTTGTAAATACATCAATCGTTTATTTACGTTTTTGTAAGTACACTTTAGTCAAAAAAAACTACTGATGTCTGAACCTTGGCGTACGTACAGGGGTCTTCTTTCCACCAAATAATTTAGGCGCTGGCAGGGCATAACTTATTAATACTTCGTGAGATGTAGGCGACTTAGCTGTTTGCCCAACGGTGGTTAAATCTAACGAATATCCTAATCGTAAAGAGTTGTTCAACATCGAAATACCTGCAATAATGATACCAGCATCGTTTAATCGATAGGAGCCTCCTAACCAATATTTTTCTGTATAAGTAAAAATCGCACCTCCTTCTAAAGCCGTTGTTACGAAATCACTACGCCAAAGGGCTGTAGGAGTAACTTTTACGTCATCATTCAAATAATAATCATAGCTCGCAGTCACATTCAATGCTTGTTTGATGGTATACTGACTAGCTCTGTCAACGCCAAAACTATAATTTGGATTATTTACGTGATTAAGGCTTACCCCGATTTGGTAATTCTCTGCTTTATATAAAACTCCTAGTGATAGGTCTGCTTTGGTTTCATTAAGTTTTTTTAGGGCTGCATCCACAATTGGGTCTCCAGATTCACCAGGTCTGAAATTTGAATCAAATGTTTTAGTATGAAAACCACCTTTTACACCAATTGAAATAATTGAACCATTTCTAAGCCCGATTTGATAAGAATACGATAGCAACATATTCTGATAACCACTTCCAGATGGTGTTTTGTCATTTACAAATTGGATACCAAGCCCACTATGAAGGCCATTTAGGGGCATTGAGGCCGTAAAAAGCTGTGTTCCCAATGAACCAGAACCATCATAAGTAGTTTGATAGGCTGTCCATTGATTACGGTAATGTAATTGAAATCTCATCACACCATCAGTACCAGCAGTGGCTGGATTAATGTATAGCGGATTAAACATATATTGGCTTAACTGTGCATCTTGTTGAGCAAAGACGGAATAGTTTGCCAATAGCAGTAGAATTATAGTAAAAAATTGTAAATTCTTTCGCATAGTCTTTCAAAAAAGTACAAATAAGTCAAATACAGGCTTTAATTCCAAATCTAATAAACATTTGTATAAATTACGTCAAAAAATGTATCTCATAGATATTCCTAACGCTAATTTATTAATATTTGTTGTGATATGTTGATAAAAAAAGAGACCCATGAGTTTATATCACTCACAGGTCTTTCATTAATTCCTTTTAATAGTCTTAAATACTATTTGCTTTCTTGATATAAAGTTCCAAAGCACCCGTCATAGATGGGGCATTTGGAAGAGGCGCTTGAATATCCAAAATCAAGCCTGCTTCTGTTACTGCTTTTGCCGTTGTTGGTCCAAAGGCAGCAATTCTAGTTTTGTTTTGCTTGAAATCTGGAAAATTATGAAACAAAGATTTTATGCCAGAAGGGCTAAAAAATGCAATTACATCATAAAACACGCTTTCTAGATCAGATAAATCTGAAGAAACTGTTTCATACATTACAGCCTCTGTAAGTTGTAAATCGTTTGTTCCCATAAATTCTGGGATATCACTACGACGCTTGTCTGAACAAGGAAATAAAAACTTCTCAGTTTTATGTTTCTTGATTAACTCAAGTAATTCAGCAGCAGTTTTTGTTCCTGTAAAAATCTTACGTTTACGTATTACAATATATTTCTGCAAGTAATTAGAAGTCTGTTCTGTGATACAGAAGTATTTCATATCAGCTGGTACTTCTATACGCGCTTCTTTACAAATGCGAAAAAAATGATCTACAGCATTACGACTAGTAAAAATAATGGCAGTATGATCAAGAATATTGATTTTTTGCTTCCGGAAGTCCTTAAAAGCAACGCCTTGAATTTCGATAAATGGGCGAAAATCAACTTTGATATTGTATCTTCTTTCCAACTCAAAATATGGTGATTTATCGTCGGCTGGGCGTGCTTGCGTAACTAAAATACTGGTTACTTTGGTTAATCTGTCTGGATGTGCGGTTAATGCTATTTCGCTCATGCTCAATGCAGTTAAACTTGATTGGATTATTGTTTGGGCTAATGTGCTATTTTTAGAACATTTTTTTGTTGAATTATCACATTATTTAGAGTGCAAAACGAATGCCTACTATAAGCGGTATTAATTCAACGATGCAAAGGTACGAAAATAAATACAGATTTTTTAGTGCCGTCATCTTATTTATCGTAAAGTATAATAGTGCTAAGCGTCCGATAAAGAATAATGAAATGGGAAAGAACAGATATTTTTCTGCATTTTCCGTAATTTCAGGTATTGATATCGTACTGTAGGTGAGTATAATTAGTACAATCAGGAAAAAAATACTTGATGCTTGAATAATTTTAAAAAAATGGATATTGATGATTTTATCTAGCCTGTAGAGGTTTGAAAGAATCAATAGTGAGATGTATTTGAAAATATATGCGCCAAAGATAATAGAAGAAATTACCAAGAAGTTGCTCAATAATACGCCAAGTGTTTCTCCTTCTTGAAGGATACTGCTAGTTGAGAATAAATCGTTCTTTTCATTAATGACCAACATAAAAATAAACCCAATAGTAAAACTAAGATTGACCACAAACAGTAAATTCCCTAAATCAAAGGGTTTGTTTACGATAAATGAATCATCGCGTACACTAATTGTTAGCAAATCTTTAGGGTTAAAAAAACGCTCAAAAGATTTTGGCTGATAATTATACATAAATGCGTAAGCACCTACCAGTAAGAATAGGCCAATCACAAAAAAGTTTTGAAAAGAGGAAATATCTCGTGGAATAATCGTTAATAAAGACTCGGATAATTCAAATGTTTCCTGAGTTTTAGATATTCGATTCCCTACATAAACCATCATTTCTTCAATATTGGTATTACTGCCATAAATTGTAAGAAATAACTTCGTTTTTTTATAGACTCTCTGCAAGCTGTCAACATCTAAAACAACCCATTTATTAATGGGCAATTGTTGCTGTAATGATGCATTAATGAATAGATAGTTTTCTTTAGAGGAATAATATAGAATTTTATAAGTTTTATAATTTTCTATATCACAAAACAAGCTAAATGAATTATAGTCTTTATGGAGCTCACGAACATATGGCACGTATGCCTTATAGCGTTCATCAAATACCTGCCAGTCATCTCGGTAGTCATGCACTAAATAATAGCCATTGTTTGGACCAACGGTGTCTTTAGCAGTGATGTTAGGAATGAAAAATAAATACCCCGATATGATTAAAAAGGCTATTCTGAGGAAAGAGTATGATTTGACTAAACGCAAAATCCTGCATGATTGAATAAATCGTGCAGGATTTTGTGAATGAATATATTGCTGGAAGAATTTCAAGTCTTGATAGTTTTGTGCAAAATTAGAAAAAAACTATCAATAATTCATTGAAACCGTTTACTACAATCCTAATGCTTTTAACATTGTAGCACCAATATCAGCTGGAGAATGTACTACGTGGATACCACAAGCTTCCATGATAGCCATTTTAGCAGCAGCAGTATCGTCTGCACCACCGATGATAGCACCAGCATGACCCATTCTACGACCTTTCGGTGCAGTTTGTCCAGCGATAAAACCTACTACAGGTTTTCTGTTTCCATCAGCTTTAATCCATTCAGCAGCTTCTGCTTCCATACCACCACCAATTTCACCAATCATTACGATACCCTCAGTTTCAGGGTCATTCATTAATAATTCAACGGCTTCTTTAGTAGTTGTTCCAATGATAGGGTCACCACCAATACCAATTGCAGTTGTTTGTCCTAAACCTGCTTTTGTTAATTGATCTACAGCTTCGTAAGTTAAAGTTCCTGATTTTGATACGATACCAATTTTACCTTTAGTGAAAATAAAACCAGGCATGATACCTACTTTACATTCACCTGCTGTCATTACTCCCGGACAGTTTGGCCCAATTAAACGACAATCTTTGTTCTGAATGTATTCCTTAGCATAAATCATGTCTTTGGTTGGAATACCTTCTGTGATACAAATAATTACTTTGATACCAGCATCAGCCGATTCCATAATAGCATCAGCAGCAAATGCAGGTGGTACAAAGATGATTGAAGTATCAGCACCTGCTTTTTCTACAGCTTCAGTAACTGTATTAAATACAGGACGGTCAAGATGGGTTGAACCACCTTTTCCTGGCGTTACACCACCAACTACATTAGTACCATATTCGATCATTTGCTGAGCGTGGAATGAACCTTCAGACCCAGTAAAGCCTTGTACGATTATTTTTGAGTTTTTGTTAACAAGTACACTCATTTCAGATAAATATTTGGTTTGTAAAAATCAGTTTTTTTGTGAAATTACTGCATTTAATCTTAACAGCGATTATATTTATACAGTGCCTACGTAAATTTATCGTAAAGGTATAGTTTGCAAGGCAAAGGACAAAAAGGAATTTGGATATTGAGTAATATACTTATTTTAAATTGTATTTAATTGGTTGATTGTTAGGTGTTTAATAGTGTTTCTATTTCTGGAAATATAGTATAGCTTATTGGCATAAAGTACTTTTTGTTTAGCAATTTTGAGATAATGTTTTGAGCTAAAATTTTATTCAAGATTTTAATCCTGCCTTGGTAGAATTTATGTTTAACAAAATAACCATCAAATATCCTTTTGCTATTTGTGAGGATAAAGCCTAATAAGAAGAGAATCTAATGAGAAAAGAAAATAAAAAAAGCAAATCCAGCTAATTAGCTAGATTTGCTTTTTTTGAAATACCTATTTATTGTGCAGGTTAAAGTGCTCGCTTTTTACCTTTTGAATCTATTACTTCTATTGATTTCAAATTTGAATTTATCAATACACTTCGTGATGATTGTGATAAAAACGAAGTGCCATAGCCAACTTCTACTCTTCGTGTTTTGCCATTTTTTAGATTTTCTAGCACAACACAGTCATTGGTTTTCAAAGGCTTACTTTGAAGAGTATTGTTGCTTAATTGGAATGTTTTTAATGCGCCACGGTTTTGTGTAGCCATTACCAAGGTTTTTCCTTTTGCATTAGTAAGTCTTACTAAGCCTTTTGCATCACCCGTTACGCCAAAGGCTGTTTCAGGCAATAGGCTTGCCTTGAAATTTCCTTTTCCATCGCCTTTCAAGAGGAGGCCATTGAAAGCATCTAGCCTGCCTACTGACACTTCCGCTGAAAAGTCGTTTCCTACCATGAGTACGTCAAGATAACCATCATTGTCAAAATCTTCCGTCAGCATTCCTAATACAGGGGCTGTTTGTGCTTCCATTGGCAATGCTTTTACTTTGAAATTACCACTTCCAAGGTTTTCTATATAGCTTGTTTTTAGGTAATTAGCCTTTAAAATGAGGGCGTCTTTTAATTCCTCTTCGGTGAAAAAACCTTTAATGTCAGATTTAGCCAGTTGATTATAGGTTACAAATTTCTTACGAGTCGTAATCATTTGTTTATTCAAATCGTCTCGACTATTAAAAACAAATTCTTTTTTATGAGTGTCTGTGTTTTTAGGTTTAAAAAAAACAGTTGGAATAGCATCATAATTACCATCTGTATTAAAGTCTTTGGCATATATAGAAACAGGCTCGGTATCGCTTGCTCTCATAATAGAGTTTTTACCAAAATTCCCAACGATATAATCTATATCTCCATCATCATCAAAGTCGCCAGAAGTAATACTGTTCCAAAACCCAATTTGCTTGTTTAGGTCTAAAGCTCCTTCTAGTTTTTCTAATTTCCCATTGTTATTTTGTAGCATCGTAATGGGCATCCATTCGCCCGCAAGCATCAAATCTATCCAGCCATCATTGTTGAAGTCTGTCCAAAGAGCATCACAAACTAAACCTATATTTGATAGACTTGGGGCTACCTGAGTACTCACATTAGTGAATTTTACTTGTCCAATTTTTGAATCGTTTCTAAGGATATAACTAGAAACAGGCATCGGATAACTAGAAACTTCTACACGCCCACCAATGAATAAATCAAGGTCGCCATCTTTATCATAATCAGCAGCTTTGACACACGATCCACTTTTTAAGAAGCTAGGTAAAGCTTGTGTTTTTTGTACAAAATGCCCTTTGCCATCATTTTCATAAAATCTATCTTGATAAGTCGGTGAGTCTTTAGGTTGTTCATTACTACCACTTACAATGTATAAATCAAGGTCGTTATCAAGGTCAGCATCGAAAAGCAAAACCCCCATATCCTCCGCAATTTTTGTAAGGTTAGTTTCACCGCCTATCAAATCAGACTTCACAAACTTTCCACTTTGGTTTTGTAATAAGAAAGTACCCTTTTGTTCAGAAGGCCCACCAATATAAATATCTTCAAGGCCATCGCCGTTTACATCGCCAACGGCAATGGCGGGGCCAAATTGTGATAACTTGTGGGGAATCAATTTCTGAATATTGAAATCAATAAAATCTTTTTCAGTATGAACATAATCGATATTAAGGGAATCTGTAATATCTGCAAAAAGCGTTGTACGTTTTAATGGCTGACTTACATTGAGAAGCGTAGCATTCTTTTCATAAACCGTTAACACTTGGTTGGCAGCTACATCTTTCAATAGTTGAGTTTTGCCACTTTGCCAAATGATTTTCACTTCATTTATTTTATTGCTTTTGCCTAAACCGAAATGAGCAACGTTTTCGATAGTAGAAAGATACCCTCTGTAAGGGGTATTTTCGTACACTTGTTTCTGTCCATTTTGATAACTGATTTCAATGAATGCCCCTAAGCCACCAATGTTTTTATCAAGTCCTTTTAGCTTTATGCGTAGATAATTACTTTCTGTGGGCTTCGTTTCAATTAGATTATTGCGATATACAGAAGCCGAATCATTGATGTTGTTGGTGACATAATCTAAGTCGCCATCATTATCTAAATCTCCATAGGCTGCCCCATTAGAAAAACTAGGATTGGTAAGCCCCCACGAAGCACTTACATCATCAAAAGCAAAGTTCCCTTTATTCTTGAAGGCATAATTCGTAATTTTTACGGATGGAATAGAATCCAAGAGCATCATTCTAGGTACCACATTACCCATTTCAGCACGGTAAATCATGAAGTCTTGATCAGTAATATCACGTGGAAAACCATTTGTGATAATAATATCTCTGAGTCCGTCATTATCAAAATCTGTTGCCATAGGCGTCCAACTCCAGTCAGTTTCAGCAATACCCGCCAATAAGCCAATCTCACTAAAAACAGGTTTGCCCGTTTTCGGGTTAAAGCCTTGATTCATTTGTAGGGTATTTCGAGGATATTGAAAATCATACCCAAACTTTTCATTGTTTTGATATGTCAGGTAATTATTGGGAGCCAACATCATCTTTTTGCGATAATTATCCGCAGGCATCATATCAACGGCTAAAATATCAACAAGACCATCATTGTTTAAATCGGCAACATCATTACCCATAGCTGAATATGAAGTATGCTTGAAATAATCGTGGGCTTGGTCGGTAAAAGTACCGTTCTGATTGTTGATATAAAGTAAATCGTTCGTCAGGTAGTCATTGGTAATGTAAATATCTTTCCAGCCATCTCTGTTGATATCAGTAATGTTTATTCCTAAACCATAGCCTTCTATCAAAATGCCTGCTTTTTTTGAAATATCCGAATATACGCCATGCTTTAGTTTTTCATCCCAATCGTTGCGGTATAATCTACCTGTACGTTTAGATGAACCATCTACTATTTTATCATGGTATTTGTTTGGAAAACGAATGTCTTCCATTTCGTTAATCAATACATATAAGTCTAAATCCCCATCGTTATCATAATCAAAAAATGCAGCATTGGTTGTATGAGTAGTGTCGGCAATACCGTATTCCTTCGCCATTTCTTTAAACATAGGAATGCCATCTTTACCAACGCCTTGGTTAACATATAACATATTAGCACGTTCTGAGGCTACCTTTTTAACAGTAGCACATACGTATATATCTAATAGATTATCATTGTTGATATCAACGACAGCTACACCAGAACACCATTTTCCCTGTCCTGCAACGTTAGATTTTTCGGTTACATCCTCAAACTTTAGTTTATTTGCCTCATCTACGCCTTTGTTTAGATACAGTTTATTCGCTACTTGATTGCCCGTAAAATAAATATCAGTAAGATTATCATTGTTGAAGTCTCCAAGGGCTACCCCACCACCATTATACACATATTCAAACTCAAGGACATTCATTGTATCGTTTTCTATAATTCGATTAGAAAAAGTAATGCCTGTATCTTCTGCGGATAATTGAGTAAAAAGTGTTTCTTGTTTTTCACAAGCGCTAAATGAAAAGATAATTGTGATTAATAACAGCAGTAAAAGTTTTTGATTCATATTAAATAAGATAAGTTTGAATATAAAATTAGCAAGATTTTATATGAATTCTATATGCTAAAGCCTTTAAATAAATATTGATAGCATATTTTTTTATAATTTATATTTAAATAGTAAAATTAAGTAGTTGGTATGGAAAAAGCGGGTAGGGAGGGTAGAACACAAAAAAAGCTCGAAGATATCTCCGAGCTTTTTTTGTACTTTTATTAACGAATTATAATGTACGTTTCAATTCTTTCATTTCATAACATTCGATGATGTCACCCACTTCAAGGTCATTGAAGTTTTTGATAGAAAGACCACATTCATATCCAAATTTCACTTCTGCCACATCGTCTTTGAAACGTTTTAGCGCAGAAATTTCACCTTCATGAACCACGACGAAGTCACGGATAACACGAATCTTATGAGAACGTTTCACTGTACCATCTAATACATAAGAACCTGCAACAGTACCTACTTTAGAGATTTTGAATACGTCACGTACTTCAATGTTAGCAGTTACTACTTCTTCAAATTTCGGTGCTAATAAACCTTCCATTGCGTCTCTTACATCATCAATTGCTTGGTAGATGATAGAGTATGTACGAATTTCGATTTGTTCGTTTTCTGCCAAACGACGAGCGTTTACACTTGGACGAACTTGGAAAGCTACAATTACGGCATCTGAAGCAGAAGCCAACAATACGTCTGATTCTGAAACTTGACCAACTCCTTTGTGAATGATACGAACTTGTACTTCTTCCGTTGATAGTTTCAATAATGAATCTGACAATGCTTCTACTGAACCATCCACGTCACCTTTCACAATTACGTTCAATTCCTTGAATGTACCGATAGCTTTACGACGACCGATTTCTTCTAAGGTAATGTGTTTACGTGTACGTAATGATTGTTCACGGATGATTTGCTCACGTTTGTTAGCAATTTCACGAGCATCACGTTCATTTTCCATGACGCTTAGTTTATCACCAGCATTAGGAGCGCCACTCAAACCAAGTACTTGTACTGGAATAGATGGACCAGCTTCTTTTAGTTTTACACCACGGTAATCAAACATGGCTTTAACACGACCATAATGAGCACCCGCAAGCATCATATCTCCAACTTTCAAGGTTCCAGACTGAACCATGATATTAGCAACATAACCACGTCCTTTATCTAATGAAGCTTCAATAACAGCACCTACAGCACGTTTATCAGGATTGGCTTTCAATTCTAATAATTCGGCTTCTAATAATACTTTCTCTAATAATTCATTGATACCCATCCCTGATTTTGAAGAAATTTCCTGAGTTTGGTATTTACCACCCCATTCTTCTACAAGCATGTTTTTGATAGACAATTGCTCACGAATTTTTTCTGTGTTTGCACCAGGTTTATCAACTTTCGAGAATGCAAAAACGATAGGTACGCCAGCAACCATTGCGTGGTTGATAGCTTCTTCTGTTTGTGGCATCACTGCGTCGTCTGCTGCAATTACGATAATGGCAACGTCTGTCAGTTTAGCACCACGAGCACGCATGGCCGTAAAGGCTTCGTGACCTGGCGTATCTAAGAATGTAACTCTACGACCGTCATCATGTTTTACAGAATATGCACCGATGTGCTGCGTAATACCTCCGGCTTCACCAGCGGCAACTTTAGCACGACGGATATAATCAAGTAATGATGTCTTACCGTGGTCAACGTGACCCATGATTGTTACGATAGGGGCTCTTGGTAATAAATCTTCAGGAGCATCTTCCTCTTCTGCAATAGCAGATTCGATTTCTTCTTCGGCCGAAACAAACTGAACTTCAAAGCCGAATTCTTCCGTAATTAATGCGATAACATCTGCTTCCAGACGTTGGTTGATTGAAACGAACATTCCTAAACTCATACAAGTAGAAATAATTTCGTTTACAGATACATCCATTAAAGAAGCCAATTCGCTCGCTGAGATAAACTCAGTTACTTTTAAGATTTTTGCTTCTTCGTCTTCTGCTAATTGACGTTGTTCATTTCTTTCTGCACGGAACTTACGCTTAACACGACGTTCTTTTGCACCAAAGTTAGACTTGTTGGTTTGTCCTTGCAGACGAGCCATCGTAGCCTTGATTTGGTCTTGAATTTGTTTTTCAGAAACTTCACCTTTAGGTTGTGGTTTTACGCCACCTCCAGCATTATTGTTGTTATTATTTCCTGCTGGTTTTTTCTTAAAGTTGTTGTTGTGCTGATTATTATTGTTATTACCCTGATTGTTGTTATTATTCTGGGTATTATTGTTGTTCTGATTGTTGTTATTGCCCGATGCTCCACCATTATTAGCAGGTTTTTTAGCATTAGGGTCGTTCGTAGCAGGCGTAGTATTAGGTACACCATCTTTTTTAGGACGAGGAGCGCCTCTTTCGTTACGGATTTCAGCTTCTGTAACTTTAGCACCACCAGGTTTATCAATACGCTTACGCTTCTTCTTATTGTTATTATTGTTGTTGTTATTTCTAGAACCACCACGAGAAGGCTCGACAGGTAAAGAAATTTTCCCTAAAACTGTTAATCCTTTTAGTTGCTCTCCTTTGGCTTCGATTAATTCCACATTTGAAGTATCTTCAGGAATTTCATCGTTACGTCCTAATTTTTGCGCTGGAGCAGGATTAGGGCGTTGTTGTTGCGGCTGAGGAGCTGGATTAGGCGTTGGTAAGTTGCCACCCTGTTGTACTGGACGAGCCTGATTGTGGTTTCCACCACCGCCTTGCTGTTTGTTGTGTTGAGGGTTTTGATGGGAATTCCCGCCACCTTGTTGCTTATTATGCTGAGGGTTTTGATTCGGATTCCCGCCACCTTGCGGTTTATTTGGCTGATTTGGGTTGTTATTATTCCCACCGCCTTGTGGCTTGTTGTGTTGATTTTGGTTATTATTATTATTCACCCCACCTTGTGGTCTATTGTGTTGGTTCTGATTATTAGGCTGTATTGCTGCTTCAGCAATTTTTGGTTCTGCTATTGGTGTTGCGACTGCTTCTATCACTACTGGTTTTTCTAATACTACCACAGGTTCAGGCTTTGGTGCTTCCTTAACCGTTTCAACTTTTGGAATCTCTACTACTTTAACCTCTTGGGTTACTACAGGAATAATCACTGGCTTTACCTCTTCAACTTTAGGTTGTTCAACTTTCACTTGAATTTCAGGTTGTGGCTCAGGTTTAACAGTTTCAACCTTCACCACGGGCTCTTCTACTATAGGCGCTGGTTTTGGTTCAACTATTGCAGGCTTTTGAGGAACAGGATTGCCTTTAGCATCCAATTCTATTTTGCCAAGTACTTTAAATTGTACTTCGGCTCTTCCCAAAATAACATCTGATTCTTTCTCAGCTTTTGCTGGCTCGGTTACTTTTGTTTGTTCTGATGTTTCTGTATTCTCTTTTCCTCGGAAGTAAAGAGGCATATCATCATCCTGTTTTTTTACAGGAACAAACTCTTCCTCTGTAGGTTTTGATGAAACCACAGGACTTGCTGCACCAACATCCTTTAATAAGGATTCGGCTCCATATTCTTTTGCTACGAGCTTTAACTGCTCAAAATTTAGTTTGGCGTTGGGGTTGTTCTCAACCTTATGACCTTTGACAGAGAGATATTGAACAATGGTTGAGGTTCCCACGTTAATCTGCTTTGCCACAAGGCTCAAACGCATCATTTTATCTTCTGCCATAATTTCTGTTGATACTTTTCTATAGTAATTTGTAATTTTAAGTAATGAATGATAGAATAGCTTTGATGAGTAAATGAGATATAAACAATGACTATTCTATCATTCTATCACTTACTCATTCTAAATTACTCAAACTCCGAACGTAGAATTGATAATACCTCGTTTACGGTTTCTTCCTCAAGTTCAGTACGACGAATTAATTCATCACTATTCAATTTGAGTACTTGTTTTGCCGTATCAAGACCGATTTTGTGTAATTCTGCAATTACCCAATCTTCGATTTCGTCTGTAAATTCAGTTAAGTCAACATCTTCTTCGTCAACTTCACTTTCTTTAATATCGCGATACACATCTAATTCGTAGCCTACTAACTTGCCTGCTAACTTAATGTTTTGTCCTCCTTTACCAATGGCCAAAGAAACTTGGTCTGGTTGTAAATACACCGCAATTCTCTTTCTTTCTTTATCAATTTTCATTGAGCTCACTTTGGCAGGGCTTAAAGCACGACCAACTAGTAATTCAAGGTTTTCAGTATAATTGATAACATCAATGTTTTCATTCTGTAATTCACGAACAATTCCATGAATACGAGAACCCTTCATCCCCACACACGCACCTACAGGATCAATACGATCATCATACGATTCTACCGCTACTTTTGCACGCTCACCTGGTTCACGAACAATTTTACGAATCATGATTTGTCCATCATAAATCTCAGGAATTTCCTGTTCAAACAAACGTTCCAAGAAAACAGGAGAAGTACGAGAAAGGATAATCTTTGGCGTACCGTTGTTCATATCTACTTTATGAATAACTGCTTTTACTGCTTCACCTTTTTTGAAACGATCTTTCTGAATCATCTCTGATTTTGGTAAAGTCAATTCGTTGCCTTCACCATCAGTAATGATAAATTCTTTTCCAATAATTTGGTAAACATCTCCCGAAACCATTTCACCCACCAAGTCTTTGTATTTTTCAAAGAGGCCTTCTTTTTCTAAATCCTTAACTTTTTGAATCAATGTCTGACGAGCCGTTTGAACAATTCTACGACCGAAATCTTCTAGTTTGATTAATTCCGCTACTTCTTCGCCAATTTCAAAATCAGGTTCAATCAATTTTGCTTCTGCCAAAGGAATTTTGTCATAATCCCAAATATCTTCTGAATTGTCATCAACAATTTCACGTGTACGCCACATTTCTAAGTCGCCACTTTCAGGGTTGATAATTACATCAAAATTTTCATCCGTACCGTATCTTTTACGAATCATCGTGCGGAATACGTCTTCCAGCACTTTAATCATCGTCGGACGGTCGATATTTTTTTCTTTTGCAAAATCCGCAAACGATGAAATTAACTCTGCACTGTTCATCTTTTCATAATTTTATTAATGTGAAAAGAAGCCAACAAGTAGAATGTATGAGGAATAGATTTGCTCTAATTTCAATGATTCAACAATTCGGCAACTCGACCACTATTTAAACGATATTTGTACTTTTGCTTGCTGTATACTCGAAAAAGGAATCGCGACTGCCTCTATTGGCTCTACTTTCTTACTTTTTGTTTTCTTTGGTTCTTCTTTAAATATAATGCCTTCATCGCTTACATCTTCCAAAGCCCCTATTTTTTCAACGTTGTCTTTCAAAACTAATTTCAAATTACGACCGATGTTTTTTACAAACTGACGCTTAAAGCTAAGCGGGTGATCGATACCGGGCGACGATACTTCAAGATTATAGGCACCAGTTATCAATTCGTTAGTTTCAATAAAATGAGCTAATCTTCTACTTACAGAAGCACATTCTTCTATTTTGATACCTTCGTCGGTATCCAATAAAATAATGATGTTCTGTCTTGTCTTACTTTCACTTACTTGAACATCTACAATAAACAATCGTCCTTCTTCAAGGTATGGTTCAATAAGTTCGGTTATTTTTTCTTTTGTCATTTCTTTTTATCACGATAACACAACCGTGCTACAATCTAGTAAACAAAAAAGAGGGACTATCGACCCCTCTTCCTTTAAATTCTCTGCAAAAGTAATAAAAAATGTGTTAGAAAGCAAGCTTCCTTGTTGGTTTAGTAGGTATTTGATAAAGTAATCAGCAAACAACAGCATAATAAAATTATAATATTGAAAAAATCATTCAAAATTTATCCTAAAACTAAATCCATGCTTTTCAAAATCCAGGCTTTCATAAAATGCATGGGCTTCGTGGCGTTTTAAATTGCTGGATAATACTAATTTATAACAACCTGCTTCTGTGCATTTCTCCATTGCAAAAATCATCATTTTTTTGCCAATTCCTTTTCCTTGAAAAGCATCAGAAACTACTACATCTTCAACCACTGCGGAGGGAGTACCGATATGTGCCAGATTGTCCATAATTAATAAGGCGAAAGTGCCAATAACTTCATCCTCATTTGCAGCAACATATACCTTATAGTTAGGGTAACTCATCATTTTCTGAAAGAGAGTTTCTGCTTGTTCAATGGTTAGAACTTCTCCTTTATCAAGTACTTTGGCATAGAGACTGAGGATAGCAGGTAAATCTTCTTTTATAGCTTGTCGAATTTGAATATTCATGGTTTTAAGAAAAAAAATAGTACTTTTGGACAAAATTTTAACCTTGATTTTAGTATCCATCTAAAATACTTAATTATTTTAAAATGAACTCCGTATCCTCAGAATATAAGTTCGTTAGAAGAATAATTTAATTTTAAGCACTAAAATCAACAATCAGAAATCAAAAAAATGTCATACGGTTTATTAAAAGGAAAAAGAGGAATTATTTCTGGAGCATTAGATTCCAACTCTATCGCTTGGAAAGTAGCTCAGCGTGCTAAAGAAGAAGGAGCAATTATTACCCTTACCAATGCACCTTTAGCAATGAGAATGGGAGAAATCAATAAATTAGCCGAAGAGTGCGAAGCTAAGATTATTCCTGCTGATGCTACTTCTGTGGAAGATTTGGAAAAACTTTATGAAGGATCAATGGATGCTTTGGGTGGAAAAATTGATTTCGTATTGCATTCAATTGGAATGAGTACAAACATCCGTAAAAACAGACCTTATGGCGATTTGAACTATGAATGGTTTATGAAATCGTTAGATGTTTCTGCTTTATCATTCCACAAAATGTTGCAGGTAGCTGACAAAATGGATGCTATTGCTAATAATGGTTCAGTGGTGGCTTTGTCTTATATTGCAGCACAACGCTCTTTCCCTGACTATACCGATATGGCACAAGCTAAAGCGATGTTAGAGTCGATAGCGCGTTCGTATGGTTTCCATTATGGAAAGAAAAATGGAACACGCGTAAATACAGTTTCACAATCGCCTACTAAAACTACTGCTGGGACTGGTATTTCTGGATTCAATGCTTTCTATGAATATGCTAACCAAATGGCACCACTAGGAAATGCAACAGCTGACGAATGTGCAGATTACGTAATTACTTTATTCTCTGACTTAACGAAGAAGGTAACAATGCAAAACCTTTTCCATGATGGTGGTTTCTGTTCTGTAGGTATTTCAGAAGAAATCGTAGCTAAAATGGGATAATCAAAATAAGCTTGCGTAATAATATTTAGTGTAAATAAACATGGCAATCTCTTTAGAGGTTGCCATGTTTTGTTTTAGGCTTAAACGAAAAAAGCCCTTTACATCAAATGCAAAGAGCTTTTTAAGCAAATATTTTTATTACTATAAACTCAAAGTACCTCTACGAGCAGCATCTACTAAAGAAGCTTCTAAGCCTTTTTTGTTAATAGTACGGATAGCTTTCGCTGAAACTTTCAACTGTACCCATACACCTTCTGATTCTAAGAAAAATTTCTTAGTGTGTAAGTTTGGAAAAAATTTACGCTTAGTCTTGTTGTTAGCGTGAGAAACGTTATTTCCAACTTGTGTTTTTCTTCCTGTTAATTGACAAACCTTCGCCATGATAAAATTCTTTTATTTGTTATGTAAAATCGCCTTGAGAGCGATGTAATAGACTTGATTACCAGTGTTTTCCGAAATGGAATGCAAAATTATGAAATATTTGTTAATCTAACAATTAATTACTGAAATAAAACGAATATTTTTCGTGTTATCATCCAAGAACACACTTAAATGGAAATATTCATGTTTTATTATTTATTCAAGACATTCAAAATTAGTACTTTTGTTTAAAGCTAACCGCCAAGATTACATCATGCTAAAAAAAACAGTAACATCTCTTTTGTGGCTAATAAGTCTTCCTTTATATATATATACTTTATTTACCTATTTATTAGCTTATACTCTAGTGATTGATCACTGGTTTGTTGGTTTTATGATGATGAGCCTACCCGTCGTCATGTTGCTCTGTGCTATCACTGCCGTTACATGGTTGTTTATTCGCCCATCTAGAATGATTCTTCCTATTATTGTTTTGTTAATAGGCTATCCATTTATCCGACGAACATTTGGATTTCATTCAGCCAAAGAAGCAGATAAAAGCTTATCTGTACTTGATTATAATGTGTATGGTTTTCAACATAGTGCATATTATGAACATTTTGAAGATAACGAGATTAAAGAAAAGGTAAAGAACGAGATTTCATATTGTGTAGATACTCAGGCTGATATTAAATGCTTTCAAGAATTTTCTAGTTTTAGGGAAGATGCAACCTTTAATACTTTTGACGCCATGATTGTGGATAACCCCTATTATGTTATTAACAGTATTTATGGCACAGGTAGAGTTTTTTCATTAGCGATATTCTCTAAATACCCAATCATTCATGAAGAAAAGAGTTTGTTTGGTCAAACACCCGGAAAGGACAATGGTAATGGATACCTACTAGCCGATATTGCGTTGAAAAATGATACCATCAGAGTAATTAATTTACAATTACAATCAATGGGTATAAGGGTAAAAAAAGTAGTGGATGAAGTAAAGGGGAGCTCATTTGGTCAGGCTAGAGATGAAACTCGTGCTATTCTATGGAGTTTGAAAATGGGATTCATTAAACATTCAAAGGAGATAGAACTAATCGAAAGACGTATTGATGAAAGTCCGTACCCTGTAATTGTGTGTGGAGACTTTAATGAAACGCCTTATGGAAATGCTTATGGGCATATTCGTGATAGGTTGAAAAATTCTTTCGAAGAAGCTGGAAATGGCTTTGGATTTACCCTAAATCGCAGTCCACGATTTGTGAGAATTGATAACCAATTCTGTAGTGAATCTATTGAAGTATTAGATTTTCAAACGCATAATCATATTAAATCATCAGACCATTACCCTGTATTTGGAACATATAAAATACATTGATTTATGGCTGATATTTTCCCATCTTGTTTTGTTTAAAATCACGATGTGCTTTAATCAGGTATTTGAAAATTTGTCGAGACTCAGTTCCGTAAAAAATACTCTTTTTTATATTTGTTATCGCACAACCATTGATATCTTTCATTACCATCTTATCTAAATGCTTGTATTTTGTTTGCAAATAAAGGTTGTTACGATAGATATAATAGCAACGGATTGGAGAGTGAATATCCTTGACTTTCTTTACCATATATAGGGTCTTGATTGAAGCCCTTTTTACAGCTTCTCCAAGCTCATGTTTAAGAAATATATTAAGAAACTTTATGATGTCGTAGCCGCAGTTCTGTGCCCTTAAACAATACTCCGTATCTACCCCGTCAATAAATAGGGCTTCGTCGAATGGTCCAATCTGCTGATAGGCTGCTAAATTTAAAAAGCTACCAGAAGTAATCATGGCAGGAACTTTTACGAGGTTAGTCTCGGCGATTGATTCTTTGTACTGTCTGCTGAAATTAGGCCCAAATAAGGCAACCTGTTTTTTATCTTGATAATTAGTAATACTATCAATGTATAAGTCAAAAGTATTGCCCTCAAAACTTGAATCTTGATCCATCAACAACAACCATTCAAAACCCTCATTAATAGCTTGCTGGGCAGCTTCATTCAGCCTTTCAGCAATACCCTTGTTGATACCATCACTTGAATAATGTATAGTAGGGTTATTAAATGATGATTGATTGATAATGCTGGCAGAACCTTCAGTGTTGTCCAATACAAATAGTTTATCAACAGCGGTATGATAGCTGTTGATATTTTGTAAGGTTTGTTGTGTCGGATGATAAAGTATTACTACTGCTGCTGTCTTCATAATAATATTGATTTTAATGCTGAAGAATTAGTTTTTGAACTAGAAACTCAAATTGAGGTTGAAAAGAAAATTCAAAAGCATTTGGTCCTTCTGGAATAACATTAGGTGATTTATAATAACTTTCCAGCATTCTCGGTGTTTTTAGTGCTTCTGCGATGGCATAAGGGAAGGATTGATTCCCAATAAAAAGCTTTGCCCCTGCAATAATTTTTGCTAATTCAAAGAAATTACTTACTTCAACGTATACTAAATGTGGTATAACCGCCTTCATCAAAGCATATTCCTCTGGTAAACCAACGAAAACCAGATTGTTATATTTTTTGAGAATAGAATAATCAATAACTGGCGAGTTATAGCGGGTGCTTCTGGCAATAACGATTTTATCAGCCATTGAATTGTCCTTTGGGATAGTTAACCAAGGTTTGCTGAGGTCGTAGTTTACCGCAAAACAATTAAAATACCATCTGCTAATATGTCCTTTAGAATAATCGAAAGGAAATTTTCTGAATACATCTAAATCATAATCAATTTCTTGCTTATCATAAATATCAATTTGCTGAAACTGTTGCTGATGAGTCAAAAGAGGCTCTAGCATCAGTATTGATTTTTCGTTTAGCCCAATGCCTTGAAGAGGGTGCTCTCCGTCAACTTTTATTTTCTGACCGATATTCAAATGGAGACGTGCTTTGCCATTTTCAGCCAAAGCATACATGGTAGGAATAGCATAGATAATATCACCCAAATGCCCACTATGTTTGAAGTCAACAAGAGGTTTGGGGGTATCTAAAAAATTGATCGAAGGAATTTTGCTAACTTTTAGTTGATATTTATAATTTTGATAAGCGTCTTTGTTAGTGTTTTTTAAATAGAGTCTTTCAAATGGGTTCAGTTTTTTAAATGCCATGTATAAAATGGTATAATTAAGAATGTGAGTTTAAAGAAAAGTTGAGTAATATATTGTTAATCAAGTTGTTGTCCTTGATTAATAAGTGAAGTTAGCATTTATTTTACATAAAATCCCGCATAGGTTTTCCTAAACGGGATTTTATATGATTATTTTATTAGAATGACTTTGCAATATTCGTAAATTCACGAGATTTCAATGATGCACCACCAATCAATCCTCCGTCTACATCTGGACAAGCAAATAATTCTGGAGCATTTTTTTCATTACAGCTTCCACCATAAAGGATAGAAGTATTATCAGCAGCTTCTTGGCCATATTTTGTAGCAAGATGCGCTCTTAAATAAGCGTGCATTTCCTGTGCTTGGTCAGAAGAAGCCGTTAGACCTGTTCCAATTGCCCAAATTGGTTCGTAAGCAATCACCACTTTAGCAAAATCTTCAGCAGAAAGATGGAAAAGACTGTCTGTTAATTGTGAAGCTACAAAAGCAAGGAAATCTTCTCCTTGACGTAATTCTAACGATTCACCACAACAAAAAATTGGCGTTAATCCGTTTTCAAGTACAATGTTTACTTTTTCAGCTAACTCCTCGTTCGTTTCGTTAAAATATTGACGACGCTCTGAGTGCCCAAGAATAACGTGTGTAACACCGATTGACTTTAGCATAGAAGCTGAAATCTCGCCAGTATAAGCACCTGAAGCTTTGCTTGAACAGTTTTGTGCAGCAATACCCACATTCGAAACTGTTTCAGTATATTTCTGTAGAGTAGCTAAATAAAGTGCTGGTGGAGCAATAATTACTTGCACATCAGTATTTACTTCGTCTTTTACCATGTTTACAACTTCAGATGCTAAAATTAATGCCTCATCAGCTGTTTTATTCATTTTCCAGTTTCCTGCTACAATTTGCTTTCTCATTGTTTTTTGGTTAATTATAAATTAGATACTTTAACAAAAGTACTCGTTATCACAATTTTAAAAAACAAAAAAGGACAAGTATCTTCATTCTGATAGAGAAAATTTTGATTTTTTTTAAAAGTTAGCCTCTCAAATGGGTAGAATATTGACTATCAATTCAAAATAAAATTGCTTTTATTGGATACCCTAAATCTGCTATTTTTCTTAAAAGATATGTGATGGAGAGTTTTGTGTACTTTTCTTTGAATAAACATTAATTTTTCTATGTATGCTCTTGGAAATATGTAATATTATTCCGATATTTATTTAAGAAAATGACTCCTCTTTATGAAACTCACTTGGCATAAAATATTATTGTTCAGTACTTTACCGCTGGCAGGGTATTGTCAAGATTCTATTGTATCTGCTGAACAAAATAATAGTGGTGTTACTGTCACTACTATTCCCCGAAACGAATATCCAAAGAAATTTAAGCTGAAGCCCGTAACCGATGAAAAATTTGGTTTTCAGTTACTTAAGAAAAAAAACAAGACTATCATCCCATTTGAATTTCACGCTAATTTAGTGATAGTGCCGCTCAGAATTAATAATTCTGATACCTTACGTTTTATTCTGGATACTGGCGTAAGTTCAATCATTCTTACTGATTTCAAAATAGCACAATCACAACACATGATTTATAGTAGAAATGTGAAAATTGCGGGTGTTGGTATTGGGAATGACCTTGAAGCAGGAATTGTATTAGACAACACTATCAAGTTGGGCGAAGCCATTGGCTATCGTCAGAATATTGTTGTCTTAAAAGACGATATCCTAAGACTGAGTGAATTTGTCGGAAAACCTATTCATGGTATCATCGGATATGACCTTTTTAACCGCTTTACCGTAACAATTGATTTTGCAGAAAATCAGTTGATTCTGGAGAATCCAGAACATTATAAATATAAACCTTCTAAAGGAGAACGGTTCCCTATTTCTATAGAAGAAAATAAGCCGTATCTGGGTACGGTAGAATTAGTAAATGGGGAAGAAAAGGTACCTATCAAAGTATTGCTGGATACTGGAGCAGGACATGCTATTTCTATTGAAGTAAATAAGAAATTTAATATACAATTGCCCCCTAAGGTAGTGAAAGCCCAACTTGGACGAGGATTGAGCGGTATTATCAATGGAAATCTGGGGAGATTACCCAAAATTAAGTTTGGGAAATTTGAATTAAACAATGTTGTGGCGTCGTTCCCTGATAGTTCTTCATTTCATTTAAAGCCCACTAATTTTTCTGAACGTCAGGGAAATGTAGGATGTGAATTTCTTAGAAGATTTAAAGTTACTTTTAATTACCGTGATAAATATGTGGTGTTGAAGCCTATCAATAGAAGGATGAAAGAGCCATTTGAACACAACATGAGTGGCATGGAGTTGTTGGCAAGTGGAAGTGATTACCACGAATTTATGATTGAAAGAATTATTGAAAATTCACCTGCTCAATTAGCAGGGTTGCAACAAGGCGACAGGGTGATTTTTATCAATAACAGATCGTCTCGTGATGTATCCATTTCTGAAATTTATAAGATATTTCAGAAAGGCGAAGGTAAACCCGTTAATTTGGTTGTGAAAAGAGGGGCGAATGTGATTTTTACAACGGTTAATTTAAAAAGATTGATATAAAAAAGTCGCTTAGTAAATATTACTAAGCGACTAACACTTAAACCAAAACTAAATTTTTATCTTTCGATGCGTCCATCCAATAACTCAATTACTCGGCTACCATAAGTAGCATTTTTTTCAGAGTGAGTTACCTGAATAATGGTTACGCCTTCATCGTTCAATGTTTTAAATAATTCCATGATTTCTTGGCCTTGCTTTGAGTTCAGGTTGCCTGTAGGCTCATCGGCCAAAATCAAATTGGGTTTTGTGATGATAGCCCGAGCAATACCCACCAACTGTTGCTGTCCGCCCGAAAGCTGATTGGGGAACAAGTCTTTTTTACCCACAATATTGAATCTATCTAAAATATCAGCTACCATAGATTTTCTTTCAGATGACCCAATGCCATGATACAACAATGGCGTTTCGATATTTTCATACACCGTTAGTTCATCAATCAAATGGTAGGCTTGGAAGACAAAGCCAATGTGTTTTTTGTATAATTCTGCTCGTTGTTTTTCTTTGATTTTAAGCACGCTGTGTCCCATAAAAGAATACTCTCCTTCATTGGGTTCGTCCATCATACCAATAATATGCAATAGCGTAGATTTGCCTGAGCCCGAAGGCCCCATAATGGATACAAACTCACCTTGCTCAATAGTCAAGCTTACATCACGTAAAACGAATGCTCTATTTACTCCTGAATTATACCAACGAAAAATGTTTTTGAGTGCTAACATATTTTTAATTTTATGAAAATTTCTTTGTTGAGCTTTAAAATCAGGCTCACTATTTATTACTCCGTTTTAAGGCTTTTGATGGGGTTAGTTAAAGCAGCTTTAAATGTTTGTAAGAAAACAAAAAAAGCAATCATCAAACTAAAAAATATCGCTATGGCTGTAAATATTTGCCAATTCAACTCAATTCTATAAGCATAACCTGTTAACCAACTGTTCATGCTAATTACTGCTAAAGGAAAGGCAATAACAATAGAGATACAGATTAATACGATAAATTCTTTCAAAAAAAGCATAACGATACTAATACTTGATGCACCCAATACTTTTCTGATGCCTAGTTCTTTGGTTCTACGAGCAATACTCATTGACACCATTCCTAAAATACCCAATACTACAATAATAACTGATAAGAATGTGGCTAATTCAGAGGCTTTTTTTAGCTGTAATTCAGACTGATATAGTTTCTTGAGGGTATCGTCCATAAAAGTATATTCAAACACCGAACCTGGCATCAATTCAGTCCATTTATGTTGAATGGCTGATAATGATTCAGCAATATTGCCTTCGCGAATTTTGAAAGATAAATACCTGAAAATAGTATTTTCTTTGACATTCATAAAAGCCAAAGGCGAAATAACCTGATGCATTGAGCCTAAATGAAAATCTTTCGTAACGCCAACTATCGTATAGCTTTGAGGGCTAAAATGTAAACGAACGATTTGCCCAATAGCTTGTGCTGGACTTTTAAATCCCAATGCCTTTATACCCGCTTCATTCAACACCATTTTCCCTGCCTGAAAGGATGATGCTTTGTCTTGAAAAAATACCCCCGCTACCATCGGGATTTGGTATGTTTCAAGGTATTTATCATCACTGGTTAAACTAGGAATATATACAGCTTGGGTAGAATCTTGCCCCATCTTGTAAATACCAATACTATTTTTTGAATTAGTCTCAGGAATTTCAAAAGATAACGTAGCATTACTTACCTCTTTTAGTTTAACCATTTCATTTCTGATAGTCTCCATTTTTTCAACCCCTTTCGGTGACCAATCCCTTGGTACTCTGGCTGTAATAATGGCTTCTTTATGATAGCCCAAATCTTTGGTAAAAAAGTAATTTACTTGTTTGGTAATGACACTGGCTCCGACACCAACAAAAAGAGCAATTGAAAACTGAGAAACAATCAATAATCGCCTGAAAAAAATATTTTCTTTAATCGATTTTAACTTCCCTTTTAAAGAATCTATTGAAGGTATGTTTGATAAAACAAAAGCTGGATACATACCTGATAACAAACCAATCAATAAAGCTAGCAAGATAGCAAATACAAAAAAGTAAGGCGTTATCGATAGTAATGATGGTATTGTCTTATTCAATATTTGTCCAAAAATGGGTTGAAATATTTCAAATAATATCAATGCCACCAGTAAACTTACCAAAGCAATTAAAATAGATTCGGCTAAAAACTGACGAATAATTTGTCCTTTCATGCTCCCAAGCATTTTACGAACGCCAATTTCTTTAAGCCTTGTAAAAGAATTACCAATTGAAATATTGATAAAATTGACAATAGCCATTAGTAAAATAAACAGAGCCGTCATGGTTAGCGTAAAGATTGTCTTTTTTACTATCCCATTGTTTGCTTCTCTATACACCTCTTTTACAGGTGTCAGATACGGGAACAGGTTATCACTAATATTGGCAGGTGCATTAGCTTTAATTAACTTTGCCATAGGCTTAGCTAAGCTTTCGGGCTTTACACCTTCTTTCAACGTGATATAACCAACATTATAAGGATTGTTCCAAGTATTAAACTGACCTCTACCAAAATAATCACTGCTTTCAAAGGACATCAACACGGGTGATTTTGTGCTATTGAGCATATTTGTAATGGAATTGGTCGCTAGCTTATCTAACACGCCCGTAATCATAAAATCTTTTTTACTCCCCGAAAATGATTCTACTGTTAAGGTCTTTCCTACCACATCCGATTGTCCAAAATACTTAATAGCCTGCTCGGCAGTAAGAACCATCGTATAAGGCTGGTTCAAAGCCGTTGTGGCATCGCCATGAAGTAGCTTGAACCCATACATATTTAAAATAGTAGAGTCACCAAGTTGTATCTCTTCTCTGAAAATTTTATCTCTGTTTGAAAACGTAGAAGAAATCCCATCAAAGCGATAGAAGTTTTCTACCAGATTAGGGTAATTTTGTTTAAGTGATTCTGCTAACGGAGCAAGGGTTGTTATTTCTAAACCCATATCAGCTTGTTTCCATTTGCTTTGAATCAGGTACTGATTATCAACATTCTTTAAATCAGCATTTACTTGTAGTTCTCCCCAAATATAAGTGCCAATCAGTAATGTAAAGGTAATGCCAACAGACAACCCTAATATCGAAACCAATGAGTAAAACTTCCGTTTCATCAGGTTTCGCCACGCTATTTTAAAGTAGTTTTGTATCATAATTTCAGAAATTTATTAGTTCAAAGTGAAGATAGTCAGACTAATATATATTCTGATTTAGCTTAACTTTTTTTAACATTTCAATAGAAATTACTCAGTTCTCAAACTCTTTACAGGATTAGCCAGCGCTGCTTTTATTGCTTGAAAACTAACCGTTAATAATGTAATAACTAAGGCACCAAGACCAGCAAAAGCGAAAATCCACCAAGAAATATCTGTTCTGTAATCATAGCTTTGTAACCAATTGTGCATATAATAATAGGCAATTGGAGTGGCTGTCAAAAGCGAAATCAGTACGAGCAATACAAATTCTTTTGAAAGTAATGTCCATAGATTCAGAACGGTAGCTCCTAATACTTTTCTGATACCAATTTCCTTCGTTCTTTGTTCGGCTACAAAAGAGGCTAGTCCGAACAACCCTAAGCATGAAATAAAAATAGCCAATACTGCAAAGAATGAAGTCAGTTTCCCAATTCTTACTTCGTTAAGAAATTTTAGATTATATTCATCATCAGCAAACCAATAATCAAATGGCATATCAGGAGCATATTTTTTTAAAGTAGTCTCAATTTTTCCTAATGCTTCAGAGGAACTTACCTTAGGATTAATTTTGATATTAATGATATTTATCCATTTATAGTCTAATACAAAAACAGTACGTAAAGCAGGTTCATACGGAGAATTCATGACCATATCTTTTACTACACCTAGTATCTTATAAGGTTTGCCATCGATTTTCATGGTTTCACCAACTACTTGTTTGATGCCCATAAATTTCACTGCAGCCTCGTTCAATACAACCCCTGTAGAATCAGTTGAAAATGCTCTTGAGAAATCTCTTCCTTCTTTAAATTGCCAACCCACAGTTTTTCCAAAATCGTGGGTTACTGCTACTGTGCCAAAATTGCCTTGAACATTTGGGTCTTTGCCCTTCCAATCATAACCATTATTAATTGCCCAAACACCCGTTGTAGGACTAGAAGACTCAGACATTTCTGATACAGCTCCAGTCTGTATCAAATCATTTCTGATGGCATCATAGTGCTGTAATAATTCAGGCGTGTTGACAAACATTGTTAATAAGCCTGAATTATTATAACCTATTGGACGATTTTTGGCAAATTGAATTTGGTTAAAGATAATAATCGTTCCAATGATTAAAGTAATTGAAACGGTGAACTGCAAGACTACTAAAACTTTTCTAGGCATTGAGGCAAAATGCCCAATTCTGAAAGTTCCTTTCAACACTTTAATAGGTTGAAAAGAAGATAAATACAAAGCTGGGTAACTTCCCGCAATAAAACCTGTTATTAAACAAAAAACTAAATCTAAAAGCCAAAAAACTGGGCTCGTGAACAGGATAACCATTTTTTTATCAGCTATTTCATTGAAAGCAGGTAAACTAAGTTCTACCAATAATAAGGATAGCACAAAAGCGATAAATACTACAAGGAAAGATTCACTAAGAAACTGAATGATTAATTGGCTACGCATTGAGCCAATGGCTTTTCTGACGCCAACTTCTTTAGCTCGTTTTTCAGAACGAGCCGTACTTAGGTTCATAAAATTGATACAAGCCAATAGCAACACAAACACTCCAATAATGCCAAATAGCCAAATAAACTCGATTTTTCCACCTGTGTTTATGCCATTTTTAAACTCAGAATATAGATGCCATTTATTCATGGGATGTAGAAATACTTCGGGTTTAAAAGAAGCACCTGCTTTATCTACCTTAAGGAGTTTTACATCTTTAATTTTTGCAGAAACTTTATCCACATCAGCATTATCAGCCAACTGAGCATAGGTTTGAAAGGCATTGCTTCGCCAAGGATTACTTAGTTTTTCATCCCAATTTTCATTTTTTATATAAAGGTCCCAAGGAGCGATAAATGCTAAATCATGAAAATCGGAATTATAAGGAATATCTTCATAAACGCCAGTTACTTTTAAATCAAATCTATTATCAACTTTGAACGATTTGAATAAAGGATTTTCATTACCAAAAAATGCTTTTGCGGTAGATTCATCAATTAAGATAGATGATGGGTCTTTCAATCCATTATTTGTTCCTTTCAGCATTTTTAAGCTAAGCATTTCTGGTGCATCGGCTTCAAAGTATTCGCCTCGTATAGAAAGTTTTTTATCACCAAACTTCAAGATATGCTTTCTTCTTCCAGAAGACATTAGTACAAATTTGAAATCGCTTCCATATTTTTCACGAATTTCAGCACCTAGTAAATAGGGATTAGCTGTCTGCGTACCCACTTCGCCATTAAAGGTTTGATGTTGCATCACTTGTACAATTCTATCATAGTTTTTATGATATTTATTGAACGACAATTCATCATGAATCCACAAACCAATCAGTATTGCTACTGCCATACCAACTGCTAATCCACCAATGTTAATTAGGGAATATCCCTTGTTTTTAACAAGATTACGAAAGGCGATTTTGAAATAATTTCTAAACATAATGATATGACTTTAGATTGATGACTAAAAGACTAAAGGTTTTTAGATTTGGGATTTTGACGAAAAATACGCTGCATTCAAAACTCCTAACTCCATATCATTCCGTCCTTAGGCTCTTAACAGGATTAGCCAGCGCTGCTTTTACTGCTTGAAAACTAACCGTTAATAATGTAATAGCTAAGGCTCCTAGTCCAGCAAAAGCGAAAATCCACCAAGAAATATCTGTTCTATATTCATATTTCTGTAACCAATTGTGCATAAAGTAATAGGCAAGAGGCGTTGCTGTAATGAGTGATACCAAAACGAGCAATAAAAAATCTTTTGAAAGCAAAGTCCATAGGTTTAGTACCGTAGCACCTAATACTTTTCTGATACCAATTTCTTTGGTTCTTTGTTCAGCTACAAAAGATGCCAGCCCGAACAAACCTAAGCATGAAATAAAGATAGCAAGGGCAGCAAAAAACAAGGCTAATTTACCAATACGCTCTTCGGTTTTGAATTTATTAGCAAATTCATCATCTGCAAATTTATAGTCGAAAGGAGCGGAGGGAATATATTTTTTGAAGGTAGCCTCAATCTTTGAAATAGACTCGCTCGTACTTTTATTAGGATTCAATTTAAGGTTTATCCAATTTACATCATGTGAACTCAAGAAGTAAAAAGATTGCTTTACGGGTTTGTATGGCGACTGCATCAGCATATCTTTAATTACCCCAATAATGGTAAAATTTTGTGCGTTTTTACCAGTCCCCCATGTAACAGTTTTTCCAACAGGATTTTTAATACCCATAAACTTTACGGCTGCTTCATTGATAACCAGCCCTAATGAATCAGTAGAAAAATCTCTTGAAAAATCTCTTCCTTCTTTAAACTTCCAACCTACAGTTTTTCCAAATTCATGGGTAACTCTAATGTTTGCAAAATCTGTATCAAAATTAGGGTCTTTGCCTTCCCAAGAAAAACCACCAGAGTTTGACCATACTTCTGTTAATGGACTTGATGATTCTGCTAATTCAACAATAGCTCCAGATGCTTTTAATTCATTACGGAGCAAATCAAATTTTCCATAAAAATCTGGTGTTTTCATCAATATCATCATTAAGCCATCTCTATTATAGCCAATAGGTCTGTTTTTTGAAAACTGTACTTGTTTGTAAATGATGATAGTACCAATAATTAACGCTACAGAAACTGTGAACTGAAATATTACTAATACTTTGCGGGGAATGGCCGCAAAACGACCCGCCTTAAAAGTGCCTTTTAGTACTTTTACAGGCTGAAAAGAGGATAAATATAAAGCTGGATAACTACCAGCGACCAAGCCTGTGATTAAACTAAAACCAAGAGAAAGAAGCCAGAACAAAGGGTCTGTCCATAGAATCGTCATTTTTTTATCGGAAACCTCATTGAAGAAGGGTAGAGCAAGCTCTACAATAATGATTGAAAATATAAATGAAAAGGCTACTACTAGTAAAGACTCACTCAGGAATTGTGCAATTAATTGTCCACGAACAGAACCTATCGCTTTACGAACGCCCACTTCTTTAGCACGTTTTTCAGAACGAGCAGTGCTTAAATTCATGAAATTGATACACGCTAATAACAATACAAAAATACCTACAATACCAAATAACCAAACGTATTCTATCAACCCACCTGTATTTACACCATTTTTCCAGTTAGATTTCAAGTGCCAGTCAGCCATTGGTTGAAGGAAAATTTTAGCATCAAATCGTCTTTCTTCTTTGGCCAAATTCTTGAATTTTGAACGAAGAATGCGTTTATTCACTGTTTCAAAATCAGTATTATCGGCTATTTGAGCATATAATTGAAATGAATTATTATCCCATTGATTATTATCTCTTGCTCTTTTTATCCACTCTTCCGAAGAAACGTATAAATCCCAAGGTGCAATGAATTTCAAATCTCTGAAGGTAGCATTAAAAGGTAGGTCTTCATATACGCCTGTTACTTTTACATTCAGTTTATTATCAATTTTCATGGTTTGGTTAATAGGGTCGGCCTCACCAAAAAAAGCCTTTGCCGTTGATGCTGCAAGCAAAATAGAATTGGGTGTTTTCAGTCCTTCATTTGTTCCTTTCAAAATTTTCAGTGACAACATCTTAGGGGCATCAGTATCAAAATAAATCCCACCTTTAGATAATTGCTTGTCACCTATAGATAATATATGGTCCCCTTCCCACGAAGCCATGGCTAAATATTTGAAGTTATTGCCATACTTGTTTTTAAGTTCAGGACCTATCGGGAAAGGCATAGCATTGCCTGTATAAACTGTGCCATTTTCTGTTTGATGTTGTAGGGCAACACCTATTTTATCATAATTTGTATGATATTTATTGAATGACAATTCATCATGAATCCATAAACCAATCAGCATTGCTACAGCCATACCAACTGCTAATCCACCGATGTTGATAAAAGAATAAACTTTATTCCTAACAAGATTTCTGAAGGCTATTTTGAAGTAATTTTTGAACATAGCGTGAGGAGGTTATTTTGATGTTGATATGTAACATATATTTTCAAAAACATCACCAAAAAATTATCTATTTGATTTTCAGTAGATTATGTATTTTTGCAAAAAAAGAAGTGTCCGTTTTCGGACACTTCTTGTGCGGTTTTGAACAAATATATTTGATTGTATTGAGAACGTTTAGCCTTATTCAGACCTTAAACTCTTTACAGGATTTGCCAAGGCAGATTTAAAGGCTTGGTAGCTAATCGTTAATATCGTGATACATACTAAAAGGACTAACACCAATGCGAACATCCAGCCACCAATGTTGATACGGTAAGGATAACTTTCTAAGAATTTACTAGCAGACCACCAAGCTAATGGAAATGCAAGTACTACGGAAACAAATACTAATTTCAAAAAATCTTTGGTCAGCATGGCTACGATGGCTAAAGCAGTTGCTCCAAGCACTTTTCTGATACCTATTTCTTTGGTGCGTTTTTCGGCAGAAAGCGTAGCCAAGCCAAAAAGACCAATACAAGAAATAAACATGATTAAGATAGCCGAAAAGCTAATGATTTGTTTCCATTTTGCCTCTTTTTCATATTGTTTCTGGTTGATTTGGTCTTTAAACTCATAGATATACGGCTGCGTAGGACGTAGTTTTTTAAATACCTTTTCGATGTATTTTAAACTAGCAGGCGTATTGCTAGGCTTAATTTTGATATTTAACTGAGCATACGAACCCATTTCTGGATTGCTAGTAAATAGTTGAGGTTTAATGGTTTCGTATAAAGACGAAAAATGATAGTTTTTCACTACGCCCACTACCTGAAATTTTCTATTGCGTGAGAAGAAATCAACTGTTTGTCCGATTGGGTTTTTCCATCCTGCTTCTTTTACAAAAGCTTCATTGACCAAAATGGCTTGTGCGGTATCCGAAGGAAAATCTTTTGAGAAATTTCTGCCTTGCACCATCGGTATTTGTAAGGTAGGGAGGTAGTCTTGATCAACAATATCAAAGGCAAAAACAATGTCTTTTTTACCGTTCACTTTGGCAAGAGTATTCCAAAAACCACCTTGACGAGGAGCTACGTTTTCGATAGCAGGATTTTTTAATAATTCTTGTTTAAAGGTCTGCGTTTCGGTATAGGTCATTCTGCCAGTTGACAATTCTACGATATTATCGTCTTTATACCCTAAATCCTGTTTGACTAAAAAATCAAACTGAGCGTACAGAATCAAGGTAGCCATCATCATAAAAGCTGCTAACGAAAACTGAAAAACTACAAGACTTTTTTGTAAGAAACTACCCTTCGAAAGCTTAAAACGACCATATAGTGTATCGACAGGACTAAAGCTTGATAATACCAAGGCTGGATAAATACCCGCCAAAAATCCTGTGAGGAGGAACAAGCAAAAATAAGCAGCAATCAGTTGAACATCAAAAAGGTATTTCAATGACAATGCTTTGTTTGATAAGCCATTGAAGACTGGTAACGTTAATTCTACCAAAACGATGGCTAACAGAAAGGCAATGAAGCTCAAGACAAAAGATTCGCCCATGAATTGCCAGATAAGTTCCTTACGGTCGCCACCAACTACTTTTCTGATACCGATTTCCTTACTTCTTTTTACCGAACGAGCCACTGTTAGGTTTACGAAATTGATGCAAGCAATCAACAATAGAAAAATAGCTAACCCAATTAGTACATACGAATACATGGGATTACTTTCGTCTCTTAGTCCATTAGCTGCTCTGAACTCTGTAGAAAGGTGAACATCTAAAAAGGGTTGCAATCCATATTGTATGGTATTTTGGTAATTCCATTTTTCTTTAGCTTCAATCAATTGCCCTTTTGCTTCACGCGCATAAATACTGGCAAATTTTGCTTCTAAGGCCTTTGGGTTAGCAAATGGTTTTAAGGTTACTATCGTGTTTAAATAAAAATTTATCCATTGGTCATCATGCGTTTTATCGCGGTGATAGGGCATCAATAAATCAATCTTGATTGATGAATTCTGTGGGGTCTTTTTGGTAACAGCACCTACAGTAAAATCTTGGAATGTATCATCGTAATTAATAGACAATGTTTTGCCTAAAGCGGACTGTTTTCCAAAATACTTTTCGGCAACTTCCTCCGAAATCACGACAGATTGTGGGTCTTTTAAAGCCGTATTGGCTGAGCCTTCTGCAAAGTCAAAAGTGAAAATGGTGAAGAATGAACTATCCACCTTCATGGCATCTTGCACCAGAATATCATTACCTTTTTTGATATTATAGCTTTCGCCTTGCATACGGACGTAGTTTTCAATTTCAGGCAATTGCTCTTTAAAACTAGGGCCAGGCATCATGCCTGTAATCCCAAATTTTTGTACTTTACCATCTGGAGCAGTTTCAGTAGAGGTGATTCTATAAATCTGATTGACATTTTTATGGAAACGGTCGTAGCTGACTTCGTCTTTGGTATAAAGCACGATTAACATACAACAGGCCAAGCCAATGCTCAATCCCGCAATATTGATAAACGAAAACACCTTATTGCGTCGGAGGTTTCGGATAGCTATTTTTAAATAGTTTTGTAACATCGCTTTAATGTTTAGGTTTTTTTATTCGTTGCGGAGGCTTTTAATGGGATTGGACACTGCTGATTTCAATGCTTGATAACTGACCGTAATGAAGGCCAACGCCATACTGGTTAAACTTGCCAACAGAAAGGTTTCCCAAGTCAGGGATATTCTAAAGACAAAGTCTTGCAACCATTTTTGCATAGCCCACCATGCCAATGGAATAGCGATGAAGTTGGCAATGATAACCAATCCTAAGAAGTCTTTAGAAAGTAGAAATACAATGTTCCTGATGTTGGCTCCCAATACTTTTCTGATACCAATTTCTTTGTCTTTTTGCTCTGCCAGAAACGTAATTAATCCGAAAAGACCTAAACAAGCTATCAGAATAGCGATACTCGTAAAGCTGAAAAACATCTTTGACATACGTACTTCATCACTGAATGTCTTTTGAAATGCTTCATCTAGGAAATAAAATTCAAAGGGCTTCTCGCTTTGGTATTTTTCGTAGATGTTTTGCACTTGCGCCACTTTTGCTTGCACATCGGTTTTTGAGTCTAACCGCAGATAGATACAACCAGATAATGTTTCAGCAGGATTGGGGGCAGATACTGAAATCATCAATGCTTCTATTTTTGATTTGACACCATTGTAGTGAAAATCTTTCATGATACCACCGACTATGGTTGTACCACTTCCGAGGTTCACAGATTTTCCTACAGGATTATCACCCAACTCCATTTGTTTTACAGCTACTTCGTTTAGATAGACTTTTGCTGTTAAGTTTTTATTGTCAATAGGTGCTTTCAGCCATTTCAAATCAACAGTATTAAAGAAATTTTCGTCGGTACTGATAGAAAATAATGTAACTTCCTTCTTAGAAACCAATGATTTGGTAAACCACGCATTTACGCCTTTATACAAGGGTGTAGAAACGGTTGAAACACTTTTTACACCACTTATCTGCTTGAGTTCATTGTTGAACAATGCGATTTTTGAGGCAGCACTTTCTTCAATAGGCAATACCAAAACTTGGTCTTTGGTTAGTCCCAAATCCATGTTTCGCATATAATCTAGTTGTTGTTGTACTACCAAGGTGCAGATGATAAGGACTACCGAAACAGAGAACTGGAAAATTAAAAATCCCTTTCGAACGATTGCACCACTCTGTTGGCTTGAAAATTTACCTTTTAGCACTTCTATTGGGCTAAACCGTGAGAGAAAAAGAGAAGTGTAACTTCCAGATAGTAGAATGCTCAAGGCAAATACTGATAGCAAGACTCCGATGAAAAGAGGGCTTTTCATAAAGGACGTATCTACCTGTAAGCCTAAAATCTCATAAAAAGGCTGACGTAGTATTTCTAATAACAAAAAGGCTAGTACAAAAGAACATAAACAATAGATAAAGGCTTCTACATAAAACTGCTTTACTAATCCTAGGCGTTCGGCACCCACTACTTTTCTGATACCTACTTCCTTTGCTCTAATCGTGGCTCTGGCGGTTGTCAGGCTCATGTAGTTGAACAATGCTAGTACTAGAATTAATATTGCTATGCCCGAAAAAATCAAGGCAAATTTTGTGTTTGTTTTATCCGAAAAATTGCTTCCGTTATGAAGTTTATCAAATTGTTCAAGTGAATAGGTCGCTGTTTCATCAAATCCACCTGATAACTTTCCAGCTTTAATAATCGTCTTTTCTACTTTAGAGACAGACTGCTGTTTATTCAATAATAAAAAGGTTTCAAACGAACCCGCACGCTCCCAAATTGATAGCTTAGAGGCATCTAATTTGGGAAAAGTAGATATAGGAGTAATTAATTCAAACTGAAAAGTTGAATTGGAAGGCATTTGTGCTATTACACCCGTCACCGTGAATACTTGTTTGCCTTCTAACAGTAATGTTTTTCCGATAGGGTTTTCGTTACCAAAATATTTTTTAGCAACATTCTCTGAGATGACCAAACTGAAAGGATTGTTCAAGAATGATTTATCATTGCCTTGTAAGGTTTTAAAAGTAAACACTTTGAAAAAAGTAGGGTCAACGAATGAAAGCGATTCTTCTTTGAATTTGATTTCAGGATGAAGTGCATTTTTGAAAGTAATATTCCTTTCATTGTTTATTCTAATAAACTCTTCTACTTCAGGGTTAGCTTCTTTTAATAATTCCCCCAACTTCGCATTCATCGCTGTAAACTGAACAGTTTGTTCACCGTATTTACTCACCGATAATATTCTATAAATTCTATTACCTTTTTCGTGAAATTGGTCGTAGCTAAATTCATGTGAAACAAAAAGTAAAATCAGCATTGCGGCGGCTAAACCCGTAGCTAGCCCACCAATATTCAAGATTGAATACAGTTTATTACGCCATAGATTCCTAAGAGCTATTTTTAGATAGTTTTGTAGCATGATATTTATGATTTAAAGATTTCAGGACTAAATGACTGTAGGATTTCAGATTTGGGATTTTGAGTTTTAATGAAAATACTCCTCACGCTGCATTCAAAACTCCCAATTCAAATCATTCTGTTCGTAAACTTTTCACAGGATTAGCCAAGGCAGCTTTAATCGCTTGATAACTAATAGTCAACAAAGCAATGAGGATAGCTAATACTCCTGCCAATACAAATACCCATGCGTTAATATCAATCCGATATGCAAAATCTTGTAGCCACTTGTCCATGAGCCAATACCCTAACGGAAAAGCTAAACAACAGGCTACTAATACCAATTTGAGGAACTCTTTAGAAAGTAAGGTTACGATTTGTTGTACCGAAGCACCTAGCACCTTGCGAACCCCAATTTCTTTGGTACGTTGTTCAGCCGTGAAAGTAGCTAAGCCAAATAATCCTAAACATGCCACAAAAATGGTGAGTCCTGAGAAAATACTTAAAATGATACTTACTTTCTGTTCGCTCTGATACGTTTTTTCAAATAACTCGTCCATGAAAGAATAGGCAAAAGGCTCTTCTGTATTAAACTTTTGCCATTGGTTTTTCAATAAAGCCAACAAACCTTCTACATCTTTGCCTTTTACTTTGATGGTTAAACCATAAGTTTTTTCAGAAACCATCAACAAAGGTGTGATACTTTCGTGGAGCGATTTAAAGTGAAAATCCTTCACAACGCCAATGATTCTATACGTAATTTTCAAGCCTTCGTTATTTTTTAGGCGAGTAATGGTATGTCCAACGGCATTTTTACCCCAACCAAAAGCCTTTGCTGCTGTTTCGTTGATAATCATTGCGGTAGAATCCGTTGCAAAATCTTTAGAGAAATTCCGTCCAGCAATGATTTTCATACCCATCGTTGGAATATACTGCTCGTCGATTTTGTACTCCAACGTTCGCATTATTTGCGAATCATCGCCGTCGGGATAGCCCAGAGAATTATTTGAATCACTCGGTCCGGCTGGCAAATAACCAGCACTGGTTACGCTCAATACTCTTGGGTCTTGTAAAATTTGCTGACGAAATACTTCTTCATTTTTCCCCATCGACCAAGTATTTCGTATGATGAGTAATTGGTCTTTGGCATAGCCTAAATCTTTACTTTGAATAAACTTAATTTGCTGATATACCACCGTTGTACCGATGATTAGAGCAATAGAAATAAAGAATTGAAAAACTACCAAACCACTTCTCAGACTGATACTTTTTCCTGCCAATTTGAATTTGCCTTTCAGTACTTCCACAGGATTGAAAGAAGAAAGGAAAAAAGCTGGATAACTGCCTGCCAAAACGCCAACCAATAAACCAAAAAGTAAAAAAGCAAGAAGTAGGAGAGGGTTTTTGAGGAAATCTAATTGTAAATCTTTTTCGGCTAAATCATTGAAAATTGGCAAGGCTAATTGCACCAACATCAAAGAAAGTAAAAGTGCAACGATGCTTAAAAGTACCGATTCAAATAAAAACTGGGTAATCAAATCTTGTTTTACAGAACCCAATACTTTACGAACGCCTACTTCTTTGGCACGTTTGGAAGCTCCAGCTGTTGAAAGATTCATGAAATTGATACAAGCGATAAGTATCATAAATATCGCAATTGCTCCGAAAATATAAACATATTGAATGTTTCCGCTGGCTTCCATGCTACCAGTATAACCAGCGTCTAAGTGAATACTGGTTAAGGGTTGAAGGAAAAGTCCAAGCTGATTACCTTTCTGTAAAAACTGAGAAAGGCTCATACCCATGGCTACTTGGATTTGCGGGCCCATGTATTTTTTAATGACTTGGGGCAATTTGGCTTCTAGTTTTTTATAATCATACCCTTCTGGTAGCACCAAATACGTGAAGAATCCTGAGGTCATCCATGAATCACTCTTTGCATCTTTTACACTGGACATTGAACCAAAAATATCAAAATGGAAGTGCGAATTATGTGGTACTTTGTCGATAAGCCCAGTTATTTTATAATTCTCATTCCAACTTTTGATAAATAGTACCTTGCCGATAGGGTCTTCGTTACCGAAATATTTTTTAGCTAATTCCTTTGTGATGACAGCCGTATTGGGTTGAACCAAAGCCGTTTTAGTATCACCTTTCAGAAGAGGTAAAGTAAATACTTGGAAGAAATTGGCATCTACAGAAGCAAAAGAGTTTTCTTTGAATTTCTTATCGTGATACACGATTTCAGGCGAACCACTGGTGCGTAAACGAGTAGCATCTAGTACTTCTGGATAATCATTTTTCAATACCTGTGCTGTTGGAGGCATCACATTGGCCTCATTGATTTTTCCATCATTGATAGAGGCTTTAAAAACAACACGATAAATCCTATCGGCTTTTTCATTAAATCGATCATAGCTTAATTCATCATAGACAAAAAGCATGATGATAAGGCAAGTAGCAATTCCTAAAGCCAAGCCTACGACATTAATTGCTGAGAAAGTCTTGTTTCTAAGCAAATTACGAATAGCGATTTTTAAATAATTTTGTAGCATGATTATATGACTTTAGGACTAAATGACTAAAGGATTTTGGATTTCAGTAAAAAATACTCCTCACTCCGCATTCTAAACTCTTCACTCATTTATTCTGTTCTCAAACTTTTTACTGGATTCATTAAGGCTGATTTGATGGCTTGGTATCCAACAGTTAGCAAGGCAATTCCCAAAGCCAAAGCACCTGCTACTACAAAATACCACCATTCAATGGTTATTCTACTCGCAAAATCTTGTAGCCATTGTTGCATGAAATAATAGGCTATCGGGCAAGCAATGACGATAGCGATAAATACAAGTATCAAAAAATCTTTTGATAACAATTGTACAATACTCAATACGGAAGCGCCCAAAATTTTTCGGATACCAATTTCTTTGGTACGTGATTCTACTGTGAAAGTAGCTAACCCAAAAAGACCCATGCAGGCAATGAAAATTGCCCAGACAGACGCCGTTGTGAATAAGGTGCTGTATTGGCTCTCGGTTTCGTACTGCTTATTGAAATTGTCATCCATAAAGAAAAACTCAAATGGATTACCCGAAAAATGACTTTTGAATATGTTTTCTAAAGTAGCTACCTTTGAGGTCATATTTTCTCCGGATAATTTTACTGTTAAATACGAAGAATTATTCTGAGGGTAAAAAATCATCGGGTCGATAGCTGTTTGTAAGCTTTTATGATGATAGTCTTTCACTACTCCAATCACTTCAAGGTAACGCTCGTCCCATTTGATTTTGGCATTTACAGCCTCTGTCGCCGACTTAAAGCCTAATTGTACGATGGCTTTTTCGTTCAAAAGTACTTTGCTATTATCATTCCAGTCAACCTCACATTCTTTAGCAGTAAAATTGCGTCCTGCCTTTAAAGGAATTTGATAGGTTTTTAAAAAATTATTGCCAATGATGACAAACGAATAGGCCTTATGTTCATCGCCTGCTTTTGATTTTGCCGAAGTGAAACCAACTGTCGTAAAATTATACCAGTTACTAGGTACGCTTCCGCTCGTGCAATAGTCTGTCACAAAGCTTTGTTGGGCAATATCGGTTTCAAAGGCACTTACTCGGCTTTTATAAGTACTATCTTTGCCAATTTCTGGTCCTTTTATGACTAACAATTGCTTGATATTCATGCCTAAATCTTGGTTTTGCATGTGTTTCAATTGACTGAAAACAATAATCGTAACAATGATTAGGGCAATGGAAATACTAAATTGTGTCACTACCAATGATTTTCTCAAGAATATTCCCTTGGTCGATTTGTGTAGTTTGCCTTTGAGCGTTTCTATCAATTTAAAATTGGCCAGACCAAAGGCAGTATAAACACCCGAACCAATAGACCCTACCACTAACAAACCTAAGCCTATTACCCAAAGCGAGGAGGAGAGGAGTGTTGTTAAAGAAAGGTCTTTCTGAATTGTCTGATTGAAAAATGGTTGTAATAAAGTAACTAAAAAGATAGCCCCCACGAATGCAAACAAATTAACTAACATCGATTCCCCTAAAAATTGGAGTACTAGGTTACTTCTAGTAGCACCGATTACTTTTCGTACGCCTACTTCGTTAGCTCTTTTTAGGGCATTGGCTGTGCTAAGGTTGATATAGTTGAACCATGCTATCACCAAAATAAGGAACGCTATTCCACTAAGGATAAATACATATTTTACATTACCATAGTGCTGATAAGTGTCTGAAAAACTACTGGCTAAATGTATTTCAGAAAAGGGTTGAAGTCTGAAATTAGTAGCATCGTTTTCTTTACTCAATTCTTTTCTAAGGGTGTTTAGTTTACCTTCAAGTGCCAAATAATCAGTTTTTTGATTGAGCAAAAAATACGTGTCAATATATTGTGAGTCTAAATTATCAATACTTGCCCAATCGTTTCCATTTAAATTGGCTGGATTTTTTAGGGTTTCTAAAGAAAGTACTAAATCTAACTTTATATCCGAATTATCGCCCATGTCAGCAAAGACGCCTTTTACGACATAATCTTTTTTGCCAAATTGGTTATATAAAGTAAGTGTTTGTCCGATAGGGTCTGCTTTATCAAAATACTTTTTAGCAGCCGACTCAGCCATGAAAATTACATCAGGTTTGTTCAATTCACTAGCCGAACCTTTGAGAAGAGGAAAGCTAAAAAAGGAAAAGAAATTGCCTTCGGCATAACCCATTTTTTTCTCTCTAAACGAAACATTTTTTGATTCATTTTTTACAATGCCTTGTGCTACTCCATCGGCTACTCTGCAATATTCTTTTATTTCTGGAAGGCGTTCTTTGGCTTTGGTTGCCCAGCCTGGTTCTACTTGCGCCCATGTTTCGCCTTTATTATTCTGGTTCAGTAGGCGATACATATTGGGTAAATTAGCATGAAATTGATTCACGCTTCTTTCCAAGCTTACATATTCTAAAATCAACAAAAAGGCGGAAATTCCTAAAGCCAACCCCGCAATATTAATGAATGAGTAAACCTTGTTTCTGAACAAGACTCTCAAAGCTATTTTAAGATGATTTTTAAACATGAGTTATGACTTTAAGATTTTAGACACTAGATTTTAGACTTTAGTATTTTTAGAATTTAGGACTAAAAGATTTTGGATTTCGGTGAAAAATTACTCCTCACTCCAAATTCCGCACTCCATTCATTCTGCTCGTAAACTCTTTACAGGATTCATCAAGGCTGCTTTGATAGACTGGTAGCTTACCGAAATCAAGGCGATGATGATTGAAGCAATGGCTGCCAAAGCAAAAATCCACCAACTGATGTCTACTCGATAAGCAAAATCTTGTAGCCATTTATTCATTGCCCAATAGGCAATTGGCGAGGCTATTACAATGCCTAAGATGACCAACTTCAAGAAGTCTTTTGATAATAACTTCACAATCTGGCTTACTGATGCGCCTAATACTTTTCTGATACCGATTTCTTTCGTGCGTTGTTGGGTCGTAAAGGCTACTAAGCCGAATAAACCCATGCATGAAATCAGGATAGCAATGCCTGTAGCAGTATTTAATATTTTCGCAAAGCGTTCTTCTTTTTCATAAAATTTGGCAATGCTTTCATCAAAGAAAGTAGGACTAAATTCTTCATAGCTATTTGGATATACTTCCTTATAAGCCTTTTGTATTTTGGCTAATACAGCCTTGAAATCAGTAGAAGATTGTCCTTTGCTACGCACTTTCACGTTGAAGGCCGTTTCATATTTATTCTCCGACATCATGTATAAGGGCTGAATAGCCTTGTGCAAGGGTTGCAAATGAAAATCAGCAACTACTCCTACGATTGGTAAATTGATATCGCCCTTTCCTCCTGAATAAATTAAAAATTGACCAATGGCTTGTTCAGGATTATTGAAGCCCAACGCTTTTGCATAGCTTTCGTTAATCACAAATTCTTTGGCGGTATCGCTAGTAGTAAGATTTCTTCCTGCAACGATTTTCAAGCCATACATTGGGATATAATTGGCATCAACAGAGCGTCTGTGAACATCTAGCTTAACTTCCTTTTTCCCATTTCTATAGGTAACCCTGTTGGTAGAGTATCCATTTTTGGCTGGTTTATCACCGAGACTAACCATTTCTACTTCAGGAATTTGTTTTAGCTTTTGAATCAATACATTCTTCTTGTTACTTTCTGTATCGTGCCAATCGCTATAAAAATTAATGATAGCATCTTTCTTAAAGCCTAAGTCTTTATTAAGCATAAACCTAGATTGCGTAGCGACGATGATTGTGCCTAAAATAAAAACTTGCGATGCCGTAAACTGAAACGTAATCAATGCTTTGCGGAGGAATGCCGTACTGCTTTGACCATTCACTACCTGATTTTTTAAAGATGATACAGGCTGATAGGATGAAATAATCCAAGCAGGGTATAAGCCCGATAAAACGCAGGTTACGATGGTAATGAGTATTAAAAAAGCAATAGTGTTTGGGTCTAAAATATTAAAATGCAGTTCTTTAGGAACGAAATCTTCAAATATCCAAAGGATAGGTTCTACAAATAAAACAGACAACAATACCGCTAAGGTAGTGATGATGAGGGTCTCGCATAGAAACTGTATAATCAAGCTTTTACGATTGCTACCCAACACTTTGCGTACTCCAATTTCTTTTACACGTGTGATAGATTGGGCTGTGGCTAAATTGACAAAATTGATAGCTGCAATCAATAATAAAAATACTGCGATACCTAGTAAGGCATAAAGTGTTGGTAAATGTACTTGACGAGAAAAATTATCACCGAATTCAGCATTGAAATGTATATCCGACAAAGCTTGTAAACTAAGGGTACGACCAATATTCCATTCGTCTTTTTGATCAAGATGCTTTTTTAGAAAAGTTGGAAACTTAGCATTGATATTTCCTGCTGTGGTGTTCTGACTAAGTTTTACAAAGGCCATTGAACTAGAATTTGTATTGGTCCATTCGTCCAATTGAAATTCTTTTCTCCAGTTTTTTGCCTCGATGCTTTTAAAGGAAATAAAAACTTTAAATTTAAAATCAGAATTATCAGGCAATTCTTTGACAATTCCTGTTACGGTTGTAACCAAAGAATCATTAAAGTATAATTGCTTGCCTAAAACTTGCTGTAAAGGAATTTTGCCAAAATATTTTTCAGCTTCATTTTTTGTTAATATTACCTCATTAGGAGTTTGAAGGGCTGTTTTTTGATTACCCTCTAGCCATTCGTAATTAAAAATGTTAAAGTATTGTGGCTGACAAATTAATATTTCAGCATTATTGCTTTTCCATGTTTTAGGCAAATTTTTAGTGTCGTTTTTATCGTTTGGTACTGTTACTTTAGAGTCCCATACATGACAAGCAGTAAGGTACTCAATACCGGGTATTTCCTGTAAGATGGATTCAGGCATAGGGGCTGATAAACCTGCATTAAAGAAGGACTTGCCATCTTGATTTTTAAATCCAGAGGTAATTCGGTAAATCCGTTCACGGTCGGGATGAAAATTTTCAAAACTCAATTCAAAGCTTACCAACAGGTAAATCACCAAGCACGTACTTACGCCAATAGCTAAGCCCAGAATATTAACTAAGGAATAGAGCTTGTTTCTAAACAAGATTCTCAAAGCGATTTTTAAGTAACTGTTGAACATAATTTTTTAGACTTTAAGATTTTAGAAATAAGACAAAAGGCTTTAGGATTTACGATTTTCAAGATGTAGGATTAATGACTTTAGGACTAAAAGACTAAAGCGTTTTGAGCTAGGTAAAAAAATATCCCTCACTCCGCATTCAAAATTCCAAACTTCATTTATTCAGTTCTCAGGCTTTTTACGGGATTCATCAAGGCTGATTTTGTGGCTTGGTAACTCACCGTTATTGTTGCAAAAAGTAGTGTAACAAAGAATGAAACCACAAAAATGTCAAGGTTGATATTAATTCTATAAGCAAAATTCTGTAACCATTGATTCGCCGAAAGCCATGCAACAGGCGAGGCTATCAAAAAGGCAATGATGACCAGTTTAGCAAACTCTTTACCGAATAGCCATAATATTTGTGGAACAGAGGCTCCTAAAACTTTTCGGATACCAATTTCCTTCGTTTTAGTTTCTGCCATAAACGCTACCAAGCCATATAAACCCAAGCAACCAATAAAAATAACAAGCAAAGCAAAGACATTCAGGAGTTTAGAAATCATGGTTTCTTGCTCGTAAAACTTAGCTATTCTTTCATCCAGGAATGAAAACTCGAATACATTTTCAGGATAAACACTTTGCCAAATAGCTTTGATTTTATCGATTTTATCACTAGTCACTTGTCCGCTTAGTTTTATGCCTGCAAACTGAAAACTATTCTTTTGCATACCAATAACCAAGGGTTCGATTTTCTCATGGAACGAGCGTTGATGAAAACTCCTAACAACACCTACTATGGGTGCTTTTATGCCAAATTCACCCACTTCTATTTCTTTCCCTATTACTTCGTTTACATCTTTAATACCAAGTCGGGCTACTAGTTCTTCATTGATTAAAAATTCGCGAATGCTATCACTTGTCACAATGTTTCTACCAGCAATAAGTTTAATGCCAAATGTTTCCAAAAAATTAGTATCCGCTAGCTTAGAGCGAGCTGGGAAGCCTTCCCAATCTCTACCTGCATACCTTATTGAACCTCCATATCCACTATTATCAGCAGGTGGACGAAAGCAAAAACTAACATTTTTTACATCAGGGTCTTGGCGAAGTTTATTCAATAACACATCGGTTTGGTTATGTCTTTCTCCAAAAACAGGAATAATTAAAAGTGCTTCTTTGTTGAACCCTAGGTCTGCATTCTTGAAAAAATCCATTTGTTGAAAAACCACAAATGTGCCAATAATTAATAATTGTGAAAGGGTAAATTGAACGACAACCAAGCTTCTCCTTATGGGAAAACCTGCAATTTGTTGATTGGTATTGTTACCCTTCAAAGCCTTGGTAACATTAAAACCTGATAATACAAAGGCTGGATAAAAGCCAGATAATAAAATAACTAACGCAAAAAGTATAACCAAAAAACTAACTAATTGATAGTCAATGATAAGTGTTAGGTTTGTATGTGTCCAGTCACTTAAAACGGGCAAAAATTGTTGTGTAAGGGCAAGAGCTAAAACCAAAGATGAGCCAACAATCAAGGTGACTTCGGCAATGAATAACCAAAAGAGATGGCTACGTTTACTGCCTAGTAGTTTTCGGATACCTACTTCCTTATTTCTTTTTAAGGCTTGGGCTGTGGCCAAATTTACAAAGTTGATACAGGCTGTTATGACTAAAAACACACCAATTATGACTAAAACCCAGATAGTTTCTATTCTGATAATGCCTCTGTATAACGGATTAAAGTGAATATCACTCAAGTGTTGAAGATGGTGCTTAAAAACGTTGGCATCTGCGCCATGATATTTTTTGGAAAACGCTATCATTTTACGGTCAAAATCAGCGGAAGCAACATTGTCTTTTAACAAAACAAATACTTCTTTATTTGAGTCTATCCACCCCCAATCTTCAATATGTTGCTTTGGTTCTATGGTTTTAAATGACTCCATAGAAATAAACATATCCATTTTATTATCCGTATTTTCTGGATAATCGTTTAAAACACCCGCTACTTTCAGGATGAATTTATTATTAACCTGAACGGTTTTACCCATTGGGTTTTCATTCCCAAAGTATTTTTTCGCTAGTTTTTTCGTCAAAACAACGGTATTGGGTTCATTCATTACTGTTGGGTTACCAGCAATCCATTGGTAATCGAAAATATCAAACCAATTTTTATCGGTATAGGCAATCCCCGTTTTTTCTAAGTAACGATCTACATTGGTTGTACTTTTAGGAATACCAACGGTATAAGACATATTTTTGGCGATATATGATGCCTTTTGTACTTCTGGTATATCATTTTGAATGGCTTTTACCATTGGGTAGGGGCTACCATTATCGTGTTCGAGATGGTCTTTACTAAATTGTAAATCACTTACTACCCTATAAATATTATCAAAGTTTTTATGGTACCCATCAACACTTAAATTGAATTTTACAAACACAAAAATCAATAAACCTCCTGTTAAACCAAGCGATAATCCCACGACATTAATTAGGGTGTAATTTTTATGTCTTAGCAATGTCCTGATGGCTATTTTAAGATGATTCTTTAGCATGACTTTTGAGGTTTTAAGATTAATGACTTTAGGACTAAAAGACTAAAAAAATTTGGGGTTCGGTAAAAAATACTCCTCATTCCTAACTCAGCATTCCTAACTCAAAACTCTACACTCCCTTTATTCTGTTCTCAGACTTTTAACTGGATTGGCAGAGGCTGCTTTAATGGCTTGGTAACTTACTGTCGCTAATGTTATCACCAAGGCTCCTAAACCAGATAGACCGAAAATCCACCATGAAATATCTGTGCGATAAGTATATTTCTCAATCCAGTTGTTCATGAAAAAGTATGAAATAGGGCTGGCTATCAAGATGGAAATCATCACCAAAACCACAAAGTCTTTAGATAACAATTGCCATAAATTAAATACTGACGCTCCTAATACTTTTCTGACACCAATTTCTTTCGTCCGTTGTTCTGCGGTGAAAGATGCCAAGCCAAAAATCCCTAAGCAACTAATAAAAATAGCAAGAATAGCAAAGAAGGTAGCCAACTTTCCAATGCGTTCTTCATTACCGAATTTTCTAGCATATTGGTCATCTACAAATTTGTATTCAAAAGGTGCCGCAGGATTATATTTTCTGAACACCGTTTCTATTTTACTCAATGCTTCTCTTGAACTTGAGTTGGGATTAATTTTCAGAATGACTACATTTTCCTGATCTTTTGAGATATGGAATAACGATGGTCTAACAGGCTGATAAGGAGACTGAACCACCATATCTTTAATGACGCCCACTATTTTAAATGGTTTGCCATTCCATTTAAGCGTTGCGCCAATTGGATTTTTCAAGCCTATAAATTTTACAGCAGCTTGGTTTAGTACAAATGCCAACGAGTCAGTAGCATATTCTCTTGAGAAATCTCTACCATCCACAAATTGCCATCCAATCGTTTTACCATATTCGTAGGTTACGCCATTATTAGGGAAATCAACGGCTAGATTTGGGTCTTTCCCTTCCCATTCAAAACCACCATTGGTGTTCCATACTTCAGTAGTAGGGCTTCCAGATTCTGTCATTTCAACAATAGCTCCCGAACTTTTTAGTTCACTACGGACAGTCTCAAAATGGTTATGAACATCAGGCGTTGCCATATTCATGATAATTAGACCGTCGCGATTATAACCTATTGGGCGGCTTTTAGCATGTTCTATTTGTCGAAATACGATGATGGTTCCGATAATTAAAGTAACAGAAACAGTAAACTGAATAACTACTAATACTTTACGAGGAATGGTAGCATAGCGACCTACCTTGAAAGTTCCTTTTAATACTTTTACAGGTTGGAAAGAAGATAAATAAAGGGCTGGATAACTGCCTGCTATCAAGCCTGTGATTAAAGTAAAGAAGATACCTATCAACCAGAAAAAAGGGTTAGTCCACAAAATATTCATCTTTTTGTCGGCCACTTCGTTAAAGAACGGCAAAAATAGCTGTACCAAAAGTATCGATAACCCAAATGCAAAAGCTACTACTAATAATGATTCGCTAAGAAATTGTGCAATCAACTGTGCACGAGCTGACCCAATAGCCTTACGGACTCCTACTTCTTTGGCTCTTTTTTCTGAACGAGCTGTACTCAAATTCATGAAATTGATACATGCCAACAACAGCACAAATACGCCTATAATACCAAATAACCAAACAAACTGTATTCTTCCACCAATATTTACACCATTTTTAAAGTCTGAATACAAATGCCAGTTGCTCATTGGTTGAAGAAAAACCTCAGGTTTGTATCGTTTTTCTTCTTTACCAAGGTTATTGAATTTCACATTGATGATTTTCTTTGAAACCTTATCGAAATCTGTATTATCTGCCAATTCAGCAAACGTCTGTGTAAAATTACTTCCCCAAGGATTATCCATCTTTTTAATCCAATCGTTGGTAATCAAGTATAGTTTCCAAGGTAAAATATAACTCATCTCTCTAAAGCTTGAATTATAAGGCAAGTCTTCATACACCCCAGTCACTTTTACACTTGTTTTATTATCAATCTTCATCAATTTTTCCATTGGGTCAGCGTCGCCAAAATAGGCTTTTGCGACAGACTCAGACAGCAATATTGAATAGGGTTCTTTCAATCCTTCTCTGGTACCTTTTAGCATTTTCAGCGTAAGCATTTCTGTTACTTTAGGTTCAAAGTAATTGCCACTTTTAGTGAGCTTCTTTTCTCCAAAAGTCAAGATATGGTCTGACGTCCATGACGACTGTAACACATATTTAAAATCGCTCCCATAATGGCTACGAATCTCTTCAGCCATCACCGCAGGGTTAGATTCCTGAGTAGCTTTTTCGCCATTATAAATATTATGTTGCATTACTTGAGCGATACGGTCGTAATGCTGATGATATTTATCATAAGAAAGTTCGTCCCAAATCCAAAGCCCAATGAGCATGGCAACGGCCATCCCTGTAGCCAAACCTGCTATGTTGATAAAAGAATAAACCTTGTGTCTAAGCAAAGTTCTTAATGCGATTTTTAGATAATTTTTTAGCATGATTTTCAAAATTTAGTTTTTCGAGGCGATTAAAATATTTTAAATAGATTCAGTGTTAAATATGTCATTTTGGGGTTGGAATTTTATCAGCTTAAATCTGCGGTATTCATCTGCTATATCTGCGGGTAAAAAACTCTACACTGCTCAAAACTCCACACTCGAAACTCAAAATCATTCTGTCTTTAAACTCTTTACAGGATTCATCAAAGCCGCCTTAATCGCTTGAATACTTACTGTTAATATGGCAACCAACAAAGCTAATGCACCAGCTACAGCAAAAATCCACCAAGAGATTTCAGTTCTGTAAGCAAAGCCTTGCAACCAGTTGCTGGATACATACCAAGCAAGCGGAGCGGAGATTAGAAACGCTAATAATACCAGTTTTAAAAAGTCTTTTGAGAGAAGATTTACAAGGCTCAGTACAGATGCTCCCAATACTTTTCTGATGCCGATTTCCTTGGTGCGTTGTTCAGCTATAAAAGCCGCTAACCCAAAAAGTCCAAGGCTTGAAATAAAGATAGCCAAGAAAGCAAACAGACTAGATAAAGTACTTACTACTTGCTCGCTTCTGTATTGTTTGGCGTATTCTTCGTCGGTGAAATAATAAGTAAATGGATATTCTGGATTTAGTTTTTTACATAACGCTTCCAATTGTGCAATGGCTTCTGATGTTTTACCCGCTTCTACACGCACAATGATGTTGCCTTGTTTATATCTATCGCTCAGGTAAGTAATCATGGGTCTGATAGGCGTATGTAAAGATTGAAAGTGAAAATCTTTCACTACTCCAATGATTCTACCTTTTGCTCTACCCCAAGTAACGGACTCGCCAACAGGGTTTTTAAAACCCATTGCTTTTTGCGCCGTTTCGTTGATGATAAAGCCTAATGAATCTGATGCAAAATCTTTTGAGTATTCTCTCCCTGCTATCACTTGAAGATTCATCGTTTTGGCAAAATCGTAGCCAACACCCACTGGCGTAAACCTTATTTTATCATTAGGATTACTGCCTGGCCAACTGATGGCCTCGGTACCATCCCCAATACCTGCGGGATTGGCAGTCATATGTGACATATATTTGATGCTAGATAGGTGGGAGATTTCTTCTTTTAGAATATTATATTTCTTATTCAGATTGCCCTCTACAGGAAAATAGAGCAAGTTTTCACGGTTAAACCCTAAGTTTTTGTGTTGGATATAATCTATTTGGCGATAAATAACAATCATGCCTATCACCAAAATGATAGAAAGTGAGAATTGAAAAACAACCAAGCCTTGTCTTAACCAAGTAGATGCTGAGTCGAATTTTAACGTACCTTTTAATACTTTAATAGGATTGAGGGACGACAGAAAGAATGCTGGATAACTACCTGCGACAATACCCGTTATAAAAGTCAGGGCTATTAACAAACTCCAGAATGAAATTTCATCGAAAGGTAAAACGATTGCTTTGCCTGTAAGACTATTGAAAGAAGGTAACAATAGTGTAACCAGTAGGACAGAAATAGTAATCGCAAAAATAGTAAGCAACATAGCCTCGCCGATAAATTGCTTGATTAGTGCCATACGAACAGCCCCAACTACTTTACGAACGCCCACTTCTTTGGCTCTTTTTGCCGAACGTGCCGTTGCCAAGTTCATGAAATTGATACAGGCAATTAATAGAATGAAAACTGCTACAATGCTAAATAAACGAACGTATTCAATGCGTCCGCCTTCCATTTCAGCATTTTTGAAATTACTATTCAAATAGTATTCATGAAAGGGCTGCATAGCCAATTCGGTTTTATCTAAGCCTTTTCTGTATTTATCCAATACATGCTTAATCTTGTTAGCTACTAGCGTAGGGTTAGCATCTGGTCGAATCATAAAAAAGGTCAATGGGTCTGTACTGCCCCAATCTTTGGCCCATTCATTATCGATAACGTAAGCATCCCAGCTACGTAAACAATCAAATTTCAAGGTGCTATTTTGTGAAATGTTTTCAAAAACAGCAGTAACAACTAAATCGTTGCGATTATCATAGCGGATTGTTTTGCCAATAGCTGCTTCTGGACTACCAAAAAAGATTTCAGCCATTTTTCTCGAAATAGCAAGGCTATTAAGGTCTTTTAATGCAGACGCTGGACTCCCTTGTAATAGTTTGAAGCTAAACATTTTAAAAAAATCTGCTCCAGCTACGTTGGTTTCTTGTTTATTTACTTTGTTGCCCACCATAAATGTTTGGCTACTAGGCCAAGAAAAAGCGGTTGACATTTGTATTTCAGGAACTACTCTTTTTAATTCTTCTGCTAATGGTCCGGGTGTCCAGATTACTCCTTGCGTTTTTCCACTAAAAAATTCCTTCATGTAAATTCTATACAATTGGTTTTTATTAGCATGAAATGCATCAACACTTCGTTCATCCTGAACCCAAAGCATAATCATTAGGCTACAAGTCATGCCAAGGGCTAATCCAAGAATATTAATCACTGAAAAAACCTTGTTTCTCAGCAAATTACGGAATGCGATTTTTAGATAATTATTGAACATGATTTTTGAGACTTTAAGGTTTGTGACTTTAGGGTTTTTAGACTTTAGGACTAAAGGATTTTGGATTTCGGTGAAAAAAATACTCCTCACTCTGCATTCCAAACTCAATTTATTCTGTTCTTAAGCTTTTTACTGGATTCATCAAGGCAGATTTAATCGATTGAAAACTGACGGTCAACAAAGTGATTAGTAATGCTCCAAGACCAGTCAACGCAAAAATCCACCAAGAAATGTCTGTGTGGTAAGCATAATTTTGAATCCAATTATTCATAAAATAATAGGAGAGAGGTGTGGCAATCAAAAAGGCAAGTAATACTAATACCACAAAATCTTTTGATAACAATTGCCATAAATTAAAGACAGTAGCTCCCAACACTTTTCTAATACCGATTTCTTTGGTACGCTGTTCAGCTACAAATGAGGCCAAACCAAAAAGTCCCAAACATGAAATAAATATGGCAAGAATAGCAAAGAAGGTAGCTAGTTTACTGATACGTTCTTCATTATCGAATTTTTTGGCATATTCTTCATCTACGAAATTATAGTCAAAGGGTTGTGAAGGATTATACTTTTTAAAGATTGTTTCAATTTTACTCAAGGCTATCGTTGCACTTATTTCAGGGTTTACTTTAGCGAGAATATAAGATACATCGTCTTTTGTAAAATTATATACCGTAGGTTTTACTTGTTCATAAGGCGATTGCATGATTACATCTTGTACTACGCCAATTACTGTATATGGTTGCTGAAACCATGATATTGCTTTCCCGATTGGCTGTTTTAAGCCCATTAATTTCACCGCCGACTCATTCAAAATCACGGCGGTAGAATCTGAGGCAAAGTTTTTAGAAAAGTCACGACCTTCTTTCATTTGCCAGCCTATCGTTTTACCATAATCGTACGAAATGCCAATAATAGGCACTTCTGCTAGTAAATTAGGGTCTTTACCAGGCCAGTTGAACTCGGTACTAGATGACCAACTTTCGGTAGTCGGTGCAGATGTTTCACAAACACTCACAACTGCTCCTGATTTTAATAACTCATCTTTTACAATATCAATATGTTTATGAATTTCATTGATGGCTTGTGGTAATGACACTAATCCGTTTGTTTCATAACCAATAGGTCTGTTTTTGGCATACTGAATTTGACGAAAAACGACAATTGTACCAATAATCAACGTGATGGATACCGTAAACTGCATTACCACCAAAACTTTGCGGGGCATGGATGCAAAACGACCTACTCTGAAAGAACCTTTCAGTACTTTAACGGGCTGAAATGATGATAAATAAAAGGCTGGATAAGTACCCGCTATTAGTCCTGTAAATAAGCTAAAACTTATACCTACTAGCCAAAACAAAGGATTTGACCAGAGGATATTGATATTTTTATCAGCCAATTCATTGAAGAATGGCAAGCATAATTGTACTAAAAACAAACATAGAATAAATGCTAAGGTAACTACTAAAAAAGATTCACTAAAAAACTGTGAAATTAATTGGCTACGAGCCGACCCAATAGCTTTGCGAACGCCTACTTCTTTAGCTCTTTTCTCACTTCTCGCAGTACTTAAATTCATAAAATTGATACACGCCAAAAGCAATACAAATATGCCGATGATACCGAAAAGCCAAACGTATTGAATCCGTCCGCCGATGTTAAAACCGTCTTTAAACTCAGAATATAAATGCCATTTACTCATCGGTTGTAGAAATAGCGTAGGTTTTAATTTAGCCAATTCTGCATTAACCTTTTTCAACTTTGCATCCTTTATTTTAAAGGATACTTTATCGAAATCGGCATTTTCTGAAAGTTGAACATACACTTGGAATGCGTTTGCTCGCCAAGGGTCGCCCATTGTTCTGACCCATTCGTAACGAGTACTAAATAATTTATAAGGAGCTATAAAAGAAACTGTATGGAAAGTAGAATTGATAGGGAAGTCTTCATAAACGCCCGTAACTTTTACAGCATACTTGTTGTCCATTTTAATGACTTTCTCTAGTGGGTCTGTATTACCAAAAAGTGCACGAGCTACCGAAGCGGATAAAATGACAGAATAAGGGTCATTCAGGCACTCACGAGAACCTTTTAACATATTCACCCCTAGCATTTCTATGCCTTCAGGTTCTATATATGAACCTATTTTTAAAAATTTGTTATTGCTATAGCTTAATACATTCCATACATCGTTCATCGTGAGGAGAACATGCTTAAAGTCGCTTCCATAGTTTTTCCTAAGCTCTTCTGCTAAAGGATATGGTACGCTCTCTCTGGTTTGTACTTCCCCATTATTGCTGATGTGTTGCATCACCTTAGCAATGCGGTCATGGTTTTTATGGTATTGATTAAAGCTTAGTTCATCCCATATCCAAAGCCCAATTAGCATAGCTACTGCCATACCAACTGCTAGTCCACCAATATTAATGAACGAATAAACCTTGTTGCGAGTAAGGTTTCGGAAGGCTATTGTTAGATAATTTCTGAACATGATTTTCAAAGTTTTAGGTTGGTAATATCATTGAAAGATGCTGAAAGTTTTAAGATTTAGAAATAGCGTTTTTACCCGCAGATTTTCAGAGATTTTTTTCGCAGATTTTCACAGATACTATTTGTCAGCGAAAATCAGCGATATTAATCTGTAATATCAGCGGGTAAAACTCAAAAATCAGTATTATTCTACTCTGTTCTCAAACTCTTAACAGGATTAGCCGAAGCGGCTTTTACAGCTTGATAACTTACGGTTAATAGCGTAATCACCAAAGCACCTAAACCTGAAATTCCGAAAATCCACCATGAAATATCTGAACGGTATTCATAGTTTTTCAACCATCCATCCATGAAATAATAAGCAATTGGGGTAGCTATTAAGAAAGAAATCATCACCAAAATCACGAAGTCTTTAGAAAGCAATTGCCATAAATTGAATATCGAAGCACCCAATACTTTTCGTACGCCAATCTCCTTAGTACGTTGTTCTGCTGTAAATGAAGCTAGTCCGAATATGCCTAAACAACTGATAAAGATGGCTAAACAAGCAAAGAAAGTCGCTAATTTACCAATGCGTTCCTCGCTACTGAATTTCTTTGCATATTGTTCGTCGGCAAATTTGTAATCAAACGGACTACCCGGATTATATCTTCTGAATACATCACCTACCTTGTCTAATGATGCTGTAGCACTCATTTTAGGGTTTAGCTTGACATTGAAAAAAATAGCCCACTCGTAATTGACAAAGAATATGGTTGGTTTAATAGGCTCGTAAGGTGATTCCATTACCATATCTTTTATAACACCTGTTATTCTATAATTTTTACCGTTCCATTTGATATTTTTCCCAACAGGTTCTTTAAAACCAATGAATTTCGCTGCTGCTTCATTCAAAACCATTGCAGAGGTGTCTGTAGCGAAATTTCTTGAAAAATCTCTTCCATCTACAAATTGCCAGCCTACTGTTTTACCATAGTCGTGAGAGACAGCAATCACTCCAAAAAGTGCTTGAAGATTAGGGTCTTTTTTCTCCCAGTCAAAACCTATCTGATTAGAATATACGCCAGTGGTCGGACTAGACGATTGAGCCATTTCGTAAACAGCACCTGTTTTTAATAAATCGTTCCTTAAAGCATCATAATGTCCTACTAATTCAGGGGTATTAATATTGATAGCAATAAGCCCATCGCGACTATAACCAACTGGGCGATTTTTAGCATGTTGAATTTGGCGATAGACAATAATGGTTCCGATGATTAAAGTAACGGAAACTGTAAACTGAATAACAACCAATACTTTACGAGGAATAGCCGCAAAACGACCAACACGAAATGTTCCTTTTAATACATGAATAGGGTCAAAAGATGATAGATAAAATGCTGGGTAACTGCCCGAAACCAATCCTGTAATCAGTGAAAATGAAATACTGAGTATCCAGAAATATGGATTTCCCCATAATATATTCATCTTTTTATCCGATAACTCATTGAACCAAGGAAGCGTAAGTTGTACTAAAATAATAGTAAGAAGAAAAGCAAAAACAACAATCAATAATGATTCACTCAAGAACTGAGTAATTAATTGTGAGCGCATAGACCCAATAGCTTTACGCACCCCAACTTCTTTAGCACGTTTTTCTGAACGAGCGGTACTCAAATTCATGAAATTGATACAAGCCAATAAAAGTACAAACACACCAATAATACCAAATAACCATACAAACTGAATACGTCCACCTACAATTTTACCATCTTTGAATTCTGAATATAAGTGCCATTTACTTAATGGGTGTAAGAAAACCATTGGCTTAGCCGCATCTTGCTTGTCGTGATTGAACTTTACATATTTTATTTTAGCAGAAACTTTATCGAAATCAGCTTTTGGATTTAACTCTGCAAATGTTTGGAATGAGTTGTTATTCCATTGGTCTTGCGAGTTTCTTACCCAGTCGGTAGTAGCCAAGTATAAACTCCAAGGTAATAAGAAAGTAACATCATTTAAGCTAGTATTATGTGGTAAGTCTTCATAAACCCCCGTTACTTTTACATCAGTCTTGTTATCAATCTTCACTACTTTGTTGATAGGGTCAGTACTACCAAACAAAGCAGTAGCTACTGATTCAGAAATAAGAATATTATATGGGTCTTTCAATCCCTGCTGTGTACCTTTCAACATTTTCAAGGTAAACATTTCAGGGAATTTTGGTTCTACAAAATTCCCTGTTTTGGTGAATTTCTTATCACCAACAGCAATAACGTGCTCAAAAGTCCAAGATGACAATACCACATTTTTGAAATCGCCAGCATATTTGGCTCTTAATTCAGGAGCTAATGGCAAAGGCATAGCCGTTTGCGAACCCGTCACACCGTTCCAAGTTTGGTTTTGCATTACCTGTGCTAGGCGATCGTATTTTTCGTGGTATTTATTAAAAGAAATCTCATCATAAATCCACAGACCAATCAACATCGCTACGGCCATCCCTACAGAAAGCCCAATGATATTAATGGCAGAATATGCTTTGTTTCTCAGCAAAGTTCTTAAAGCTATTTTTAAATAATTTTGTAACATAGTTTTAGGGATTAATGACTAAAGGACTAAAGGATTTGGGGTTTGAATTTCGGTAAAGAAATACGCTTCACGTCGCATTCAAAACGCCAAATTCAAAACTATTCCGTTCTTAAACTTTTTACAGGGTTTGCCAACGATGCACGAATAGAGCGATAACCGACTGTAATACTGGCGATTAGGATAGTAGTGCCTATTGAAAGCAAGAATATACCTGCGCCTATGCTAATTCTGTATTCGTAGTTCTGTAACCAACCATTCATTATCCACCAAGCAGCAGGAGCGGCGATGACAAATGCGATGATGATTAACTGTGCAAATTCTTTTCCGAATAGTGCCAAGATATTTCCAACACTTGCGCCTAACACTTTTCTGATACCGATTTCTTTGGTTTTCTGAGTAGCCATGAACGATACCAATCCATAAAGCCCTAAACAACCAATTAGGATAGCCACTAAAGCAAAGAAATTAATCAGTTTGCCCATGGTTTCTTCTTCCTGATAGGCTCTTTGAATGGCTTCATCTACAAATTGATGATTGAAGTAACTTTCTGGATATACTTGATTAAAGGTTTTTTCTAAAGATTTTATTGCTTTTTGAAAATTAGCCGAACGCAATTTAACATTAACAAAATAGTAATTGGTAGCCAAGGTAGTCATGTATAAAGGTTCAATCGTTTGGGCGAGCGACTGTTGGTGAAAGTCTTTTACTACGCCCACGATTTCTACATTTCGCCCTCTTGCTTCTATTTTTTTACCGATAATTTTTGCTGGGTCTTTGAAGTTAAGCTTTTTCGCAAAAGCTTCATTTACTACTACTTCTCTGATAGAATCAGAAGGGTAAAGGTTACGCCCAGCTACTAATTTTATACCGTATAAATCTAAATAATTAGCGTCAATGCTTTTGACATGAGTACTCCATTTTTCGTCTTCTCCACGATTATCAAATCTTAAACTTGTACTATTTACCCAACCAGATTGTGGAGCCCCCGACATTGAAAAACTGATTTTTTCTACATCAGGAACAGCCGAAACCAAATTCTTGAAGGTATTCATTTTGACAACATCTTGCTTCGGCATAAAAGGAAGACTAATAGTTAGAATAGATTCTTTTTTGAAACCTATATCTTTATTTTGGAAATACGATAATTGGCTTGTCACTACTGCCATGCCAATAATTAGCATTTGAGAAATGGCAAACTGAACTACTACCAAACTTCTTCTTACAGAAAAACCACCTACTTGTTGCGTTGAAATTTTACCTTTCAAAGCCATTACGGGCTGAAAACCTGCCAATACCAAAGCTGGGTACGCTCCAGAAAGTACAATAACGGCAAGAATAATAAGCGTAACATACAGGATAACAGAGGCATCGAAGTAGAAAGTGAATTTGAATGCTCCATCTAAGTACTCACGAGCGATTTTCTCTCCAAATTGAAATAATACAATTGAAATCAACACAGAGGCAATCGTAATCATGGCTGTTTCTGCCATAAATTGCCAAAACAATTGTGCCTTTGAACTTCCCAAAACTTTGCGTACACCTACTTCTTTAGAACGTTTCAAAGCTTGAGCCGTTGCTAAATTGACGAAGTTGATACTTGCAGTGATAATCAAGAAAATACCAATCGCAAAGAGTGATAAAATAAGGTTTTTGTTGATGCCACCATAGTCTTCTGAAAAGTGAATTTCTTTCAAAGGTTGCATTACATAGTGAGTGTATTTTACTTCGTAAGGATTATATTTTTTCACAAAAGCAGGCATTTGTTTATCCCAATTGGCTTTTGTAAATTTTTCATTTAATGAAACGACACAACGAGTACTGCTATTTGTACTTCCAAAATTATCGTTGATAGAACCATAATATTCTTTCAAACTTGCATAAGAGGGCATTACTTCGTAGGCAAAATCGGTATTGTCTTTATAATCTTTGAAAACGCCAACGATTTTAAGGCTCAAACGACCATTGTGTTTGATGATTTTGCCAATAACATCCGTTGAGCCGAAGTATTTCAAAGCATTTTTTTCGCTGATAACAACCGTATTAGGATTTTTTAGCTCTTCAAAACCACCCTGAATCCATTCATAATCAAAAATTTTAAAGAAAGAAGGTTCAACAAAAGCACCTTCGCCTGTTTCTTTAAATTTTTTGTCTTCGCCATTTTTAGATGAAATAGCTACAAAAAAATTTTCTTGTAGTTCTGTCATTGAAAGGTTTTCTATGTCAGGAAAATCTGTTAAAACGGCTTTTCCTAATGGATAAGGAACACCCGGAGAATGGAAGTTCTCACCCCCCTCTCTCGAAACAAATTCACTTACGATTCTGTAAGTATTTTCATATTTGCTGTGATGTTTATCAATACTGAAATGGTAGCGAACTAAGGCGAAAATCAACATTGCACAAGTAAGTCCTAAAGACAAACCCGCAATGTTGATAAAAGCATAACTTTTGTTTCTCAAAAGATTGCGAAAAGCTATTTTTATATAATTCTTTAGCATGGTTTTAAAGGTTTTTTGCAATTAATATTTAGTGAATTGTAAATGAGTGAATTAGTGATTAAATGATGGTAAAATCACTCATTCACAATTCACTAAATCACTTAATGATGTTACCCCAAAATATTCTCCATTACAACTTTACCATCTAACAAACGTATGATACGGTGCGCATAACGAGCATCGTGTTCAGAGTGAGTCACCATGATGACAGTTGTACCAGCTTCGTTTAGTTCAGTTAATAACTGCATCACTTCATTACCATTCGTAGAGTCCAAGTTACCTGTAGGTTCATCGGCTAAGATTAATTTAGGCGTATTTACCACGGCACGTGCTACAGCACAACGCTGTTGCTGACCACCCGATAATTGTTGTGGAAAGTGGTTTCTACGGTGCATAATTTGTACTTTCTCTAATACTGCTTCTACTTTTTGTTTGCGTTCGGCGGCATCCACACCCAAGTATAAAAGCGGTAATTCTACATTTTCATACACTGTTAGTTCGTCAATCAAGTTGAAGGACTGGAACACGAAACCAATATTACGTTTGCGGAGGTCTGCACGGCGGCGCTCGTTGAAATGAATGATTTCTTCGCCATTGAACATAAAGCTACCTTTCTCGGCATCGTCCAACATACCAATGATATTTAATAAAGTGGATTTACCACAACCCGAAGGGCCCATGATGGCTACAAATTCACCTTTCTTTACTTCTAATGAAAGTTTATTTAAAGCAACCGTTTCGATGTCTTCAGTACGGTAAATCTTTTCTAAGTCTGTAATTTTTAACATGGTTTTAGATTTTTAGCTTTGAGCTGTGAGCCATGAGCCTTGAGCTTTAAGCAGTGAGTTTTAGCTATGTACTTTTAGTTTTTGATTTCAATTAGCTTTCAGCCTTGAGCTTTGAGCAATGAGTTTTAGCGTACTATTTAGTTTTTAATGTATTTATGTTATTAGCTTTCAGCCTTGAGAATTTGATAAATAAGAATTTATATGAAACTCTAAAATCTATATAGCTCACAGCTTATAGCTCAAAACTTACTGCTTACTCTCCTTCTTTATAACCAATTCCTGCATATCCCCATAGTTTTCATAACTAGACGTTACTACTTTATCACCTGGTTTTAAGCCTTCCAGAACTTCATAATATTCAGGGTTTTGACGACCTAATTGGATATCTACTTTATACGCTTTTTCTCCGTTTTCACCCACTTTGAAAATCCAGTTTCCGCCAGTTTGTTGATAGAACCCACCTTTTGCTAATAACACAGCCTGCGTTTGGTCACTTAAAGATAAACGTACTTGTAAAGTTTGTCCACGACGTATATCGCTTGGTGGTGTTCCTATAAATTCCATATCCACTTGAAAACGTCCATTGGTTACTTGTGAATAAACTTTCTTAACGCGTAGCTTATACGTTTTGTCTGAAATGGTAAACTCGCCTGTTAAACCAATGAATACTCTTGAAATATAGTGTTCGTCAATATCAGCACGCACTTTAAAGCCACTTAACACATCGATTTGTCCTAACCTTACACCACGTACTTTATTTTCCCCAACCTCCGCATTTCTTGAAGTAAGCTGACCAGCCACAGGAGCTTTTACTACTAAATCAGAAGCTTTTTTACGCATTAACTTCAATGTTTCTTGTGTACGAGCCACCGTCTCTTTCATTTGTGTTAGCTGAGTTGCCGTTGTGATTGAATCTTGCTTCAACGTTTTTTCAATCAAAGCTTTACGGCGAACATTATAGTTATATAGGTTTAGAGATGATTTATAATCTTGTTCAGAAATTACTTTCTCTTTATGTAAACGGTTGTTCAAATCATATACTCTTTTGGCTTCTAACAATGCATTATCAATATCGGCTAAATTAGCTTGCTGACGAATGGTGTTTTCACGAGCCAAATTTTGAGTGTACTGCATTTGAGTAATCAACTGAAAAACAGAAGTTTCACGATTGGCAAGGTCTAGCTCAAGGTCGGTGTTAGATAATTTTAATAAAGGCTGGTCTTTTTTCACGATAGCACCATCTTCCACAAAAAGTTCTTCTACTCTACCGCCTTCACTAGCATCCAAATAGATAGTTTGAATAGGTAAAACAATACCATTGATAGGAATAATCTCTTGGAAGCTTCCTTTGCTTACTTCCGAAATCATAATTTTGCCTTCATCCACATTCAATTTACTTTTACCTGTGGTATTGAAATAACTTGCTGCAATCAGGCCAACTATTGCCACACCCCCTACCCAAGGAAGAATGCGTTTTGCCGACCATTTGTTTTTTTCGATTACTCTATCCATTGTATTGAAATTAATTAATAAGATTAGATGTGTTTCATCATTTAATCATTCTGTTTGAACAATTTATTGAGAAGATAATGCCAAATATGTAAATTATTGATAATGAGCATGTTGTTTTGTGTTTTTATTAAAAAGTGTTCGAAAATGATACACTTTTTGTTCGGAAATGAACAAAGGATAAGAAGGATAATATAGCTTTAAAAACAAGAAGGATTAGCTTAATTAATCAATAGCGGTTAGCGGTATTTAGTGAAAATGATATGCGATGTTTTTTAACAATAAAAAAAATCAGCTTTTGAATTAAGAACATGGTGTTATTCTTAACTCAAAAGCTGATTCAAAAGCTTCATTTTATGAAATATCTTACTTTTTTATCAAGCTAAAATTGTTTTTCACTGCTATTTTCTCCGCAATTTTTTCCCATACTAATTTAGGAACGTCTATTTTGTAATCAACTAAAGCAATTTCAAAATTTGAATCTACAGTAATACCTTCTTTTCCAACTGTTAGTTTTCCAGTAATGGTTTTTTCTTTGGTTACTCCATGAATCATCATGAAGCCCTTTACCGATACGTCATAGCTGCCCTCTTTGGTGAAATCTATCTTCTCGGCGATTTTACCTTTAAAGGTGGCTGCTGGATACTTTTCAGATTCTAAATAGTTTTCATTAAAGTGTTCTTCCATCAATCTGTTCGGAAATTTGAATTGATTAATGTTCATTCTGACAGCAATATCGTTGGTAGTCGTGTTCAAAATAGATGAAACCGCACCGTTTACTGCTGAAATATCCTCTAAAGGCGTTTTAGAAAAAAAGCTAGTTTTGCCTGTTTGTGTATAAAATAACTGTGCGTAACTCGCTTGACTTATCAACAAAGTACCAATAAAAGTAAGGAAGTAGTTTTTCATATTAATTCTTTTTTTTGTTTGATTTTCCATCAAAACTAAATGTTCTGGAGATATTGAATCCATAAAAAATATCAGCATTACTCCACTGTCCTAGGGTTTGTGCAATAAAATGACGCTCAATCATTCCTTTTGAATTCGTGAAATGCAACTGGAATACGTGTCCGCCTGTTTCAATGTCAAAACCGATGGCTAAAGAATTGTGATATTTGCTAGAAACACTGCTAGTACCATGGTCGGTGAGGTAATATTCGGCATTTAAGCTCAGTCTTTTAGAAAGTTTGTATCTTCCCCCAAAACCTAATGACAACACTTCGCTTTTCATATCTGCAACCTCTGTTTTATTGAAATGAATAATGGTGGGCATGACTTGTAACGACAGTTTCTCACTGAATTTACGAGCAATCAAGATTTGTGCGCAATAAGTTTGACGCTCAAGGTTATCATTAAACTTCAATGTTGAGCCTGATTCAAGGGTATAACCTGTAATCATCGTATTGGCTGCTCCGCTCACATACCCCGTAACAGTAACAGGTACATTAGTTGACTGGCGAATAGCTTTGTATTTTAAGTAATAGTCGTAAGTTTTTTCTTGCGAACTTCTACCCACACCAACCGTTAGGTTATCGGTCAAACCATATTCTAAGCCTAGTCTGATTTTTGCTTCGTCTAGTCCAAAGAAATTATCAATAAATCCTGAATTGACTGCTCCAAATCTATGAGAAATCCAGAAATTAAGGTGTTTCTTATTAACAGTTTCAATAGTCTGTCCATTGATTAAGCGCGTAGCTTTAAAAGTTGCGGTAGTATATTCAGTTTTTGTTTCATTTTGCTTGTTAAGCATATCCATAAGGTCGTCTTGGCAAAAGCTTTGGAAACTCAATAAGAAACTGAATACTAATAGATATTTTTTCATAATGCTGATTTTTTTAAACGAAATGGCTTTCAATACATCATGAAGCCATTTCGTAGTTTACTGTCATTAAAGACATACGTAATTTTTGGTAGTAGGGTCTCTAGCTTACCGTTAAAATTGTCCCGCTTTGAGTGACAGTATAAGTTTTTAAGCCACCACTACCATTGCTATTTGTGCCTTTGCCGCTGTTATCGAAAGTTGCTCCGTGTTCAGTACAGTAGAATTTATCAGTTGCATAGGTAATTTTCTTTTGTCCTTCATGGCTACAAATAAGGGTTACAGCAACGTAAGTACCTACATTAGTATAAGCCACAACGATATTATTGGTTCTATCCACAACGTATCCTCCCTTTGTACGCAAAGCTGCATTAGCAGTTGTCGATAAATCAAAGGTTATTCCGCCAGTAGGTAGTGGCCCTGCTATATCTCCTTCATTAGTACAGGAAGTCATGGTTACTCCGCAGTAAACGGCCATTAAGCTTGCTCCTGTTAAACCTAATTGTTTTAGAAAAGTAAGGCGATTCATTTTTTCTTCTATTGTATTCATAATTTGTAATAATTAATTGAAAAAGTTCACTTTGGTACAACGATTAGAATCTGTTAAATATATAATCTTAATAAGAATGTTTAAATGATTTTTATCATATATTGAGATATACAGGACTTCGTTCTAAATGGTTGCGTCCAATAGAATTAATTAATTTTTACTTTATTCTGAACTAGCTAACATCGCTTGTAAAATAGAAGCACCTTGTTTTACAATTTGTTGATTATCAATATTCCTTTTAGTAAATATTTCAATATTTCCTTTTTCAGTAGTTCCAATTTTGACAGGAATTTGTTGAAAAGTATTTTCTTTGGTTTGTATAAAAATAAAGCCATCATTATTATGAATTACAACGGCAGTTTCGGGTAATGTATTCACAATTCGCTTTCCTGTAAAAATTTTAGTATTTACATATTGCCCCACAGTAAGTTTGCTTTCCATTACTTCATCATCAATATGCCCGTGAATATTAATGGTTTTGCTGTCGGCTTCTACGTTCTTACCTACCAGAAATACAGTAGCCATCATAGGCTTTTCAGAAAAAGTAGGATGTTCGATTACTATTTTTTGTCCTATTTTTATTTTATTGATGTCATTTTCAAAAACTTTTAGCTCTATGTGCTTATGCGTATTTCCTACGATTTCAAATAATACATCAGTAGGAGCAACATTTTTACCAATAGATACATTGGCTGTTTTGATATAACCTTCGATGGGTGAAGTAATATTGATAGAAGACGAAAGTTGCCCTTTTTTTAGTTTTTCTATCGAACAACCTATCAATTCAAGCTTTAACTCCAAAGCTTTGGTCTGAGCTTTCATAGAAGACACCTCTGAATCAGCTTGTTGCAATTTCTTTTTAGCACCAATATCTTCCTTACTCAGAACATTCTGGCGCTCTAATTCCTGTTCTAAGAATTTTAGGCGACTTACAGCCTGTAAATAATCTTGTTGCAATTGGATATAATCCATGCTGTAAATAGTGGCTAAAACTCCTCCTTTTTTAATAGGAGATCCCGGAAGAGTATTGGTGCTTTTTACATAACCACTAATAGGAATACTTACCGATGCCATATTCATAGGTGGTACATCTACTATACCATTGGCTTTTACTTCATCTGAAATAGTGGTTTTATCAAAAGCTCCCAACACTAAATGAGCATTTTTTACCTGTTCAGCAGATAATGTTAAGATGTCTGTTTTTTGATCACTATTCTCCTGTTCTTCTTCTTTTGGTTTAGAACAAGATACATTTATTAAAAAAATAAAGGCAATCACAACACACTTTTGAAGTGTATTGATATAATATTTTTGAGAATTATTCATTTCCGATTAATGTTTCGATGTTGATAATAATTTGGTTGAAATTTTGCAATTCAGCTAGATGCTTTTCTTTGATTTGCCAAGCTTGTGTGATATTCTGCACAAATTCTACATATTCTATCTCACCAGCCTGATAGCTTTTAGCGGCCGTTTTGGCTATTAAATCGGCTTGTGGAATCGCTGAATTTTTATAATAATTCAAAGACTTATCCGCTTTTTCGAACTGAATTTTCAAGGAATTTAGCTGACTTTGTAGTTGATTTTCAGCATACTGATATTGCTGATTTATTACCTCTTCGTTGATTTTAGAAGCACTGATTCTTGCTTGCTGAGCCTTCGTGAATATCGGTACATTGATGCCCACTTGTACATAATTTTGATTGAAATGTTTTTCAATACTTTGGTTGGTCAATGCTACTCTTACATCTGGCTTCAACCGTTGTTGTTCCAAATTGGTTTGTAATTTGCTTACTTCGCTTTGCTGTTTGATGATTTCTAAGAAAGGATTTGAAGCCAACTGCGCATTACTCAACAAAAGCGTTTTTTGCGTATCAATGCTATAATCAATCACGAAGTTTTCACGAGTATTCATCAAAAATTGTAAGGTTTGATACAGATTTTTCTCATCAGCTTGTACCTGCTGAATACGATTTTGTATTTCTCTTAATCGTGTTTCTGAAGATACTTTCTCCAACAAATCCGTTTCACCAGTTTTATAACGTACAGAGGCTGCTTTGAATGCACTTTGATAAAGGCTGTCTTGTTGCTGAAGCAATTTGATGAATTGATTAGTATATAGAATCTGAAAGTAAATGCTTTTAACCTCACCAATCAATTGTGTTTTAGTTAATCTAGCACGCTTTTCAGCCGTTAAAACATTACCTTTTAACAGGTTTTCTTGGGCTTTATATAAACTAGGCAAAGCGAAAGCTTGTCCTACTGAAAAGGTGACATCATTGCCATCAAACACTTGTGTACGACCGTACTGCGCATCAAAACTTGTTTTAGGTAATTCCCGAGCAGTTTTTACCAATGTCTGATTTCCTTTGATTTCTAGGGTAGAAATCTTTAAGTTTTGGTTCTGCTGAATAGCCTTATCAATACACATTTGTAATGATTGTGGCGTATTGTTTTGTGCAAAAGTGGTAGTACTTATCAATAATAGCACAATAACAGTGGCTATGCCTTTGGGCGTTTTAGGTATTCTATTAAAAACCAGACTATAAATCACAGGGAGTACTACTAAAGTCAGAATAGTAGCTGTAATCAAACCACCAATTACTACAGTTGCCAAAGGTCTTTGTACTTCCGCACCGGGCGAATGGCTCAGCGCCATTGGTAAAAAGCCCATAGAAGCTACTGCTGCTGTCATCATGACTGGTCTAAAACGAGTTTTGGTTCCTTCTAAAATCCTTTTGTTGATGTCTTTTATGCCTTCTTTTTCTAAAATTTTGAAGTATGAAATCAGTACGATACCGTTTAAAACTGCTACCCCAAAAAGTGCTATAAAACCAATGCCTGCTGAAACCGAGAAAGGCATATCACGAAGCCAAAGTGATAAAATACCACCAATTGCTGAAAGTGGAATGGCTACAAATACAATCAGGGCTTCTACAAAAGAATTGAAAGTGAAGTATAAAAGTGCAAAAATCAAGAAAAGTGCCACAGGCACAGCTATAAACAAGCGACTTTTAGCTGCTTGTAGGTTTTCGAAAGCACCTCCATATTCTATAGTATATCCAACGGGCAGTTTTACTTTTTTGTCTATAATGCTTTGCACCTCTTTCACCAAACTTTCTACATCACGGTTACGAACGTTAATCCCTATTGAAATTCTACGACGCGCATTGTCTCTAGTAATTTCAGAGGGGGCATCTTTATAATCAATTTTGGCTACTTCCGCGAATGGAACTTTTCCACCGTTGGGTAAATCCAAATATAAATCTCTGATGTTTTGGATGTCTTTGCGATACGATGAATCCAAACGGATAACTAAGCTAAAGCGTTTTTCGCCTTCATAAACAACGCCCGCTTCTTCACCAGCAAAAGCTGATTTCAGTAGCGTATTCAGGGTACTGATTTTTAAACCGTACTGGGCAATTTTCTGGCGGTCGTAAGTCACTACCATCTGTGGTACGCCATCTATTTGTTGTACCTTTAAATCTGCAATACCTTGTACTTGATGTACCTTTTGGGCAATTTCTTGCGCTTTCTGGAACAAAATATCAAGGTCTTCTCCAAAAACTTTAATCGCCACATCCGATTTTGTTCCTGCAATCAATTCATTGAAACGCATTTGGATGGGCTGTGTAAATTCAAAAGTTACACCCGGAATATCTTTCAAAGCATCATCCATTTTCTGAGCAAGCTCTTCCATCGTTTCAGCCTTTTTCCACACTTTAGCGTCTTTCAAATCGATAATTAAGTCGCAGGCATTAATACCCATTGGATCTGTAGGAATTTCCGATGACCCAATTCTGGATACTACTTGCTCGATTTCGTCGGGAAATTCACGAAGTAGAAGTTTTTGTGCTTCGGTATTCGAATTCACACTCTGTGTTAAGGAAGCATTGCTATGCAGTATTGTTTCTACTGCAAAATCACCTTCGTTTAATTCTGGAATAAATTCACCTCCCAAAGTACCAAATAGGAATAAACTTGCTACAAAAAATGCCAGCGAAGTACTTAAAATAATCGTTTTCTTATTTAATGCCCAAGTGATGATTGGTTGATAGAATCTGTACAAAAAGTTGATAATTTTGTCAGCAATCGTTTCAGAATGGTCAATCTTTTTGCTTAAACACAATGACGACATCATAGGCACATACGTCAACGATAAAATCAATGCTCCGACAATAGCAAAACTTACAGTTTCGGCCATTGGTCTAAACATTTTACCTTCAATACCCGTGAGAGCAAGAATTGGAAAATAAACAATTAAGATGATGATTTCACCAAAGGCAGCAGATTTTCGGATGGTTACTGCTGAGTCATACACTGACTCATTCATCTCGTTCTGGGTGAGTACGTATGCTTCTCCATTATGATTTTCTGGAATTGTGCGTGTATGTAATCTATGTACAACGGCTTCTACAATGATAACCGCCCCATCTACAATCAACCCAAAGTCAATAGCACCCAACGACATCAAATTGGCTGAAACGCCAAACAGGTTCATAAGTGCGAAAGAAAATAGCAAGCAGAGAGGAATTACCGATGCTACCACTAAACCTGCCCTAAGGTTGCCTAAGAGTAAAACCAAAATGAATACTACAATTAAACCTCCTTCAATCAAATTTTTCTGTACAGTACCAATAGACTTGTCGATAAGCTTACTTCTATCAATAAATGATACTACTTTTACGCCTTCTGGTAAAGACTTTTGAATTTCTTCAACTCGTTTTTTAACACTAACAACCACTTTTTCAGCAGATTCTCCTTTTAGTAATAGGACAACGGCTCCAACCGCTTCGCCTTCGCCATTACGAGTCATCGCTCCATAACGAACAGCATGACCGAATTGAACTTTGGCAACATCACTAATCAATACGGGAATACCTGCACGGGTAGTAATCACAACATTTTCGATGTCTTGTAAGCTATTTACTCGCCCTTCCGAACGAATAAAGTATGCATCTGTTCCTTTTTCGATATAACTACCGCCCGAGTTGGCATTGTTATCTTGTAAGGCCTGAAATACTTCTGCAATACTGAGGTTCATTGCTCGTAGCCTTTCTGGATTAATGGCGACTTCGTATTGCTTTAAATGTCCGCCGAAAGAACTTACCTCAACTACTCCTTTTATGCCCAATAGCTGTCTTTTAACTACCCAATCTTGAAGCGTTCGTAAGTCGGCTAACGAATACTTATCTTTAAATTTGGGGTCAACCACTAAGGTGTATTGATAAAATTCGCCAAGACCTGTTGTAATAGGAGCCATCTCTGGGCGACCAGCCCCAGGAATTAAATTTGGTTCGGCTTCTCTGAGTTTTTCAGAAACTTGTTGTCTGGCTTTTTCAGTAGGCACATCATCATCAAAAACGACTGTGATGACCGATAAGCCCATTCTTGATATAGAACGAATTTCTTTGGTATTCGGAACGGTTCTTAACGAGATTTCTAGTGGATAAGTAATGAATTTTTCTACTTCTGATGCGGGTAAAGCAGGCGATTGAGTGATTACTTGTACCTGATTTGAAGTAATATCTGGTAGGGCATCAATGGTCAACTGGGTTAAGGAAATCCCACCCCACGTCACCAATGCCAATACCAATAAGCCGATTGTCAGCTTATTGTATATGCTGAATCGAATGATTGAATCTATCATTGTATGTATGTCAAGAAGAAGAGCCCAAATTTTAAGACATCAAAATTTGTAATCCCGTTAAGGGAAAAGCTCATTATTGTAAATAAAGGTATTTTCACGAAGGAAACTTCGTGAGGAAAGAATGATAAGAAATAGCAAAGCGGATTTTGCTTAAGGAAATTAGAATCGAGGAGGGTTGAATAGTGTCTGCACTATAGAGAAACGATAGAAATTTTTCCAAACGAAGTTTGGTTCAGAAAAAACTTTGAAGATAGCAACAAAGGGGAGGACAATTTTTTTATCAAACGTAGGTTCACATAGCGTTGTAGTGTTATGTGAATTCAGGTTTGGTAAATTTGAATGAGAATGTTTAGCTGTTTTGAAGTGTTTAGACGTAGCAGAATAGTGCATTGCCAAAAACTCTAGAAAGCTAATATTTTCATTCCAACTGTTTTTGTGTTGATTGTAATGTTTTACTAATTCTCCAACTTTGGCTAACTGCAAAGCATCAGCTTTGGGGAACAAACTCCCTACAAAGATGACAAAACTTAGCAATATGGCTGTAAATTGTTTCATTGAGCAAATGTAGTCAATAATGCGAAAATAAAAAAGGCGAAAAATTAATTCGCCTTTGGTTTATTCCTTATAATGTTCTAATTTAAAATTACCTTAATATTATCTGTTTTCTGATAGTTCTTTTCTGTACCAAGAATACTTCTAACAGCTTCAGCAATTCCATCAGGGTCAAAGCCACATTCATGATGCAACTCTATTTGTTCACCATGCTCAACTACTCTGTCTGGAATACCCAATCGCTTAATTTGTGCTGAATAGTTATTATCCAACATAAATTCAGCAACTGCTGTACCAAAGCCACCTTGAATACAACCATCTTCAACCGTGATTACTTTGTCGAAATGTTGGAAAATCTCGTGGAGCATCTCTTCATCCAGAGGTTTTACAAAACGCATATCATAATGTGCTGGATTGAGTCCTTCTTTTTCTAATACTTCACAAGCTTGTACTGCATAGTTACCAATATGACCTAGCGTAAGAATCGCTACTTTTTCTCCATCTTTTATTTTTCGTCCTTTACCGATTTCAATTTTTTCAAAGTCAGTTCTCCACACTGGCATCATCCCTTCGCCACGCGGGTAACGGATAGAAATACAGCTTTTCAGTTGTTTAAACTCATCATCAGAAACGGTAAACATAATGTCTCTCAATTCTTTTTCATTCATCGGAGCAAACACTATCATGTTCGGAATACAACGCATATAGGCAATATCATAAGCACCATGATGCGTTGGGCCGTCGGCACCAGCAAAACCAGCACGGTCTAAACAGAAAATAACGGGTAATTCCTGAATGGCTACATCGTGAATTACTTGGTCGTAAGCACGCTGCATAAACGTTGAATAGATATTACAGAAAACAGTAAGACCTTGAGATGCCATTCCTGCCGAGAAAGTAACGGCATGTTGTTCGGCAATTCCTACATCAAACGCACGGTTTGGCATTACCTTCATCATCAAATTCAGCGAGCTTCCCGAAGGCATTGCAGGTGTTACACCCATAATTTTCGGATTTTTCTCTGCTAATTCTACAATGGTATGCCCAAAAACATCCTGATATTTAGGAGGCTGGGGCGTAGAATAATACTTCTTTTTGATTTCGCCCGTAATCTTATCAAACTTACCAGGGGCATGCCATAGGGTTTGGTCTTTTTCAGCCAAGGCATAGCCTTTGCCTTTTGTGGTAATACAGTGTAATATTTTTGGTCCAGGAATGTTTTTCAAATCATTCAGCACCGTTACCATATATTCTACATCATGCCCATCAATAGGACCGAAATATCGTAAATTCAAAGACTCAAATAAATTGCTTTGTTTCAGCAAAGTAGCTTTCAGTCCGTTCTCTATTTTAGAAACAATATCTTGAGCAGATTTGCCAAATTTTGACATCTTGCCTAACAGGTTCCACACTTCATCTTTTACTCTGTTATAAGTATGCGAAGTAGTAATATCTGTAAGATATTCTTTCAAAGCCCCTACGTTAGGGTCAATAGCCATGCAATTATCATTCAGAATGATAATCATATTATTTGGAATATCTCCCGCATGGTTCATCGCTTCAAAAGCCATTCCTCCTGTCATTGAACCATCACCAATTACGGCAATGTGCTGGCGGTCTGTTTCTCCTTTGTAATTAGAAGCTACAGACATCCCCAAGGCTGCCGAAATAGAAGTAGAAGAGTGCCCTACGCCGAAGGCATCATATTTACTTTCTTTGCGTTTCGGAAAACCCGAAATACCACCATAAAGACGATTAGTATGGAATTTATCTCTACGACCCGTCAGAATTTTATGCCCATAAGCCTGATGCCCTACATCCCATATTAACTGGTCGTTAGGGGTATTAAAGACATAGTGAAGTGCTACTGATAACTCAACCACACCAAGTGAAGCCCCAAAATGTCCGCCATACACCGATACATCATCAATAATGTACTGACGTAGTTCGTCACAAATTTGTAACAATTCTGAGCGATTACGCCTCCTCAAATCTTCAGGAGTGTTAATTTGGGCTAATATTTTTCCGGGTATAATTTGCATGGGTTTTTTCGAGTGAAAATTGTAAGTAGATAACCCTGTTTATCCTTAAAATGTTTGACTGAAAGTTAAATATAGAAAGAATCTAAGGTGAAACTTAGCAACAAGCTAACAAATTTACGGAAATATTTTAAGCTTAGTATTAATTAAAAAAGTCAAGCAGATTTTCTACTTGACCTTTTTAATGAAAATGGTTATATTTTTACTTCTGTGAAGCTTTAAAAAGCTTTTGTTTTTCTTCTTTTGTCAGACTTTCGTAGCCAGAACGTGAGATTTTATCTAGAATAGCATCTACCTCGTCTTCATCTGGATAGCCCACGCCCACACCTACACTTGAGCTATTATAAGATGTTTCTTTTTGGCGATAAGCCACTTTGATTTTAGGTTTTTCGGTACGATTCACAATTCTTTTGAAAAAATCTACCGTAGCATCTATAGGTGTTCCCCAATCGTTGCCTGCCTGCAATTGTTTTACATATAAATAACCTAGCAAAGCTCCACCCAAATGCACAATACCTCCGCCAGCGTTGATACCAATAGCACCTGCCAATGAAATCAAAAAGAAGAAGAAGGCAATATATTTTATTTTAACAGGGCCAATTAAAAACAGGAAGAACGTATAATCGGGTGCAAGAGTAGCGGCGGCAAACATAATTGCCATTACACTGCCAGAAGCCCCAATGATAGTAGTATTGATGCCTGTTTGGTAATAAGGAATAAAGTTAAACGTAAGTAATGCAAAGATACCTCCGAAGATTGCCCCCAGAATGTATAGATTGATTAGCCTGCGGCTTCCCAAAAATTCCTGAATGATTGCTCCAAACCAATAGAGCATTAGCATATTAGGTAATAGATGGGCAATGGGATTGACAGAGTGGAAAAATGAGTAAGTCAGAATCGTCCACGGGCGGTACAAAAAAGTACCTAACGACGGCGTGAGGCTTAGGTATGACAAAGCATTGTCGAACAATTCAGCTTTTTTGAAGAAAATTGTAAGACTTATCAATACCAGCAACATCACCACATATACAGCTACATTCAACCATATCAGCTGAATTAAACCATTATTTCGCTTGGAAAAAGCATCTTTAAAGTCATCTAAAATCCCACTCATTTTTATATTCCTTTATAAACTTTAATATTACTCAAAAATTATCAATGTTTCAATATAACAGATTGAAAAACAAAATGTTATTATTTTTAATAGAAGGAGTTTCTATTTTTGCCCCAGATTTTAATTAGTATAAAGGCAAAAATCATTCCACCGATATGGGCAAAATGTGCTACATTATCGCCAGGCATTTTGTTCATACCAACATATAGCTCGTATAGACCCAATAAAGCTACAAAATATTTTGCTTTTATTGGGATTGGAAGTAAAAAAAGCATAAGTTCTGTATTAGGGAAAAGCAAAGCAAAGCCAGCCATCACCCCAAACACTGCTCCAGAGGCTCCGATTAGTGGAGTATCCAACACAGACCTCAAACATTCCTGTGCAATTAGAACAGAATTCTGTACGGTAATATTGTTTGGATTCCCTTCAATTAGTGCATAAGCATTATGAGGTATTCCGTCTGGAAAATACTGATACAGAAATTTACTGAACTGATTTAAATCTGGATGTTCAATGTATGCCCTTGTGGCTGCTTCAAGTGTTGAATAATCATAATATTTCAATCCCATATATAACAAGCCAGACCCCATTCCTGTTATTAAAAAGAACGTTAAAAAACGTTTTTCTCCCCAATACATTTCCAACATTGGCCCTAAGAAAAACAATCCGAGCATATTGTTGAAAAGATGTCGAAGGTCGGCATGAACAAAAATAGATGTTAAAAACTGAAAGGGTAAAAACTTCTCAGAAGTAAAGTAATGAAGCCCCATTACCGACACAATCATCTCTTTATGACCAAAATATTCAACACCAAATACGATGATATTGATAGCCATCAATGCCCTAACAATAGGCGTTAAACCCGGAGTTCTCATTTTTATTGTTTATAGATTAAGCGAAATTAAGTTTACGACTATTCTTCGTATGCCCAATCAATTTTAGTTTTCATGTCCTTGATAACGAGCCCATTAGCTTTAAAGTAACCTCTTATTTCATCTACCTTATCGTATTGTTTAGCCTCTTTGTATTCACGATATAACGAAAGCATTCCTTTGGCAAAAGCCTCAATGTTTTCGTTAGGCTCTTCAATAAGACCCAATACGTTTTCAATAATGGCGATAAAACTTTCTTTTAAGGATGTAAACACTTGTTCTCCTAACTGTGCAGTTTGTAGTTGCCCCATGTAAATTTGGTTTATTTTCTTTACCAAATTAAATAAACCTGCAATGGCAACTGCTGTATTTAAATCGTCATTCAACCCATCGTAACAAGCCTGAATACCTTTCTCTACTTCTAATACGTGTTTTTCATCAACTGCGATTGAATCATCAGCTAAATATTCGATATTTTTTATAATTCTTAAACCATTAATTAAACGCTTGTAGCCTTTCTGAGCAGCCTTTAGGGCTTCGTTTGAAAAATCAAGCGTGCTTCTATATTGCGACTGCAACATAAAGAAACGGACTGTCATTGGGCTATAGGCTTGGTCTAATAATGGATGCGAACCTGTAACCAATTCACTAGGTAAAAATGAATTGCCAAGTGATTTAGACATTTTTTGTCCGTTCACCGTAAGCATATTAGCGTGCATCCAATAGCGAACAGGTTCAACGCCATTAACTCCTTTGGCTTGGGCAATTTCGCATTCGTGGTGTGGGAATTTTAAATCCATTCCACCCCCATGAATATCGAACGTATCCCCTAAATATTTAGTACTCATACAAGTACATTCTAAGTGCCAACCTGGGAAACCATCGCCCCAAGGAGAAGTCCAACGCATTAAATGCTCTGGTGCTGCTTTTTTCCAAAGGGCAAAATCCAGTGGATTACGCTTTTCGCCAACGCCATCTAAATCACGCGTTTCCGTTAATAAATCATCTAATACCCTTCCCGAAAGTTTACCGTAATTTCCACCTTCAGCATTGTAGCGAGCAATATCGAAATATACGGAACCTTGCGATTCATAAGCCAAACCTTTGTCGATTAAAGATTTAGTAGTTTCTATTTGTTCTACGATATGCCCCGTGGCAGATGGCTCGATACTAGGTGGTAATAAGTTGAATTGTAGCAATACCTTATGGAAATCGTTGGTATAGCGTTGTACAATTTCCATCGGCTCAAGCTTTTCGAGCTTCGCCATTTTACCAATTTTGTCTTCACCTTCGTCACCATCGCCCACTAAGTGACCAACGTCCGTAATGTTTCTTACATAACGTACTTTATAGCCAATATGAGTTAGATAACGATTGAGAATATCGAAAGTTAAGAACGTACGAACATTTCCTAGGTGAACGTAATTATAAACAGTTGGTCCACAAACATACATTCCCACATGTGGAGCGTTGATGGGCGTAAAAAGTTCTTTTTCTCTGCTGAGGGTATTGTATATCTTTAGGGGTTGCATTCAGTTTGATTATTCTTGTGGACTAAATTGATTTCTTTTACAAAACTAATAAAAGTATAATGGATTGAGAGGCTTTTGAGTTCAAAATGCATTAAGACTTCTCTGACAACTTATTTTTAGCTCTTTCGATAGATTCTTTTATGATTTCTTTTTCTTCTTCAAAATATTCAGGGGTGAGTGATAATGCTTTTTCATATTCTTTTAAAGCTAAGTTATCATTGCCTTGATTTTCATAAACTCTTCCTATTTGATGATAAGTAATCCCTAATTGATAGTTTTGTCCAGTTTTTTCTTTCCAATTGATAGCGTTGTAAAAATTTTCTAATGCGTCTTTCCAGTTTTTTTGCTCTTCATGGAATATTCCAATTATATGATAAGTCATCCCTAATAGATGTTCTTGTCCAGTTCTTTCATCCCAATAGATAGCTTTTAGATAATTTTCTAAAGCTTTATCCCAAATTTTTTGTTCTTGATAAACTATCCCAATTTGAAGATAAGTACCCCCTAATAAATGTTCTTGTTTTTGGTGTAAATCAATAGTATTTTGATAGTTTTCTAAGGCTTTTTCCCAATTTTTTTGCTCTTGATAAATTCTTCCTATTTGATGATAAGTACTTCCTAATTGATGTTGTTGTCCATTTTTTTTCTGTAAATCAATAGCTTTTTGAAAATTACTTAAAGCTTTATCCCAAATCCTTTGTTCTTCATATACTCTTCCAATTTGATGATATGTATTTCCTAATTGTTTATTAGGTACATTTTTTTTTTGTAAATCAATAACTTTTTGAAAATTCTCTAAAGCTTTATCCCAAATCCTTTGTCTTTGATAAACTATCCCAATTTGATGATAGCTACCTTCTACATTATTTAAATCATTCGTCTGAATAGCTTTTTTTATCCCTTTTTTATAAAATGTTAGCGCCAATTCAAATCTTCTAAAATCCAAATTTAAGGTAGCATAATTATAAAGTAGCCTGAAAAGTTGATAGCCATTAATCTTCAACTTCTCCGCAATTCCAATTGCATTTTCATAATATTTTTTAGCATTTTCGTAGTCAAAATATTTAGCATATTCATTAGCTAAAAGACTATAAAGATTCAGTCTTTCTCGCATGGCTCTTCCCTTATCAGAGTCATTAAGAGGTAAGTGCTCTAATTTATCTTTTAAACTTTTGATATATTCTTCACGGATGGGTAGTTTAGCAGGGATATTATTGGGGGTAGGACTAAGGGCTTTTTCTTGATATGCTTCGTCTTGTTTAAAGACGAAGAAATTAGTTACCCAGCTCCAAAGGTCTGGAGCTTTGCGTTGTAGTTGGATAAAAAAATCATGGTCACCCCACAGAATGGTAAGATAGTTGGGCTTTCGGAAAATAATTTCTCTTTCAAAATTCAGTTGAGCAATCATACCTGAATCAACGATTTGTCCATCTTTAGAGCTTAGTCGGCTATTTTCTAAACCAAAAACATTGACGCAATAACTTATGCGTTCAGAATCAATAATAGATTTGGGCAATTTTTCTTGAAGAATTTGATGTAAAGAGATAACGTGAAAGGGAGTAAGGTCTATATCATAAAATTGGTATTGAGAAAGTCTTTCTTTGAGGCTTGATGAAATCCTTGCTTGTAAATCATAATCTGGTACGCTTATCATTACAATGGTCGGTTCTTTACGGTCTTGTAATGTAAACTGTATTTCTTCAAGTAAATTATCATTATAGGCTTTCTCAAGCTGAAAGTTCGTTGGCATTTCTCAGGTATTTTTCAAGGATAGGATTTATTTTAATAGAGCTTTTTCCATTGTATTTCAATAATAGCGTACTATATAGCATTGCTTTTACCTTTATTTCTGCGGGTTCAAAATCACCATCTTGTAGTATTTTTATATAGCTTTTATCAATACCCTCACGCATTGTATTACCAATTTCGTCAACTACACTTTCCACGATGGCTATATTTATTTTACTATTGCCTCTGGTTCTACGAATCGCAGCACTAACTATTCTGAATAATTGCCTAATACATCCGCCAGAATAGTAAATGCATTTATCAAGTGCTTGTGTGTCTTCAAAAAAGATATTAGTATTAATTCGTTTTTCAATGATTTTACAAAGAGCTTTGCCATTTTCAGGGGTATCAGTACGAATCATAGGTACCACATAACGATTAGTAAACTGAGTAGGCGATTTTTCTACTTGATAAAAACCATCTATTCGTACAGTTACAATCATGTTTGCATTAATACCTATTAGCACGTTAGCATCTCGTACAAAAAGGGTTTCATATTTCTCAAACATGATTTTTTCAGTACCATCTATAATAAATAAGATATCTTGTCCTAAGTCTTTATTTTGTATATCTGTTCTAATATCTGAAAGATAATCGTTAAGTAGCTGAGTCAAATGCAATAAGTTTTTGCGAGTTACTTCACGGACTACCTTAGCTGTTTTAGTCTCTCCTGCCAAAAGGTTTTTTAATGAACCACCAATTTTAAAAAAATCAAGAAAGCCGATGCTTGCTTCTACATTTACGCCAATTTCATCTTTGATACTTTCACTAATTTCTTTTTTAACTTCTGTATCACTAAAAAACATTTTCGCTAACTCTTTGAGCGATTCCGTATTTCGACTAATTCCATTTTCTTGAAGTTGTGTAATCAGTTTTGTAATGAGTAAAACGTAAAAGTCTTCAGGTTCAAACCTTGAAATCTCTAATTCTTCTTCTATGCTTATAAAGACTGAAAAATACTGGCTTGGTTGATTAAGCTCATGGTGCAAACGTTTAAGCTCAATGGTTTTACCAGAACCAATATGACCAGAAAAAATCAGTTTAACATATTCTTTTGTCAAATGAAAAGAACCATCATCGCCAATACCTAAGTCAAACTTTATATCATTAAGATATTCATTTCCTCGCACCTGATCAAGATTTACATACAGGTTGCTTTCAAAAATATTTTCCTCAAAAGTAGGCTCAGTTACGGCTCTTGCTTCGAAAGGATCGCTAACTGGATAATTAAATTTTGACATTAGGAATGATGTTTTTTGTTGTAAAAGTAAAGAATTTCATCAAGAGTTCAATATCAATAAAAGTCTTCCTTGTAAACTACTATAGGTCAAAAATAGTAATGAAGGAATTCCCATTTCGTACTTAATATTTTTGAAAGCTAATAGAGCGTCTTATTTCATAACGCAAATCTCATAACAAAATCCTCTATCTTTGAAAAAAAATAATTCAACCGAACAACAATGACCATTTTAGAAGTAGCTAATCATAAACATCTCCAACAAGAATTTCTTTTATTACCCGTTCGCTTGTATGAGTATGATAAAAATTGGATTCGTCCGCTCGACCAAGATATTGAAAATACCTTTAATCCTGAAAAAAATAAATACTTTAAGCATGGTGAAGCCATCAGATGGATTTTGCAGGATACCTCAGGTAAAACCATCGGTAGAGTAGCCGCTTTTATTAATCAGGAGACTGCTAATAAGGAAGAACAACCGACAGGAGGAATGGGCTTTTTTGAATGTATTGAGGATGAATCTGCCGCTTTTTTGTTGTTTGATACATGTAAAAATTGGTTGGCTGGCAAAGGCATGGAGGCAATGGATGGCCCAATTAATTTTGGAGAAAGAGATTCTTTTTGGGGATTGATGACCAAAGGATGGCAATTTGAGCCTACTTATAAAATGCCTTGGACAAAGGCCTATTATATTCAGTTTTTTGAAAAATATGGTTTTAAAGACTATTTCCAACAATATGTATATGTCACGCCGATTCGTGCGGCTACGGTTGCTCCAACGGTAGAGGAAAAAGCTAGGCGTATTTATGAGAACCCTGATTATACTTTCCGTCATATCGAAAAGAGTAAATTAGCAAAATACGGAGAAGATTTCAGGACAATCTTTAATGAAGGCTGGGCAAAATTCCCGGGTGTAAAAGCCATGACGGAAGAGCAAGCGAGCAACCTTGTAAAACAAATGAAGCCTATCATCGACGAGGAGCTAACGTGGTTTGCTTATGCTGGCGAACGCCCGATTGCTTTTTTTATCGTGATTCCAGATATTAACCAGATTGTAAAACACCTGAACGGGAAATTTGGCGTATGGGAAAAAGCGAAATTTATGCTTTTGCTAATGCGTGGAGTCATTACTCGTACATGTGGCGTAATTTTTGGCGTAGTGCCAGACTATCAAGGCAAAGGAGTTGAGTCTGCCATTGCTTTGCGTTTCCGTCAGGCTGGTAGAGATAACCCACATTATCAGTATGAAACGATTGATATGAATTGGGTAGGAGATTTTAATCCTAAAATGAATCGTTTTGTTTCACAACTAGGAACAACGAGAGATAAAGAATATATTACTTACCGTTACCTGTTTGACAGAACAAAAGAATTTAAACGTTGCCCGAGAGTGGGGTAGATTTAATTGTGAATGAGTGAGTTGTGATTTAGTGATTTATTTTAGTTGTGATTGAGTGATTGAGTGATTTTTTTTCGAAAAAGTTAAAATAAAATGATTTTTGGGGAACTCATTTAGCATGAATGGGCTTTCAAATCACTAAATCACTAAATCACTAAATCACTAAATCACTAAATCACTAAATCACTAAATCACTAAATCACTAAATCACTAAATCACTAAATCACTAAATCACTAAATCACTAAATCAC
>NZ_JAYFUL010000004.1:0-58879 GCF_034928825.1 Arcicella aquatica | reverse complement strand
AATGATTCACTAAAAATACGTCGTTGACGAATTTTTAAACTTGTACTTTTTTTAGAATCTGATTTCGATTTGCTCATAAATAAGTTGAAATTTATGTCAACCTATTTTAGGCAAGCACAACTCCTCACTCATAACTCAAAACTCTTAACTTGAAAAATATTATTCCAATTAAATCCTCCAAAAAATCGATGAAAAAACAACTATTGGCAATGGCTTGTTTAGGGCTTTCTTTCCTAGGAAATGCTCAAAATACAGCGACATTGCAAGCTGATTCAGGAAAAGTAACGATTAACAAGCACATCTACGGGCATTTTGCAGAACATTTAGGTACGTGTATCTACGGTGGTTTTTATGTGGGTGAAAACAACACAAAAATCCCGAATAAAGATGGTGTAAGATTAGACATTATTGATGCGCTTAAAAAATTAAAAATTCCTAACCTACGTTGGCCAGGTGGTTGTTTTGCTGATACTTATCACTGGAAAGATGGTATTGGGACTAAAGCTCAACGCCCAGCGATGGTTAATACTTGGTGGGGTGGTGTTACTGAAGATAATTCTTTTGGTACACACGATTTCTTGAATATGTGCGAGCTATTGGGTACTGAACCATATATTTCTGGTAATGTAGGTAGTGGAACTGTACAAGAATTGAAAGACTGGACCCAGTATATAAATTTGGGTGCAGGAACAAGTCCAATGTCAAAATTACGTGAGCAAAATGGTCGTGAAAAACCTTGGAATGTTTCAATCTGGGGAGTAGGTAACGAAGCTTGGGGTTGCGGTGGAAACATGACAGCCGAATATTATGCTAACATCTATCGTCAGTATGCTACTTTCATGGCAGGAGCAGATAAAAAAGGACTTTTCAGAGTAGCTTCTGGTGCAAGTGATGCAGATTATAAATGGACAGAAACGTTGATGAAGAACATTCCTCATCAAATGCTTGAAGGTGTAGCTATTCACCATTATTCAGTTTTAAGCTGGGGCGAAGGTAAAAAAACTTCTGCTACAGAATATACTGATAAAGAGTATTTCAAAACAATGCAACAAGCTTTGTTGATGGATGAATTGGTAACAAAACATTCAGCAGTAATGGACAAGTACGACCCTAAAAAGAAGGTTGCTTTAGTAGTTGACGAATGGGGCGGTTGGTACAATGTAGAAAATGGTACAAATCCGGGTTTCTTGTTTCAACAAAATACCATGAGAGATGCCATGATTGCGGGAGCTACGTTGAATATTTTCAATAACCATGCTGACCGTATCAGAATGGCGAATTTAGCACAGGTAGTAAATGTTTTGCAGGCAGTTATCCTTACCAAAGAGGAGAAAATGATCCTCACTCCTACTTACCATGTAATGGAAATGTACAATGTTCACCAAGATGCTACTTTGCTTCCAATCAAAGTAAAAACTAACGACTTTGTATTTGAAGGAGAAAAATTACCAGCGGTTTCCGTTTCAGCTTCAAAAGATGCTAAAGGTTTAACACACATCTCTTTAACAAATGTTGATCCTAAAAATCCTCAAGAAATCACGATTGATTTAAAAGGTGCAAAATACGTTTCTGTTTCAGGAAGAATTTTAGCTGCTGAAAAATTAAGAGACTTCAATTCATTTGAAAATCCTAATAAAATTCAACCAAAGGCATTTTCAGGAGCAACGATTTCGGGGAATCAATTAAAAGTAAAATTACCAGCGTTTTCAGTAGCTGTATTGGAATTAAAATAATTATATCACACATAACATTCTGGTGCTTACCAAATTATATTTATTAAAATGATTGACTTAAAACAAAACGAAGTTTGGTTCATTACAGGTAGCCAACATCTTTACGGTGAAGAAACACTTAAGCAAGTGGATGACCACTCTAAAATTATTGCTGAAGCGCTCAACAAGTCTTCAAAAATTCCAGTAACTGTTGTATTTAAGCCTGTTTTAAAAACGCCAGAGGAAATATACAATATGGCAATTCAAGCAAACTCTGATGCAAAATGTATCGGTTTGATTTGCTGGATGCACACTTTCTCGCCATCAAAAATGTGGATTAATGGCTTGAAAATTTTACGTAAACCACTTTGTCATTTACATACTCAGTTCAATGCTGAAATTCCGTATGCAGATATCGATATGGACTTTATGAACTTGAACCAATCTGCACATGGCGACCGTGAATTCGGTTTCATCGGAGCTAGAATGGGTATCGCTCGTAAAGTAGTGGTAGGTCACTGGCAAGACGAAGAGGTTCATGAAAGAATCAACGTTTGGAGTAGAGTAGCCTCTGGTTGGAACGATTTACAAGGTGCTAAATTCGCTCGTTTTGGCGACAATATGCGTTTTGTAGCCGTAACAGAAGGCGATAAAGTAGAAGCTGAAATCAAATTTGGATACTCTGTCAATACACACCCTGTAGGTGATTTAGTAGGTATCATCAATTCAGTGAGCGACGCTGCTATTAATGCCCTGATTGAAGAATATGAAGCACAATATACTTTGATGGATTCATTGAAAGTAAACGGTGGACAAAGAAGCAGTTTAGTTGAAATTGCTAGAATTGAAGCTGGTTTACGTTCATTCCTTACACAAGGAAACTTCAAAGGTTATACTAATACTTTTGAAGATTTGCACGGAATGGTTCAATTACCGGGTATTGCTTCTCAACGTTTGATGGCCGATGGATACGGTTACGGTGGCGAAGGCGACTGGAAAACGTCTGTATTGGTACGTACTTCTAAAGTAATGGCAGCAGGTTTAGTAGGTGGTACTTCGTTTATGGAAGACTATACCTACCACTTCTCGCCAAACAACAACCAAGTGTTGGGTTCACACATGTTGGAAATCTGTCCTACTATTGCTTCAGGCAAACCAACTTGCGAAATCCACCCATTAGGGATTGGTGGTAAAGCAGACCCAGTTCGTTTAGTGTTCAACTCTCCTGCTGGTCCTGCGTTAAATGCCTCAATGGTGGATATGGGCGGACGTTTCCGTTTAATTGTTAACGAAGTAGAGGCTATTGAGCCAGCCGCAGCATTACCAAAATTGCCAGTAGCGCGTGTATTATGGAAAACTAAACCTGATTTGAAAACCGCAGCACAAATGTGGATTTTGGCAGGTGGAGCACACCATACTGTTTATTCACAGGCACTTACACAAGAATTCTATGCAGATTTCGCTGAAATCGCAGGCATAGAATACGTATTGATTAATGATAAAACAGATTTGTACCAATTCAAAAATGAATTGCGTTGGAATTCAATGTTTTATAGAAGATAAATAAAATTGGGTTTTTGTATTGGTACCTCTCGTCTGAGAGGTACCAATCTTCTTGAGTTAATAAAAACTTAATGAAGCGTCTGACACAAAAACCATTTATTTACTAGTAATTTCAATAATCAATTGATAATCTTGCGAAAGCACTAAAACACAAGCAAATGAAATTTTTTATCGATACAGCAAACCTTGCTGAAATTCAAGAAGCATACGATTTAGGTATTTTAGATGGCGTAACTACAAATCCATCTTTAATGGCTAAAGAAAATATCAGCGGACATGAAAACGTAATCAATCATTACAAAGCAATTTGTGATATTGTTGATGGAGATATTTCTGCGGAGGTTATCGCTACTGATTATGATGGAATGATTGCTGAAGGTCTTGCCTTGGCAGCTCTTCACCCAAATATTGTGGTAAAAATTCCGATGATTAAAGATGGTATCAAAGCTATCAAATATTTTTCAAGCATCGGTATCAAAACCAACTGTACATTAATCTTCTCGGCTGGACAAGCATTATTAGCAGCCAAAGCTGGTGCTACTTATGTTTCTCCGTTTGTAGGTCGTTTAGATGATATTTCAATGGACGGTATCAAATTAATCGAGCAAATCAGATTGATTTTTGATAACTATGGTTTTGAAACTGAAATCTTAGCGGCATCTGTTCGCAATCCAATCCATATTTTGAAATGTGCCGAATTGGGTTCAGATGTAGTTACTTGTCCGTTAAGTGCTATTCTTGCCTTATTAAATCACCCATTAACAGATAGCGGTTTGGCTAAATTCTTAGCAGACCATAAGAAATCTGCTGATTTATAATATTGTTCCTATTGATTTCGGTCATTAGCAGTTCGACTTATCAAACTGTTGATGACCGATTTTGAATATAGAATGATACATATAGCATTTCATTTATTTAGCATACTTAATAGGTTTGCTGTGAATATGTCATTATTATATATTTAAACTTTAAAAAACATAAGTTTTATGATTGTTCTCTGCTTTACTTTTTGTCTTGATACAAAAAGTAACAAAAAAATCAAGAATTTATAAACTCGCTTCGCTCAAACAGTATAAATTCATTACTGGATTCCGAAAAATAAAAGTTTAAATAGCCTCATTTATTAAGAATTTAAACAAATAAACTCAAAAACAATATTTAACAATGAAAAAACAAGTAAAAACAGCTGCTGTTTTGTTCTTATTAGCTTGTGTTAGTATGACATCTTGCGATACCTCAAAAAAAGAAAACAACAATAATATGATTGAAAAAGTAAGCTTTGGGAAACTCCCAGACGGACAAGAAACAGAACTTTATACCTTGAAAAATGCTGCTGGTATGGAAGTGAAAATTTCAAATTTTGGAGGAACAGTTGTTTCATGGACAGCCCCTAACAAAAAAGGTGAATTTGAAGATGTGATTCTTGGCTGTGATTCAGTTGCTGGCTATGTAAAAGGTGTTCCATATTTCGGGGCTTTAATCGGGAGATATGGCAACAGAATTGCGAATGGTAAATTCACTCTCGAAGGCAAAGCTTATTCTTTAGCTCAAAATAATGGCGTAAATGCTTTACATGGTGGATTGAAAGGTTTTGATAAAGTACTTTGGACAGCGACACCAATTGAAGGTGAAGAACCAAGCTTAAAATTGACTTATACTGCCAAAGATGGCGAAGAAGGATATCCGGGCAATTTATCAGTAGAAGTAGTATATACGTTACAAAAAGATAATTCTTTAAAGATTGATTATAAGGCAACTACTGATAAAACAACCGTTATTAACCTAACAAACCATACTTATTTTAACTTGAATGGTAATTTAGATAGCGATATTTTAAGTCATGAAGTAACATTGAATGCAGACAAATTCCTTCCAGTAGATAAGACGTTGATTCCTACTGGTGAATTAAAACCAGTAGCAGGTAATGTATTCGATTTTTTGAAATCTAAGAAAATCAGTGCAGGTATCAACGATACGACAGATACTCAAATTAAATTTGGTGGTGGTTATGACCATTGCTGGGTGTTGACAGATTCTACTAAAACGTTGAAATCTGCGGCAACAGTTTATGAACCAACTAGTGGTAGAGTATTAGAGGTATTGACGACTGAACCTGCGATTCAATTCTATACAGGTAATTTCTTGGACGGAACTATCAAAGGGAAAAACGGTATTATTTATAAGCACCGTTCAGGATTGTGTCTTGAAACACAGCATTATCCAGATTCGCCAAACCAAGCTGCTTTCCCAAGCACAGTATTAAAACCAAACGAAACGTACCAAACTACAACAGTTTATAAGTTTTCGGTGAAATAGGTAACGGTTAATCGCTATCATTTTACCATAATATAAATCTCCAAAGCTGATGTTTAATTTTGGCTTTGGGGATTTTGGTTTTTGGGAGGATTAGAACAATCAAGTAAGTGCCAAAAATTTATCAGGTATAATTGTAAAAGATTATACTCCTATATCTTCAACTGAAAGAGTGAAGTAAAGAATCAGATACTAGAAAACATATTGTCTTTTACTAAAACACTACAAAGTAAGAAGTGTTATTTAGAATTGAAAATTTGATTTATGATAAGAATTGTTAATCTTTACAGAAAGTAGAGCCAAGGTAATTATAACATTATTTTTCATAATTAGCTCACTAATAATTGATTTCATAATGTGTTTAATTAGATGTTTTTCAATTCAAACTTCGACCACAAAAATAAAATAATATGAACAAAATAAACTTAGAAGACGTTTTTAAGAAATCAGGAATACCAACTTACACTTTTGTTAAACCGTTAGAATATAATAACATAATTGTTGCACTAAGAACGAAAGGTAGATGTATTGTAGTCGAAGGCCCTTCAGGAATTGGAAAAACTACTTGTATACAAAAAGCTATCGAAGAACTTTATCTTAATAATACAGTCTGTAAATTATCTGCACGAAAAAGTGAGGATAGAGAATTTATACAAATTCTTCCAGAAATGAAAAATATTGGCATTGTTGTAGTTGATGATTTTCATATTCTTCCAGACAATTTGAAATCTTCTATTGCAGATTATATGAAAGTATTAGCAGACGAAGAACGAGAAAATGATAAAATAATATTAATTGGAATAAATAAAGCTGGAGATTCATTGATTAGATTAGCGTCTGACTTAAATAATAGAATTGATACAATTAGATTTGAACAAAACCCAGATGAAAAGATTGAGAATTTGATAATTAAGGGAGAAAGTGCATTAAATATTGAATTTAATAATAAAAACGAAATTGTTGAATTATCGAAAGGTAGTTTCCATATAGCTCAATATTTATGCAGTGAAATATGTACTTTTTCGGGACAGCTTGAAAATTCAACAGTTAAAAAAAGTATTGAAATAAGTTTAGAAGTCATAAAACAAAAAGTATTAGATGAATTTTCAAGAACATTTTACAATAAGGCAAAATCATTTTCTACTGGAACAAGATTAAGACGCGAGGGTAGAGCACCCTATTTACATTTATTATTTTGGCTGTCAAAATCGGTAGATTGGACAATTCAGTTAGATGATATTATGCGAGTTTATCCTGAACATAAAATCAGTATTACTCAAATTGCAGATAAAGGGCATTTGGAAGCTTTAATTAATGATGACCAAACTATTCAAGACGTAATTCACTATGATGCTAATTCAAGAATATTGACAATTGAAGATCCCAAATTTATGTTTTATATAAGAAACTTATTATGGAGTAAATTTGCGAAGCAAATAGGTTATGTAGGACTTTCATTTAATAGTAAATATGACTTTGCACTATCATTCGCAGGTGAAAATAGAAATCTAGCTGAGAAAATAAATAATATACTTTTGGAAAATCATATTTCCGTTTTCTATGACAAAAATGAGCAAAGTAGAATACTTGCAGAAAATGTAGAGGATTATTTAGCTCCAATTTATTCAACAGAAGCTAGATTTATAATTCCCTTGTTAAGTACACATTTTCCAAGGAAAATATGGACTAAATTCGAATCTAACAATTTCAAACAACGATTTAGTGACAATTCTATAATACCAATTTGGTTTTCAGACTGTCCCGTTGGAATGTTCGATGAATCATTAAAGTATGGAGGATTAAGTTATGATACAAGTGATAACATAGATAATCAAGCATCCTTAATTACATCTGAATTAATAAAAAAAATATCAGAAGAGAGATTAAATGCACCCACAATAATCGATGAAGCTGTTTAAACTTTTCCTTTTGGGTTAAACTAAGTCTTTTAGAATAGCTTGTTCCAAAATTTACTCAACGTAGCGATGCTATGCTTCGCAAATTTTGGAAAAATCAATTCAAAAATACAATACTTTTACCTCAGAAATGGAAAGTTTAAACAGCTTCGATATTTAAAATGGCAAAAAGCAATATATGTAATCACTTAATAATCTAAATAATAGATTTTTCTATCTTATACAAGCATTAGCAAAAATCCATTTGTAGTAAAAATCATTCCAGTTTATAACTGATACAGACCAAGATAAAACAAAAATCCGTTCACTTAGATATTTTAACAATACCTAAATGAACGGATTCTTTATTCATTAACCTTAAACCAAATCAAAACGGTCAAGATTCATTACTTTGTTCCATGCAGTTACAAAATCATGAACAAATTTTTCTTGAGAGTCTGCAAATCCGTACACCTCTGCAATAGCTCTCAATTCTGAGTTTGAGCCAAAGATAAGGTCAACACGAGTACCCGACCATCTAAGTTCGCCTGTAAAACGATTACGTCCTTCAAACACATCTTGATATTCTGAAGTAGCTTTCCAAGTAGTGCCTAAATCTAGTAAATTAACGAAATAGTCGTTAGTAAGCGTTTCCTTACGTTTTGTAAATACTCCGTAATGAGAACCATCAAAATTAGCATTTAGCACTCGTAAACCACCCACCAGCACCGTCATTTCAGGGATAGTTAGCGTCATCAACTGCGCTTTATCTATCAACATTTCTTCTGACGAAGTAGTATAGTGTCCTTTTTTATAATTACGGAAACCGTCCGCAATTGGCTCAAGAACAGCAAATGATTCTACGTCTGTTTGTTCTTGCGAAGCATCTGTACGTCCAGCTTTGAAAGGAACTGTGATGTCGTAACCAGCATTTTTGGCAGCCTGTTCAACCCCAGCAGCTCCACCCAACACAATTAGGTCGGCTATAGAAACCTTCTTACCGTCTGATGCAGTATTATTGAACTCAACTTGAATACTTTCAAGAGTTGTTAGCACTTTTTGCAACTGAGCAGGATTATTAACAGCCCAATCTTTTTGTGGCGCTAAACGAACCCTTGCACCATTGGCACCACCACGTTTATCAGAACCACGGAAGGTAGATGCTGATGCCCAAGCAGTAGAAACTAATTCAGAAACAGATAGTCCCGATGCTAATATTTTACCTTTCAGCGCCACAACATCTTGTTCTTCTATTAGTTTGTATGTTACCGCTGGCACTGGATCTTGCCAGATAAGTTCTTCATTAGGTACTTCTGAACCAAGATAAAGCACTCTTGGTCCCATATCACGGTGCGTTAGTTTAAACCAAGCACGTGCAAAGGCATCTGCAAAAGCTTCTGGGTTTTCATGGAATCGTCTTGAAATGGGTTCATAGATAGGATCGACTCTCAAGGAAATATCTGTCGTAAACATTATTGGGACATGACGTGTATTTGGGTCATGTGCATCTGGTACCGAACCTAAACCACCATTATCCTTCGGCTTCCATTGATGTGCCCCCGCAGGACTTTTGGTAAGTTCCCATTCAAAACCAAATAGATTATCAAAATAATTATTGCTCCATTGTGTTGGGGTTTGGCTCCAAGCACCTTCCAATCCACTTGTAATGGTAGCACCAGCGTTACCAGTGCCGTAGGTATTTTTCCAGCCAAGTCCTTGTTCCTCTATGCCTGCCGCAGCCGGTTCTGGACCAACATATATACTTGGGTCGGCTGCCCCATGTGCTTTACCAAAGGTATGTCCACCAGCTATTAATGCCACGGTTTCTTCATCGTTCATCGCCATTCTACCAAATGTATCACGAATATCACGAGCTGCCGCTAATGGGTCTGGATTTCCGTTAGGACCTTCTGGGTTTACATAAATAAGCCCCATCTGAACAGCCGCTAATGGGTTCTCTAGTTCACGGTCGCCCGAATAACGTTTGTCGTCCAGCCATTTGCCTTCTGTGCCCCAATATATATCTTCTTCTGGTTCCCAAATATCCTCACGGCCACCTCCGAATCCAAAGGTTTTTAAACCCATCGATTCCAAAGCACAGTTACCTGTAAGTATCATTAAATCAGCCCATGATATTTTTCTACCATACTTTTGTTTGATTGGCCAAAGTAATAAGCGCGCCTTATCTAAGTTACCATTGTCTGGCCAACTGTTAAGTGGTGCAAAGCGTTGACTTCCCGAACCAGCACCCCCACGACCATCTGCGATACGATATGTACCCGCACTATGCCATGCCATACGAATAAAAAATGGGCCATAATGACCATAATCTGCTGGCCACCAATCTTGCGAAGTGGTCATTAAATCAAAGATTTCTTGTTTCAAAACATTCAAATCGAGCGATTTAAACTCTTCTGCATAATTGAAATCATTTCCCATCGGATTAGATAGTGATGAGTGTTGACGCAGGATATTTAATCTTAACTGATTTGGCCACCAGTCTTGGTTTCTGGTGCCACCGCCAGCACTGTGTTTAACTGGTGCAGTAGCTCCGTGATGGAATGGGCATTTAGCTTCTCCGTTAGACGCGTGATGTGATGAGTGTTGTTCCATTTTTATACGTTTTGATAATATTGTTTATTTATTGAACTAAAGTTGGTAATTTTTCGCTTTAATAGCTTTAAGTTAAAAATAAAATATTAAAGATTATATATTAATTTTTCAATATTTACATGTCAAAATTAGTTAAATGATTTTTATAAATCAAATTGATAATTTTTATAACAATATAAATTAAAACTATATTTATAATTCCAGAGAAACAAACTCTTCACTAGTAAATCAAATACACACCTATATATCAACAACTTACGTAAACTATAATTTATCGCCTTCTCACAATAATTTGATAGCTTTTTACTAAGTTTTTTATTAACTAGACGAAATTATTTGGATTGTTAAACTAGCATGAGCACCATGGTTACCAGCATTAGCTAACCAAGGAAGTGTTTTAGAAATGATGGATGAATCAGATGATACCAATAAAAAGGTTAGAGTAAATAGCGTGGTTAAATTACCTATCATGAATTAATAACGTTTAGGAGATGTTTATCTAAAGTGATATTGGTTGAAATTAAAAGGTAATTATTCACGATAAGCCTATTTTTTATCAAGTATGTCTTAACTTTGTGGTTTATTGCAATTAAAATTAAATCATTGTACGTTATCGTCGTATGAAAAAGAAAATAGAAATTCTCGCACCCGCCAAAAATTTGGTTCAAGGTATGGCCGCTATTAATGCTGGTGCAGATGCTGTATATATTGGGGCTCCACAGTTTGGGGCTCGTACTAATGCTACCAATTCGTTAGAAGATATCGCCGAGATGGTTAAATATGCCCATCTTTTTAAAGCTCAAGTGTTTGTCGTTATCAATACCATTTTATATGATAATGAATTAGACTTGTGCAAAAAGCTAATTTATCAATTATATGATATTGGTGTCGATGCCCTGATTGTGCAGGATATGGCGATTATGGAAATGGACTTACCTCCTATCGTAATCCATGCGAGTACACAAGCCAATAACAGAGATGCCAAACATGTTAAATTCTTGAAAGATGCAGGGATGAAACGGGCTGTGTTGGCAAGAGAGTTGAATTTAGATCAGGTTCGTGAAATCAGCGAGGCTACTGATATTGAACTGGAATTCTTTGTTTCTGGTGCCCTTTGTGTGTCATTCAGTGGCAATTGTTATATGAGTATTGCGGGTGGGGAACGTAGTGCTAACAGAGGTTCGTGTGCCCAAAACTGCCGTCTTCCTTATCAATTGATTGATGGTACTGGCAAAACCTTAATTGCCAATAGCCATTTATTATCGATTAAAGATTTAGACCTTAGCGACCAATTACCTAATTTAATTGACGCAGGTGTTACGTCATTTAAGATAGAAGGACGTTTGAAAGATATTGTTTATGTTAAAAACAATACCTCTTTTTTACGCAAGAAATTAGATGCATTTCTAGAACAAAATACTGATAAATATCAAAAAGCTTCGTCGGGTAGAACATTCTATAATTTCGAACCAGAAATGGATAGAAGTTTTAACAGAGGTTATACTGACTATTTTGTAAACAAACGCAAAGAGAAAATCGGTAACTGGGAAAGTCCAAAATCTCAAGGACAATTGATTGGTAAATTGCTTGAAATAAAGGCAAATGGCTATGTCATTGAAAATTATGAGAAACTAAACAATGGCGATGGACTGTATTTTATCAACGAACAAGGTGAAGCCGACGGCGCACAAATCAATATTATCGTTGGAAATGTAGTAGTCCCTAATACTTTTAAACCACTGCCAGTAGGAACAGTCATTTATAGAAATTCAGATGCTGAATTTAACAAAATGGTTGAAAAAGAAAACAGTGCTGTTCGCAAAATTGGTGTTTCATTACGCTTTACTGAAACGGCTGATGGCTTCCAATTGTTGGCAGTTGATGAAGATGGTCACCAGTGTAATTTAACCTTAGACACTACCAAAGAATTAGCAAAGAGTCAGGAGTCGGTGATTCCAAATATTAAAAAGAATCTTGCTAAAACAGGAAATACGCCTTTTACCGTTGACGAAATTGAAGTTGAGTTTTCAAACAATTGGTTTTTACCGATTTCAAAAGTTAATGAAGTTAGAAGAGAGGTATTAGAACAATTAGTTGATATTCGTGTAAAGGAATACCATAGAGAAGAATTTCAGATTACTAAAACAGATCACCCTTACCCAGTTCAGAAGCTTGACTTTATGTACAATGTTTCAAACCGTTTGGCGAGAGCATTTTATAAAAGACATGGTGTTACGGAAATTGAAAAAGCCTTTGAATTGCAATGGGACCCAGGCAAAGCACGTGTAATGACTACTAAGTATTGTGTAAAATACGAGTTAGGGAAATGTGCCAGATTTCAAAGAGATACCATGGGCGAAAAATTGGTAGAACCACTCACGTTAAAACATGGCGAAAATGAATACAAATTGAAATTTAATTGCAAGCCTTGCGAAATGGAGATTTGGGAAAAAGATGCTGAGCTAGAATTTGAAGACGAAGACGAACAATTAGGATATGTTAATTACAAACATTAATGTTTGACGAAAGTAACATGAGTCATCCCGAATTTTCTCTAAAAATAGTGAGTTTTAGATGATTTTTGAGTTTTTGTAATTTATTCTCGTCCTTACTTTTTGCCTTGATGCAAAAAGTAACCGCAACGGCGGCCGCAAAAAAATCAAGAATTCCTAATCGCATCGGCGAACCGACTCGCTCCGCTCAAACAGTAGGAATTCGGTATCCATCAATCAAAAAAGCGGTTGAAAAACTAATTTCGTCCGCTTTTTTTATGATTTTATAATTAGAGTATGTTTAAATTTCGAAAAGATTTATTACTTAAAGTTTTATCCTATCTAGGCGTCAGCATTTAGTGAAATTCCACTGTTTGAGCGATAGCGAGTTTGGAATTTCTTGACTTTCTTTTGTTACTTTTCTTGTGTCAAGACAAGAAAAGTAAGGTCTTACGAAAGGAAATACTGCTTTTTGGATATAAACAAAATATAATTTTTAAAAATATTCTTAACCCACCAAAGGATATTCCCAAGGGTAAGAATATTTTTCTCCAACATTAAAAATCTCTTGTAGTGAATCCAAAGCTCTATAGATTAACGCTCTTGCAGATTTCACTTTGGTCATTTCCATGATTTTTGCTATTTCTTCATAACTCACATCTTCATAGAAATACAACAAAATAGCTTCTCTTTGTTTTACGGGCAATTTATTAAAAGCTTCTTGTAAAAGTTGCCCCGATTGGTCAAGGCAAAGTTCTCTTAAAATATCCGAATCAGCGGCAAAATCAATCTGAAAGTCTCCTCCAAAATTATTCAAGCTCGAGAACCTATCTTCATGTTTTACTTTACGTACTAGTTTGTTGCGTAAACTTGCCAATAAATAAAATTTAATAGAAGTAGTGTCCCCTAAACGCTCACGACTTTGAATTAATTCACAAAATAATTCTTGAACAGCATCTCTGACCAAATCGCTATCACTCGTAAACTGACGACCATAATTATACAATACATTAACGTATTGGCTATAAATTGTCTCTAACGCAGAATCACTTCCATGTAGAAACTCATTCCAAAGCTGGCTGTCAGATACTTCTTTCATCTATTAATGTTCGTTGAGCTTTTGAAAATCTTGTGTCATAATGACACAATTGCACACAAAGATAATAAAATATTTAGAAAACCAACAAATTGTATAAAAAAAATAAAAAATTTTACTTTTCTATGTAAAAATGCCTTTAATTACAGAATATCATCAAATAATTAAAAATATTATCAAAGCTAACCGCCTAGTTTTCAATGAATTATTCAATTTATTCACTATAAATTTATTTTTTATTGATTTTACTATGGTCATCATTACACAATTTGTCTTTATTAATTGAAAACCTACATATATGTACTCCAACACTGAACGCATAAAAGATTTACTTCAAGACCCCGCATTTGTGAATTGGGTTAGACAGCCTAATGACCAACTTAATGAACATTGGCTAAAATGGGCTGAAGCAAATCCTGATAGAAAAAGTGATTTATTGCTTGCCAAGCAATTTGTAAACTCTTTACAATACAAAAATGAGTTTCACCTTGAAGAGGCAGATAAAAATAAAATGTTTGAGCGAATCAAGGCCTTCAAACAGGAAAAAGAAGAAACAGAAAGAAGGGCTATTGAAAAAGTGAAATTCCGTAAAATCTTGTTTGGTTTTTCAGCAGCAGCTTCCGTGATTATGGCTTTTGTTGGCAGTATTTATTGGTCAGGCAACGACCAGCCCGCTCCTTTCACGATTACTCGTTCAGGCAATAACGTAGAAGTAGCCACTACTTATAAAGGACAAAGGACTAAAGTAATTCTACCAGATGGCAGTATTGTTCATTTAAATGCAGGAAGTAGCCTCAGTTATCCAGTAGCTTTTAGCAAGACCAATAGGATAGTTGAATTGGTTGGAGAAGGCTTTTTCGAGGTGGTAAAAAATAAAAAGAAGCCATTTATAGTAGAAACTGGAAAGGTTAAAACCCAAGTATTAGGAACATCTTTCAACGTACGTGCGTACGCTAATGAAAAAATAGTACAAGTGGCGGTTGTGACGGGAAAGGTAAAAATGGAAGAAAAACTATCTGGCAATGCCCAATACCTTACTCCTAATGAAATGGGTACACTCGATAATTCTTCAGTAATACACAAAGATAAAGTAGACCTCGAAAAAGCTACAAGCTGGAAAAAGGGCGTGTTAATGTTTGACGGGGATAACTTTACCGATGTATTTGCAAAATTAGAGATATGGTATGGTGTAAACATTATCGTTCTGCCCAATGTTGAGCTAAAAGGGCACTACAGTGGCGAATTTCAACAAGAAAGTTTAGAAAACGTCATGCAGGGTATCTCGTTCACTTCGGGTTTCAAATATGAAATCGCAGGAAAAACAATCCTCATTCACAATTGAATTACTTAACCACGCTATCATATATTACCATTCAATTATTAACTAAACAAAACCCATCTAATTATGATGAATGTAAAAAATTCTGATAACACTAGCTAAGGGTTTGAATTGTATAAGGTTGTGAAGACTGTTTTCTGCAAAAAAATAGACCCACAACCACTATACAAAATAAAAACCTTTCAAAAAATATCCTAAAAATTGGCGTTTGGAGGATAAGGATTAAAAGTATTTAGTATTTAAAATACAATAACAAATTTATGAAAATTCATTTACTACCAAGTATACGACGTTCAAAATATCTTTTTGTCGCAATTTTTTTGCTGCTTTTGAACGTTATCGGGTCTATTCACGCTCAAGCAAATAGCTTTGATGAAACCAGATTGACTCTAAGAGTCGATAAAATGAACATTTTACAAGTTTTTAAAGAGATAGAAAAGAAGACAGCTTATAAATTTACGTACAACGATGCCTTTTTAAACGACAAAATGCGCATAACGATGAGTATGGAAAATCGTTCGTTGACGGAAATCCTTGCTTTTCTATCAAAAGAAGTGAATTTAGAATTTAAACAAGTAAAAAAACATATACATGTAATTGCTTCTAACGATAAGAAAACCAGTTTTTTAGGAGGAGAATCCGTTCAATCAATTAAGGTTGCAGGCTTTCCAGTAAAAGGCAAAGTAACTAGTAGTGACAATTCAGAAGGTATTCCGGGAGCGAGCGTTTTAATTAAAGGTACAAACAAAGGAACTGTAACAAATGCTTTAGGTGAATTTTCAATGGAAGTTGACAACGAATCTACTGTATTAGTTTTTAGTTCGATTGGTTATGTTTCAAAAGAGATTTCAGTGGCTGGTCGTAAACTAATCAATATCAGTTTATCATCTGACGTAAAAGCGCTTGATGAAGTTGTTGTGGTGGGTTATGGTACTCAGAAAGCAAAAGATTTAACAGGTTCTGTAGGGATTGTAAAAATTGAAGATGCTAAGAAAACAGCTTCTTATGATGTAGCAAAACTTTTACAAGGACAAGTTCCGGGCGTAACAGTACAAAGCTCAGGTGAGCCAGGCGGTTTTGTAAACATCAAAATTCGTGGTATTGGTTCATTGACCAATAATAACCCATTATTTGTCATTGATGGTGTGCTTGTGGATAATCCTTTCGACTTTTCAACCAATGATATTGAATCAATCTCTGTGTTGAAAGATGCTTCTGCGGGTGCTATCTATGGTTCAAGAGGGATGAATGGTGTGGTAATCATTACGACCAAGAAAGGAAAAGCAGGTCCATTAAGAGTAGATTATAACGCCTATGCTGGCGTACAGAATATTGCTAAAACCATCTCTGTAATGGATAGAGTGGGTTATCAAAATGTTGTGAGTGCTGCTGAGTTAAATGCAGGTTTAACTATTGCTCCTGCAAACGACCCTACTAATCCAGCTTATATCAGCAATGTAAATACAAACTGGCAAAAAGAAGGTTTGAAAACTGGTTATATCCAAGACCATAATTTAAGCCTGTCGGGTGGTTCTGAAACCATCAAAGCAAGTGCTTCATTAGGTTTCTTTAATAATAGTTCTACTGTAACTGGACCGCAGAACTACAAACGTTATACCTTCAACGGTAACATTTCTGGCAAAAAAGGTATTTTCTCTTTCGGTGCTAAAATTGCCTATACAAATTCAGAAAAGATTGGTGCTGAAAATACCCGTGAACACGCTGTATTTGGTGGAGCAGTAACGAGTTTATTAACAGCAATTCCTACCATGTCTGTATACGACCCAAATCGTTTAGGAGGTTTCGGTGGTGCAGATAAAAACACACAAAGAGCCATTACGCTAAACGTAATCGGAATGAACTCTTTGCTAAAAGGTACTGATACGCGTAACAGATTCTTAGGTTCTGTTTTTGGAGAATTAGAATTGTTGAAAAACTTAAAATACAAACTTCAATTAAGTGTTGACCGCATTGATACAAGATATTTATACTTTGAACCAAAATATGACTTAGGTTTTTATTACCTAACGCCTAATGCTTATTTATACGAAAAAAGAGAAAGTAACCTTACAACTTTAGCTGAAAATACACTTAATTATAGTGTTGAAGTTGGCAAGCATAGAATTGAAGCATTAGCAGGTTATACTTTTCAGCAAAGTACTTATTCAAGAACAGAAGCTAGTGCAAAAGGCTTAACTGAACCTTATGTGTTAAACATGAATACTGCTGTTAATACCGCAAATGGGAAAAGTGTAACAGGATGGGATGCTAATTCGTCATTAAGCTCGATTTTAGGGAGAATAAACTATAATTATGCTGATAAATACTTATTAACAGTAAATTATCGTCGTGATGGTTCTTCTAAATTCAGACCTGAAAACCGTTATGGAAACTTTGCCTCAGTAGGTGTAGCTTGGAATGTTCATAATGATATTGAGTTACCTGAAACAATCTCTACATTAAAATTAAGAGGAGGTTATGGAACATTAGGAAATCAAAATATTGGTGATTATTTAACTGATACTTATATTAATACCCAAACTGGTTATGTTTTAGGTGGTTTACTAGCCTCAGGAGCAATACAAACGCAAGTTGTTGACCCTTCAATTAAATGGGAAAGTAAAAGTACTTCAAATATAGCATTGGAATTAGGTTTGTTAAAAGAACGTATTTCTTTAACGGTAGAGTACTTTAACAATCGGTCGAATGATGTGTTAGCAGATATTCCTATTCCTTTATCTGTTGGTTCAACTAATAGAACGGTTTTGACAAATGCTGCCTCATTAAAAAACTCTGGTATTGAATTCACAGCTAGTTATCGTCAACAAACAGGAGATTTCAAATATGGTATTTCTGCAAATTTCCATACACTTACTAACAAAGTTATCGCTTTAGGTGGCATAAACAATCCAATTTATAGAGCGGCAAGTAAAACTGCAATTGGTCAACCAATTGGTCAGCTTTTCGGATATATTTCTGAGGGAATCTTTCAGAATGCTGATGATGTAAAAAACCATGCAGCACAAACTAATGCAGCGCCAGGTGATATAAAATTCAAAGATTTGAATGGTGATGGCGTAATTACTTCAGACGACCGTACTTACTTAGGAAATACCATTCCGACTTTCTATTTCGGGGCAAACTTCAATGCTGCCTATAAAAACTTTGACTTTTCTTGCTTCTTCCAAGGAAGTGGAGGCAATAAAATTTATAATGGAATGTACCGTGATTTGATGGGCTTGCAATACAGCAATGGTTCGACGGATGCATTAAATTACTGGACGCCAACAAAAACTAATACAAATGTGCCAAGACCAATTATTGGTGACCCTAATTCAAATGGTAGAGATTCAGACAGATTCGTTGAAAATGGTACTTATGTAAGATTACAGAACGCTCAGATAGGATATACTTTGCCTTCATCTATTGTAAATAAATTGAAAGTAAGCAAAGTAAGATTCTATGTTTCAGGACAAAATGTTTTCTTAATTTCTGGATTCAAGAGTTTTGATCCTGATTTCATGGGTGAAAGTGATGGCCTATTTAGCAGGGGTTATTACAATGGTTCATACCCTAACCCACGAGCTATTTTATTGGGTTTACAAGTTGGTTTTTAGTTTCACTCAAACGAATTTATTACAATGAAAATATTTAACAAAAAAGTTATCATTGCGCTTTCAGCGACCTTATTGATAGCTACTTCATGCGAAGATAAATTAAATCAGGTTAATCCAAACGCACAAACATCTTCTACTTTTTGGAATAATCAAGAAGATGCTTTAAAAGGTATTAATTCAGTATACCTGAGTTTAGCCATTGATGGAAGCTATATGCGCTCGACACCATTATTACTTGATAATCGTGGTGATGATGTAATGAGTAACAGTCCTTGGGACCAAATGTATAATTCTGGAAAATTTGCTTTGAATGCTGGCAATTCTGATATTTATGGGTGGGCTTTTGGTGCATACTATGAAGGTATTTTTAAAGCAAACCAAGTATTAGATTACGTTCCTGGCATTACAATGGATGCCAACCTTAAAAAACGCATCTTGGGTGAAGCGTACTTCTTGCGTGGCTTATACTTCTATCATTTAGTGAATATGTTTGGGAGTGTAATGTTACCTACTAATTCTGTACAATCGACAAAAGACTTTTTTGTAAAACAATCAACAGAGGCAGAAGGATGGACACAAGTAATGGAAGATTTCAAAAAAGCTGCTGATATGTTGCCTAATACCTATGCAGGGACAGACCTTGGTCGTGCGACTAAGGGAGCGGCTATGGCTTATTTAGGAAAAGCTTATTTGACAAATCATAAATACACTGAAGCTGCGGCTCAATTCAAAGCAGTGATTGATTTAGGCATTTATGATTTAGTACCAAACTATCGCGATAACTTTACAGAGGCTAACGAGAATAATAAAGAATCTCTTTTTGAAGTTCAATTTGAACGTACGGCTGGTGGTACAGACCTTAACTGGGGTGGTGAACCTATTGCTTCATGGGGTAGAGTATCAGCTAGAGCGATTACATACGGCGCGAATGGATTGGGCTGGACAGACGTGCAACCTACTCGTTCAGTATTTAATGAGTTCTTAGAAGAGAAAACGGCTGATGGTAAAGATGACCCTCGTTTAGTAGCTACCATGTTTTACAATAAGCCAGGTTTTATGGTTTATGGAGTTGAGTTTGCAGTAAGATATGCAGGAAATGCAGGTGCTTTAAATTCACTATACTGCCGTAAATACGAAAATGATGATACCAAAGCCGATGAATTTGACTGGCGTTCGGGTATTAACGAAAGATTGATGCGTTATGCTGATGTATTGATGATGTATGCTGAATGTTTAAACGAAACTGGACAAACAGCAGCAGCCTATCCATTGATTCAAAAAGTAAGAAGTCGTGTTGGGTTACCAAATTTAGCTACTGTAAAACCGAACATGACGCAAGCACAAATGCGTGAGCAAATTGGTCATGAACGTTTATTAGAATTTTGTTTAGAAGGTCACCGTTTTGATGATATTCGTCGTTGGGGTTGGTTAAATGATGCTACCAAATTAGCTTGGTTAAAATCAAGAGACCCAGAATTCAATACATTCAAAACTGGTCGTGAAGTATTCCCAATTCCACAGAATGAAATTGATAATAACCCTGGTGTTAAACAAAACTTAAGCTACTAGTATCTTCTTTATTCCCGCAAGTATTCAAAAACTTGCGGGAATTATTTCAAATAACTTCCATTAACCCAACCTATACCACACATGTTACTCTTTAGGAAATCAATATATTTTAGTGTTAGTATGCTATTGTTGTCAGCTTGTGGTGGTGATAAGGCTGAAACAGTTGTTCAACCATTGCCTACTACGCCCACCACAAAATTTGACATCAATTCTATCAAAGATAATTATGCCGACATTGCTCCTGCATCTAATTATCTAAACTGGGGCTGTTATAATGTTCACGACCCTTCTATCATCAAAGATGGCGATACTTATTACTGTTATAATACAGATGTAGCGTATGGCACAGATATTCGTCCCGGTATTCAAATACGTTCTTCCAAAGATTTAATCGAATGGAAATTTTACGGATGGGTTTTTGACGCCCTTCCGACCAAAGGTTCAGACTATATCAAGCAAGCTGGCGGAACACCCTTTAATTCACTTTGGGCTCCGTATGTAATTAAAGTAGGTAGCGAATACCGACTATATTACTCGCTTTCATCAGCCAAACCTCGATTAAGTGCCATTGGGTTAGCCACTTCCTCCTCTCCTACTGGGCCTTGGAAAGAACAAGGCTTAACAGTAGTTTCAAAAGATGATAATACGATACAAACCAATGCTATTGACCCTACAGTATTGATTGACCAACAAGGAAAACACTGGATGTATTATGGTTCTGCTTGGGATGGAATTTATATATTGCAACTTGACCCTACTACAGGCTTGGCACTAAGTCCAGGTGATAAGGGCAAAAGAATTGCCAATCGTGGTTTTACCAATGGTGTTTATAATGGCAACATTGAAGGTCCAGAAATTATTTATAATAAAGAGCAAAAGAAATATTATTTATTCATTGCCTACGACTGGCTGGCAACAAAATACAATGTAAGAGTAGCCAAAGCAGATTCTCCACAAGGCCCTTTCTATGACTATGACGGAAAAGATGTAAACACTAATCAAGACCACGGACCAATGATTATTGCTCCCTACCAATTTATGGGGCATGCTGGTTGGCAAGGTGTTTCACACTGTGCTGTATTTGAAAACAATGGCCAGTTTTATATTAGTCACCAAGGCCGCCCAGGGAACGACTCCAATTTTATGATTCTTCACAATAGAAAGCTATATTGGACGAAAGATGGCTGGCCAGTAGCATCACCTGAGCGTTTTGCTGGAGAATTTACAACGACTATCACAAGTAATGATTTGGTGGGAGATTGGGAACAGATTGTACTTGGGTATAGAATAGTACCGGGATATGATAAAGAACAAAACCAACCCGACTTTCAATATGCTGTCACTTTAACACTAAATGCCAATGGTACTCTCAATAGCGATGTTGCTAGTAAATGGACTTATACGGCTCCGTGGTTAGAATTAAAGTGGAGTAATGGTTTTACAGACCAAGTGTATGTAGACCGAGGTCGCGACTGGGAAAACAAAAAAGAAACTATTCTTTTTACAGGTTTGAATAACAAAGGAACCAGTGTTTGGGGTAAGAAAAAATAGTGTTTTTTGTAAACAAATAAATATAATCCATGAATCGTAAAAACCTTTTAAAACTATTATTTGCAGGCCAATTAATGTTTGCATTTGCAGGAAACGCACAAGTAAAAACTTCTGGGAATCCTATTATTAAAGACAAGTTCACTGCCGACTCTGCCGCTTTAGTTGATAACGGAACAGTATACGAGCACCTACGCGCGAACAACGCTATGTAATGCACGAATGGCTTTGTTACTCATCATCTACAGATATGGTTAATTGGGAAGAGTATCAAAGTCCATTAAATACCAAAAGTTTCGCTTGAGCAAAAGGTGATGCTTCGACTTCACAAGTAATAAAAAAGGAAATAAATACTGCTGGTATAAAGCGGTAGAATATGGAAGTCATTCATTATTCATTAACAGGAAATTCAGTAGATGCTAAAAATGTAGTTGGAAAGAAACAGGAGGTATTTGTGAAAAAAGCCTTTATCCAGAAAAAAGACCTTATAAAAATTGCACCTGCAAGTATAAACCTTTATACCTTTGAAGTAGTGAAATAAAACAAAACCGATAACCTTTGAAAAATCAAAACTAGTAACAAAAACATAATGAATAAATCCATGAAAAAAATCCTTTCTTTAGCAGTAAGTCTTTTTTTACTGACAGAGTCTTTTGCACAAAATCCCGTTATTAATATTAAAGCCACACAACCTGTAGCGCCAATTCAGCCAACGATGTGGGGTGTATTTTTTGAAGACATTAACATGGGTGCTGATGGTGGTATCTATGCTGAATTAGTTAAAAACCGTTCTTTTGAATTCGCTAAGCCTTGGATGGGTTGGAAAATTGAACGGAAAAAAGCGGAAGAAGGTGATATCATTATTCAAAATCGCCATGGCAATACCGTTAACCCAAGATATATCAGTGTAAAAGCCAATAACATTTCTAAAGGAGAACTAGGAATTACTAACGAGGGCTTCAAAGGAATGGGAATTAAAAAGGGGCTGAGATATGACTTTTCTGTACTGTATCGTCATCAAACAGGATCGGTAAAATTACACTTAGAGTTAATTGATTCAAAAGGTAGTATTATCGGTGAAACCACGCTCAATCCTACTGGAAACGGACATTCGTGGAAAAAAGAAGCCATCAGTTTCAATGCCACTGAAACAGAAGCAAAAGGAAAGTTCAGAATTTGGTTTGAAGGAAATGGTGAAATAGACCTTGACATGATTTCACTGTTCCCTGAAGATACTTGGAAGAAAAGACCAGGCGGAATGCGTGCTGATATGATTCAGCTTTTAGCAGATATGAAACCTGGATTTATTCGTTTCCCAGGTGGTTGTATTGTAGAAGGGATAGATTTAGCCAACCGTTATCAATGGAAAAAAACACTTGGCCCCGTTGAAGAACGTCAGTTGATTATTAACCGTTGGAACCTAGAATTTGCACATCGCCCAGCACCAGATTATTTCCAAACTTTTGGTTTAGGCTTCTTTGAATATTTCCAATTGGCCGAAGACATTGGCGCAGAGCCACTTCCTATCTTGAACTGTGGTATGGCCTGTCAATTCAATACCGCTGAAGTTGTACCTGTAAATGAACTAGATTCGTATGTGCAAGATGCCCTAGATTTGATAGAATTTGCCAATGCCGAACCTAATACTAAATGGGGTAAAGTACGTGCAGACATGGGTCATCCAGCACCTTTTGATTTAAAATTCTTAGGAATTGGTAATGAAAACTGGGGTCCACAATATGTAGAACGTTTGAAGGTTTTCACAAAAGCCATCAAAGCAAAATATCCGAAGATTAAATTAGTGAACAGTTCTGGAACTGACCCTAATGGCGATAGATTTGATTATTTGAACAAAGAGTTACGTGAGATGAATGCTGATATTATCGACGAGCATTATTATCGTACACCAGATTGGTTTTTGAAAAATGCTGGTCGCTATGATTCTTACGACCGCAATGGTTCAAAAGTATTTGCAGGTGAATATGCTGCTCAAAGTGATAAAACGGTAAGTGTAAAAAATGTAAATAACTGGAAATGTGCTTTATCAGAAGCAGCATTTATGACAGGCTTAGAACGTAATGCACAAGTAGTAAATATGGCATCTTATGCACCACTTTTTGCACATGCTGAGGGCTGGCAATGGACACCAGACATGATTTGGGTAGATAATCTTCGTTCTTATGGTACACCAAATTATTATGTACAAAAATTGTATTCTACTAATAAAGGTACACACGTATTAAATACTTCTGAAAATGGAAAGCCACTAACAGGACAAGGAGACTTGTATGCTTCTGGTATTTTAGACAAAGCTACCAACGAAGTGATTTTGAAAGTAGCAAACATCTCAGATAAAGAGCAAATTCGTGAAGTGAATCTTGAAGGTATCAAAAAATTTGATGCAAAAGCTAAATTGATTGTATTGAAAAATAATAATCCAGAGGCTTTAAATACATTTGAAAATGCTACGAACGTAAGTCCCGTAGAAGAAACTATCACACTTAATCCAAAGAAGAAAATCTCTTTGACGTTAGCTCCGAATTCATTTACAGTATTAAGAGTAAAGTTACTATAATATTTGCTTTTTATTAAGGTCGTCTTGTCTAATGAATTACCAAACCTAATTCTATACGACAAGACGATTTTTTTTAAATTCCGTTTCTTAATTTTATTTATCCTAATAAAACATCTTTCCTTACAATGAACCTAAAATCATTTCAAACAATTATTTTTTTACTATTGGCAAGTAGTGCTTTTTCACAGAAAATGTTTAGTCCGAATCATCAAATTACCGTTGATTTTTCACTGAAAAATCAACAAGCAAGCTATTCTGTAAGCTTTCAAGGAAAGCAAGTACTAGAATCGTCTCGCTTAGGACTTATCCGTGAAGATGGCGATTTCACTAAAGGGCTTACACTTTTAGAGACTACAAAGTCTGTTTTAATAAAAGATAAGTACACCATCCTTACTACTAAAAAGAGCAATATTACCTATACAGCTAACCGTCAGGTTTTTAAACTAAAAAATGCACATGGCAAAAAACTTGACATTATTTTTCAGGTATCAAACGATGGTGTAGCGTTTAGGTATTTCTTTCCTGAAAACGCTAGTGATATCAAGAAAATCAGTGAAGAAATCACTTCATTTAATTTTCCAGAAGCTACTAAAGCTTGGCTTCAACCCATGAGTGACGCCCAAACGGGTTGGGAACATTGCCATCCTTCTTATGAAGAATTTTATCAAAAAAATATCTTAGCGGGCATTATTTCACCTATTAAAGCGGGTTGGGTCTATCCTGCCCTTTTTCAAACGAATGGTACTTGGGTTTTATTAACCGAAGCTGGTTTAGATGGCACTTATTGTGCTACACGCCTAAGAGCTGAATCGCCCAATAATGAATACAAAATAGGGTTTCCACAAGCACCTGAAGTATTTACAGGGGGAGAGTTGAATCCTCAATCTACTTTACCTTGGTTATCACCTTGGAGAATCATTGCATTAGGTTCATTGAAGACTATCACAGAATCAACCTTGGGTACAGACTTAGCCAAACCTGCCATCAAAATTGATACCTCATTTATCCAGACAGGCAAAGCTTCTTGGAGTTGGATTATCAAGAAAGATGAATCTGTCAATTTTGATACTACCAAAGATTACATCGACTTTGCCGCTAAAATGCACTGGGAATATTGTTTGATAGATGCCGATTGGGACACTAGAATTGGTTATGACAAAACAAAATGGCTAGCTGATTATGCCAAAACCAAAAATGTAAAACTGTTACTTTGGTATAATTCCGCAGGCGATTGGAACACAGTGAAGTATCATCCTAAAGGATTATTGCTGACACATGAAGGTAGAATGAAAGAATTTACCAAAATCAAGGAAATGGGTATTGCAGGAGTAAAAATTGATTTCTTTGGTGGTGATGGACAATCTATGATTAAATATTATTTAGATATTTTAGAAGATGCGGCAAAAGTGCAATTACTGGTCAACTTTCATGGTGCTACTTTACCAAGAGGCTGGCACAGAACTTATCCTAATTTAATGACTGCCGAGGCCGTGAAAGGGTTTGAAATGGTTACTTTCGACCAAGCAGCAGCCGACGAACAGCCTGCACATTGTACAACTTTGCCTTTTACGCGTAATGCTTTTGACCCAATGGATTTTACGCCGATGAATTTGTACAAAGTGCCTAATATCAAAAGACGAACTACTTCTGCTTTTGAATTAGCCCTGTCTGTCGTGTTTATTTCAGGTATTCAACATTTTGCTGAATCACCAGAAGGAATGGCTCACGTACCTGAGTTTGCTCAAAAATTCTTACAAACATTACCAAGTACTTGGGATGAAACACGTTTTATCGACGGATTCCCCGGAAAATTGTTTGTTATAGCTAGAAAATCAGGTAACAAATGGTACATCGCTGGTATTAATGGTGAAGGAATCAACAAAGAATTAACGCTTGATTTATCTTTCTTAAAAAATAAAAAAGGACAATTAATCTCTGATGATGAAACCGTTTTGTTAAAAGAATCATCATTTGATGTTCCTGCAAATGGACAATACAAAATCTCTTTAAAACCTAACGGAGGTTTTGTGGGGGTTTTTGAATAACAATTAATCTAACCCGACGAGCTATTTTATTCCGTAGCTTGTCGGGTTAAACCTCAATCTAACAATTGCTATGATTCAAAATACTAAGTATCTTTTAGTAGCTTTATTCACACTATTAATAAACTTAGCGACTAATGCACAACAGGGAGAAATAGAATCTCATGACCCTTCTACCATCTTGAAGGAAGGCAATAGTTATTGGTTTTTCTCTACTGGACATGGCATCAAAGCTACTTATTCAACCGATTTAGTTAATTGGAAAGTATCACCACAAACTGTGTATAAAAAGGATTCTTTCCCCACTTGGATTAAGGAATATGTACCTAAATTCCAAGGACATTTTTGGGCTCCAGATTGTATTTATCTGAATGGCAAATACTACTTGTATTACTCTTGTTCATCTTTCGGTGTTACTCAGTCAGTCATTGGTGTAGCAACCAATGAAACCCTTGACCCAACTTCTGCAAAATATAAGTGGACAGACCTAGGTATGGTTATGGCATCTAAAGAACGGAAAGACTTCAATGCCATAGATCCAAGTATTTTAAAAGACAAGCAAGGTAAAATTTGGATGACCTATGGTTCATTCTTCGGTGGGATTGGTGCGGTAGAGTTAGATTCTATTTCGGGGAAAATCAAAACTGGAGAAAGTATTAAAAAAGTGGCTGGTGGCAGAGAATCTGACTGGGAAGCCTCTTGTCTGATACAAGAAGGAGAATATTATTACCTGTTTGTTAATAATGGTTTATGCTGCAAAGGATTAAACAGTACATATTATATTGTTTGTGGGCGTTCTAAAAACCCTTTAGGTCCCTTTTTAGACCAAACTGGTAAAGATTTGAATGCTGGTGGAGGTACGGTAATTATGCGAACTGAAGGTAAATTCCAAGGGCCTGGCCATGTAGGTTTATTAAGAGATAAAGGCAAAAAAATTATCTCTATTCATTATTACGATGCAGAAGACCAAGGAAAGTCGAAGATGAATATTGTGGAAATGGGCTTTAAAAAAGGCTGGCCTTATTTTAAGAGGAAGTAAACAGATTAAACAGTTAAAGATTTGTCAACTTTTGAAAAGTTGTCTAATCTAAACCAAGAGCTAAAAACAAAAGGAAATCATTTTTTGATTCCCTCTACTGTTTTCACATCAATTATTTTTGTCGATTTATTACCCCAAGAATTCAAGATATAATTCATTACATCGGCAATTTCTTCATTCTCTAATCCGGGTTCAGGCATCATGCCTTGATACTTTACTCCATTTACTTGGATAGAGTCTTTTAGTCCAAATTTTATTGCTCTAATGCCTTTTTCAGGAGTTTTCAATAAATAATCAGAATTTGCCAAAGGTGGATTAAGCTTAGGAACGCCTTCTCCTTTGCCCATGTGGCAAACAATGCAGTTATTCATATATACTTCTTTCCCACGGGCAATACTTTCAGCTAGTTCGTCTTCTTGACGCCAAAAAGGAGACAGAAACAACATTGAAGCAATTAGTATAATTATTTTCATTTTTCTTTAGGGGATTTCGGCTGTCGGTTGTCGGAATTCGGCAGTCAAAATATAAAAATTGGTTTTCAGGTATCGAGATTCAGCTTTAGATTATCAGAATTGATAATAATAGCCAACAGCAATCGGCTTTAAATTATAAAAACCGATTGCTGATGACCGAAGACCGATTGCCACTATTTAGTTGGGCTAATTTTTACAATTGAACCCGTACTTTCAATCGCTACATAAATATTTCCGTCTGGACCTTCTTTGATGTCTCTTACTCTACCAATATTTTCAAACACAGTTTCCTGACTAACCACTTTGTTATTTTTAATTACACAACGCTTGATATAATTAAATTTTAATGACCCAATCAGTAAATTGCCCTTCCAATCAGGAAATTTCTTGCTTGTCACAAAAGTCATTCCGCAAGGTGCAATTGATGGTCTGTAATAAATAATAGGCTGTTCCATTCCTGCACGAGCAGTATCTGGACTGATAATTGAATTATCATAGCCAATACCGAAGGTAATTGCTGGCCAGCCATAGTTTGCACCTTTCTTTAAGATGTTCACTTCATCACCTCCCTGTGGGCCATGTTCGTGTTCCCACAAATCACCCGTCGTTGGGTTAATCACAAAACCTTGAGGATTTCTATGTCCATAAGAATAGATTTCTGGTCTAGCTCCCTCTTGCCCAACAAATGGATTATCTTTAGGCACAGAACCATCATCATTTAAACGAACTACTTTTCCTTGGAAAGTCGTAAGTTTCTGAGCCTCTTCTTGTTGACCTCTCTCTCCTACTGTCAAGTATAAATAGCCTGCTCTATCAAAAGCAATTCTTCCACCGTAGTGATGGGTTGTAGTTACATTTGGTGTTGCTTTGAAAACTACTTTTTGTTCTGTCAGGGTATTACCTACTAATTTAGCACGCATCAACGCCGTATTAGAACCTTTTCCAGTCTCTCCATCTGCTAATGGCGATGAATAGCTAAAATAAATCCAGCCATTTTTGGCATAATTAGGATGCAATTTTATATCAAGAAGCCCACCTTGTCCTTTAGAAACAATCGCAGGGAGTCCTTTGATAGGCTCTTCTACTAATTTTCCATCATGAATCAATCTTAGTTGCCCAGACCTTTCAGTAACCAACATATCACCGTTAGGTAAAAAAGCCATTCCCCAAGGCACATTCAAGCCTGTAACAAAAGTTTCAATCTTTAACCCCTCAGTACCAGCTTCTACTGATTTTTTTAAAATAGGGTTATCATTTGCATGATTTAGATTGCAGGAAGCATCAACAGATATTAATAAGCCAGCCAGTAGAGGTATTATGCCAATAGAGAAAAATTGTTTTTTCATTTTTGAGTTTATATTCTTTGTTCGTGATAAAGTTAATGAAAAACGCCTTTTTTACTGCACTGATTTCCCTGTATTTTAATTACTTATTTCAGAATGCTGAACCGAAGAATTCAATTTATCTGTGATGGCTTTTATACGAAGTTCAGAGCGTTTGACATCTGCTCTTAAATTTTGTTTTTCAGTGACAAGTTTATTGATAAGAGCATCGTTCTTCTCTATCTTTTTCATCGCTGATTTTATCTCATTCTGAATTTTCTGGATTTCCGACAGTTCCCTATTGATTAAACGTTGCTTAATAGAATTCGTACGTTTCTTTAATTGCTTATTTCGTTGTTTCTCAAGGAAATCATCAGAAGCAAAATAAGCTTTCTTTTCGGCATTAATACGACCAATACCCTCTTTCCTTACCTTTAAAGCTATTTCAGGGTTTACATTCAGACCAAGCGCGCGCATTTTTTTATACACAACGCCATATCTTAAACCGAGATGTTCACAAATCTCGGGTAGAGGTTTACTGTAATGATGTTCCTTTAAATAATTAATGGCTTCGTCAGTCCATTTGGTAACGCCTTCTCTGCCTGAAGGAACACCTTTTCTACTTGCTTGGCGTACTTTCCTAAGCTCTTCTCCTACTGTGAGTTTAAATCTTTTAAGTTGCCCTCTTACAGATTCCCAACTTCTTCCAAGTTGATCAGAAATTTCTCTGGATGTCAAATTCTGAAAATTTTCTTTGAGGAAATCAATTTCCTCTTGGGTCCATTTCGCTGTAATTCTTTTTGGAGGTTTGGGCGCAACTTCACTTCTCAGTACCACTCCATCCTTGACGTAGTTGATGATTCTTAATTTATTTTTCTTTGCCATTTGCTTTTTTTACTAAATTTCAAAACAATGTTTGCGTGATGGGGAACAGCGAAAAATGTATTGAGGACACTCAAAACATTCAATATTATAGTTAGCAAAGGGTTTCTGTTTAACAAACTTCGTACATTATTCTTAAAAAAACAAATAAGCAGTTTAGGATAAAACTAATTTCTTAAAAATAAAAATAGCTCCAAAAATGGAGCTATTTAGAACGAAAATTCTTATTAAAAAATTGCAGATGACTACTACAATTTTTGTTCAGCCATTTGAATATCTGGAATTGAAGTATCATCCAACCCTACACGACCTCTTTCTTTTCTTACAATTCTTGAATATAAGCCTACTTCTTGACTAAATAAAAAGGTGAAAAATAATTTCACAAATGAAGTATGGTACTTCAAATCATCATAAAACTCAGGAGCAGTTGCTTTCAATTTTGGTAAATTATTCCAAGGTACTGATGGCATATCGTGGTGTTCGTTGTGGTAGCCCACATTCATGTTGATTAAATTCAACCCACCATAATAGCTATATGTTTCTTGGTCTTTATCCAACACAAGATAATGTTCTTGAATCCATCTTGCACCCAGTGGATGTAAACCTACCGAGAACATAAAACTTGCGCCCATATATCCTAACGCTGACCATCCCCAGAAATACCAAATGACAACATCAAAGGCAATTTGAGCGAAAATATTCATCAATACCCAACGGTCTATTACGGCTAATTCCAAACAACGTAGTGTACGAATTACTTGAAAAATTGGGAATAATAACAACCATATTGTTTTACCTAAGAAGTAATTATTAATCATTTTAGCCTCCCATTTATCTGGTAAGTCAGCATCTAATTCGTGTACTCCTTGAAAAGCGTGGTGCTTTAAGTGATAGTTTTTAAATGAAATGGCTGTAGGTACTAATGATGGAAAATTAGCAATGATACCAGCATAAACATTCCACGATGGTTTTTTGAAAACAAGGTTGTGCGAAGCCTCATGGATACAAATAAATAATGTATGTGATGGGAAAGCACCAATGCACCAAGCAGCCGCTAAAATAATATACCACGCTTGGTCTTTTACCAAATAAGTCATCAGGATTTGAATTGACACGCAAGCCAAAATCCATACCATTGTCATTGGATTTTTAGTGATTAACTTCTTGACCTCGGGGTGAGCCTTCAAAATCTGCCTTGTACGCAAACGGTGTGGTTCAGAACCTGTCACATGAGTAAAATCTTGTTGATACGCCATTTAATTTTAATTTAATTCGTTATTGAAATTACTGTTTGAATCTTATTTGAAAAAATCTTTCAAATATACTGCTAACCTAACGTTTTATCAATTTGTTTAACAATATTTACGCTTATTCGCCTGGATGATACGTCTTTTCTGCATTTTTTATCACATCACTCTTATAAAAATAGACATCCTTAAACTGTCCCTTTGTGTACATTAATAACTGGTCTTTAAAATGTTTTGAGGTTGGATCGCCACTTTCGCCACCTGCTAACAAAGATTTAGCCTTTATTTTTTCACCAAATTCTACTGCACAAATAAAACTATTACCCCCCACGCCATATCTTTTATTGGTTCCTTGGTAATACCTACTATTATAAGATGGCAATGACCCCCACAATGCTGAAGCAAAACCTACAGGTACACTTGGCTCATTATCATTATATTTTGTTTGTAAATCACCAGTCAATCTTTGAAAACGATTTAGTTCGCCCCAAGGTATTTGCCAAGTACCAAATTTTTTATTCAAATCGTTAATTACAGTCACCAACGGAGGCATAAACTTTGCTATATCAGCATTGGCAGCAAATCTTTTAGTATTCTCTACCTGATCCGTTTCGCCTTGGTCTATGTATAATCTTTGAATCACTGGACTCAGTTTCTGTGCCCATTCTACTGCTAAAGTAGTAGCCACAGAATTTTCTGATGAATGATAATCCCATGCTTTCAAGACTTCAATCGGTGCTTTTAGTTGCGTATAGAGCGAATCGTTTTGCTTTACGTCACGTTCAAATGTTTTCACCAAAGCTGGAATCAATATTTCAAAAGCCGACAAATAAGTATCATAACCTGCGGCTATTACTTTGTCTATAGTATATTTTTTCTCACGGTCTAATACCCTTACTGCATTTACTCCTCTAAAGTTTTCACCGTCAGGAGCCATGTAGGATGAATAATCTTCTCGTTTAGGACTATTAGCCCCTGCCACTGAAAAGGGTGTTGAATTACAATTTTGCAACCACCCGTTGACAGGATTATACAAATGGACGGTTTCATCTACCTCATGCAAGCCTTTCCATTCTGTAGCTGCTATTGAACCATCTACAGGTTTAGCCCAATTGTACTGGTTATCTCTTTTAGGAATATAGTTGCCATGCCAATAAGCGATATTACCTTTATAATCAGCAAAAACAGTATTGTTGGACGTATTTGCCTTTAAAGCCATCACTTGCTTATACTCTTCAAAACCTTTGGCTTTGGTTCTTTTCCAACTCTGAATCATGCTGACAATAGAACGGTTATAAGATTTTAGGCTCACCCATTTATCATCTCTTTTACCCATAATTGGTCCGTGATGTGTAAAATATGTATTAAAGGTTTTCTGTTTTAATACATTGTCAGCGAGGTAACTAATCGTAATTTTCTTTTCTGTTACAGGCTTCAAAGCGCCTTCATATTCATAAAAATACTTGTCGCCTTTTTTGCTAATCTTTTCCGCATACATATCGGCAACATCTACGTTACTAGAGGTGTGCATCCAACCGCAGTATTGATTAAATCCCTGATAAACAAACATTTGCCCCCAAGTAACGGCTCCATAAGCATTCAGTCCTTCTTCACTAACCACTTGTACTTCTGGTCGGAAGTAAAAAGTAACGTGTGGATTAATGTATAAAATAGCTTTGCCTGATTGCGTAATCTTAGGAGAAAATGCAAACCCATTTGAACCTGTTTGTTGCTCAGGATTTTTAGGAACAGCTACTGCAGATACTAAACTACCTGAGTAAAAGTTCTTTAAATCAGCTATGCTTAAATCGGCTGTACTGATTGCGCCAATACTTCCATCTGTCCATAACAAGGCATACCACGGTTTAAAGCGTGTCAACATAGCAGGTTTCACTGCTGGATGTCTGTATAAATAAAAGTTGATACCATCGGCATAAGCATTCAACAATTTCTTCAACCAAGGTGCAGCCTTTTGATAATCTGCTTTGGCTTCGGTAGTATCAATCAGCAAGCGAATTTGTAAATCGTTATAGAGTTCTGATTCTCCTTTTAGTTCTGCAATTCTTCCAAGCTTTTCAATATAATTCATCTCTACCCGCTTGAAATCATCTTCACATTGGGCATAAAGTAAGCCAAAAACGGCATCAGCATCCGATTTGCCATAAATATGAGGAATACCCCAATTGTCACGAATAATACTTACTCGCTTCGACTGTGCCTCAAAGCGACTAATTTCAGTAGTTGAAAATTTTTGTGCAAGAATTGAAAAAGGAAGGAAAAACAGTAAAATAATTTTTCTCATATTGATATAGTATTGAATGATGAAGGATTCTGTATTAACAAACATACAAAATCATAACAGATTCTTATTCAATACGCTATCAAATTTTCTTCTAACTGGTTCAAATCCTTCAATTTTTTAGGAAAGTTGGGGAAATATGAAAATTTAAGCAATGATATTTCCAGACAAACTTTAGTGATATATGTTATTGTTTACGCTTCATCCTCCGCAAAAGTCAGGTAATACCCATCAATATCTTTAATTGTGAATTCTGTCGCGCCATAAAAAGTCTTTTCTAGCCCTTTTACTACTTCTACTTTGTCTTTAATACTTTCAAAAAAATCCCTGATTTGCTTTAGCTTGATATAAAATAGTAAGCTCCCCCCTAATCTGTTTCTATCAATATCAGGCAATTCTTCGCCTAAACTATCCATCGTCTGCAACATTATCGTTACCCCTCCATTTGAGAGCATCACCCAAACGAAATCTCCTTCTTCAGGAACAGTCATGATAGTTTCAAAACCAATTTGTTTATAAAATTCAATCGATTTATTGATGTCTTTGACAAAGGTATTTACCGTTAAGCTTTCCATTTTATTGCTGTTTATATGTTGGTGCCAAGTTAATGTTTTTACACTTAAAAATTTCTAAGCATTTATTACTTTTTATTGAAAGACAATAAACGAACAAAGCCCCTCAAAAGAAAATCCTTCAAGGGGCTTTTGTTAAAACAATATCAGTAGACTAAGCTACGGCTTCTACATTTTTCTGTTCAATATTAACTGTCGAATTTGCTTTTAAAACTACAGCTTCATTATAAACAAAAATAGTAATATCATCTCCTGCCAAATTTTCAATCAATACTTCATGAGCATAAGTTTTGATATTCAACAAATTGCCTCTGAAACGAATTTTAAACGAGAATGAATTCCAGTTTTCTGGTACGAATGGTGCTAAATATACCTGACCATTGCGAACACGCATACCACCAAATCCTTTTACGATTGACATCCAAGTACCTGCCATCGAAGTAATATGGCAACCGTCTTCGGTATCATTATTATAATCATCTAAATCCAGACGTGCCGAACGTTGATAGAATTCATAAGAACGAGCCTTATCTCCTAACTTAGCTGCAATAATCGAATGCACACATGGACTTAATGATGACTCATGAACTGTCATTGGTTCATAGAAGTCATAATTACGCTTGATTGTTTCGGCATCAAAGTCATCTTCAAAGAAATATATTCCTTGCAACACGTCGGCTTGTTTGATAAAACAAGAACGTAATATTCTATCCCAAGACCATTTTTGATTAATTGGTCTGTCATGAGCGGGAAGATTTGTTACTTTTATTAATTCTTTATCCAAGAAACCATCTTGTTGTAAGAAAATGCCTAACGCTTTATCTTCGCCTAAGTACATATTACTAGTAATACTCTTGAATTTTTCAAACTCAATGGTTTCATCAAGGTTTGTCAAACTAGCTAGCTCATTATAACGGTCAGGATTTGATGCTTTGATTTTGTCAGCGACCTCCATCAAATACTTCATACACCAAACAGCGAAATAACTTGTATACCAGTTATTATTTACGTTGTTTTCGTATTCGTTTGGTCCCGTCACTCCTAGCATTACATATTGCTTTTTCGCTTCCGACCAGTTTACACGTTGTGCCCAGAAACGAGCGATTCCTAGTAAGACTTCAAAACCATATTCAGCTAGATAAGCTTCGTCGCCTGTATAGTTTACATAGTCATAAATGGCATAAGCAATGGCTCCATTACGGTGAATTTCTTCAAAGGTTATTTCCCATTCGTTATGGCATTCTTCGCCATTCATCGTAACCATCGGATACAGTGCTGCACCATCTTTAAAACCCAGTTTCTGTGCATTCTCAATGGCTTTACCTAACTGTTTCCAACGGTAAACCAATAAGTTACGAGCTACCTGTTGGTCGGCAGTTGCTAAGTAAAAAGGAATACAATAAGCTTCGGTATCCCAATACGTTGAGCCACCATATTTTTCGCCAGTAAAACCTTTTGGTCCAATATTTAAACGAGCATCTTCGCCCGTATAAGTTTGGTTCATCTGGAAAATATTGAAACGGATACCTTGCTGAGCAGCAACGTCACCTTCAATTACAATATCATTCGTTTCCCATTTTGATGCCCACTTTTCAGCTTGTTCTACTAGCATTTTATCAAAGCCTTTGGCTTCAATGTTGGCTAAATAAGCTTTGGCTTTAGGGAGTAAATCTTCTATCTTATGGTTTTCAGAAGAAAGGTTACAAGCATATTTTACTAAAACAGTTTCTTCATTGGCTTTTATGTTCAATGTAACTTGACTGGCTACATATTTTTCTGCTTTTTGAGGGAAGCTTTTAAAATCAATTGCTTTGCCTTCTTGAAAAATTTGGAATTTCTGACCAGTTACTACATGAAAACCTGTTTTCTTAGTAACCATCTCTATATATCCTTCAGCAAAGGCTGTTTCTTTATGTACTTCGTCCCAGAATTTTTCATCATAGTTGGCATCTTTATTTTTAATATCACCATCTATAAAAGGAGTCAGTACAAGCTTTCCGTCAAAATTAAGGGGCGTAATTGCGTAAGAAATTGCACCTGATTCGTCATCAACAATAGAATTAAAGCGTGTGGCATTAACTTTCACCTGTCTGCCCGATGGTAAAGTAGCCACAAAAGAACGTTGTAAATAACCTTCTTTCATGTTCAACACACGCCTAAAATCATTTACTTCCGCAGTATGTAAATCAAGAATTTCATCTTCTATTTCAACTTTAATCCCAATCCAGTTGGCAGCATTCAACACCTTTGCGAAATATTCAGGGTAGCCGTTTTTCCACCAACCTACACGTGTTTTGTCGGGGTAATATACACCAGCTACATAATTTCCTTGGAGTGTTTTTCCAGTGAAGGTTTCTTCAAAATTTCCTCTTTGTCCCATTCGGCCATTGCCTAAAGAGCAAACAGATTCCGTAATTTCGTTGAATTCACGATTAAATCCCTCTTCGATGATACACCATTCATCGTGTTTAAGATAGTCTTTCATATATGGTTATACTCGGTTAGTTTGTTTATTAAGAAAAAGACAAAATCTTTCTCTCCACGAAAAACTAATCAAATCAACTGATTATCAATAGCTTAATCATGTATTTATAAAAATGGTTAATAGTAAATTAAATAACAATTCTCGACTTTTACATAAAAACAGCATTATTATTTAGAAAAAACATCAGAATAATACCATTACACCGTAAAAGTCTTAATTTCTGTGCGAATTTATACTAGAATTTTAACACTCAATTTGCTGTGCTAAACTGTATTTTGGATAAATATTAAAAGTTCAATTTATCCAAAGTCATTTCCTCAAAGCCAGCAATCACAAAATCTGCTTCTGTTAAAATATCAGCAGCACCTACTCCGATTGCTTTCATACCTCCTGCTTTAGCTGCTTGTATTCCTGCTACTGCATCTTCAAATACTACGCATTCGCTTGGCAATGAACCTGTTGCCTCCGCTCCCATCAAAAATACTTGAGGGTCTGGCTTGCCTTTCGTGATGTTATTGCCATCAATAATGGCATCAAAATAATCTAACATATTGATTCTTTCTAAAATCAATTTAGAATTTTTACTAGCCGAACCCAAAGCAATTTTAATACCCGCTTCACGAAGGTCAGTAAGAAACTTTTCAACACCTGGGAGTACTTCCTTGGGGGTCATTAGTTTTACTAAATCTAGGTACCAGTCATTTTTACGAGTTGCCCATGCTAATTTCTCTGCTTCCGTTAAAGTAACATTTCCCCATTTAAGAATCAATTCCAATGATTCCATGCGCGAAATACCTTTTAATTGTTCGTTCTGATGTTCAGTAAAATCAAAGCCTAATTCGTTCGCAAGGCGTCTCCAAGCTTGAAAATGATATACTGCTGTATCAACAATTACGCCATCTAAATCGAATAGGCAAGCTTTAATCTTTGTCATGTGATTTTTAGTTAGTGATTGAGTGAGTGGTGATTGAGTGATTTAAAAAATATTCACTCAATCACAATTCACTAACTCACTCAATACTTATGTGTTTATTTTTTTAATTCAAGAATCGTGATTGACATTGCTGGGATTTTTAGCGTTTTTAAATCTTCCACCAATGCATCTGTCATAATATTTTTGGCAGTACTGAACCCCGACATTCTTTCTGAAAATCTTTGAGTATCCAGATTTTTATCTTCTTTATTTTGGCTCATGATTACCATAACACTTTCATTTTCGGTATATCTAAAGCACACATAAATTCCGTCCTGTGGTAAAAATTGTGTTAATTTCCCTGTAGTAATAGCATTGCTATTTTTACGATAGTTGGCCAATTTTTTTACAAAATCAAAAGCTTCGTTCTCTTTCTCTGTTCTACCTGAAGCCAAAAATTTATTTACTTTATCATCAGCCCAACCACCTTCAAAATCCTTGCGTACTTCTGCATCCGATGGATTTTTAAAGTTTTTTGTCAGGTTTTCTGTACCATAATACAAATGTGGTACTCCACGAGTAGTTAATAAAAAGCCTACGCCAAGTTTATATTTATTAAAATCTTCGCCAATGACAGAATAAAATCTATCCATGTCATGGTTATCCAAGAAAGTCATGTTCAAGTTGGCGTCTTCATAGAGGGCATCCATTGCCAAAGTAGCATACAACCGATTAAAGCCTTTTCCCCAATCGAATCCTTGGTTTAATGCATCGTTGATGGCATTAAAAAGCACAAAGTCGTTAGCAGATGGCAATGAGCTTTTGAAAGGTACATTCAGGTTATTTTTCGCAAAATAGGCTTGAGAATAAGCACTTTGTACAGAGTTTTCACCCGTGATAAACATTTTAGGATATTCTTCTGCCAAGGCAGCATTACAACGATTCATAAAATTCAAATCATTATATTGATAGGTATCGATTCTCCAGCCATCAATCCCAAAGTTTTCAACCGTCCAAAGGGCATGTTGAATCAAAAAGTTAGCGACAAATTCATTTTTATGGTTTAAGTCTGGCAAGAAAGGAACAAACCAACCATTTTGTTGTACTTTAAAATCAGCAGCCGAACCATGCAAAATATCAACCACAGGTTCATCACGGTACGAAGTATTAGTATAAGTATCCCATTGATTCAACCAATTTTTCATCGGTAAATCTTTCAAAATCCAGTGGTTGATTCCTACGTGATTATACACAGCATCTTGAATAATTTTTAATCCTTTGGCATGTGATGCTTCTATTAATTTTTTATATGCTTCATTACCGCCAAGGCGTTTATCTACATTATAATGGTCTGTAAAGCCATAACCATGATAGGCCGAACGCATGGCACCACCTTCGTTGGTTTGGGGTTGATTGTTTTCAACAACTGGATTCAGCCAGATAGTAGTAGCGCCTAATTCTTTTACATAATCTAAATGATTTTGTACCCCTAGCAAATCTCCTCCATGACGTAAAAATGGATTTGTACGGTCGGAAACTGGGTCGGCCATGTCGGCAAATTTATCGTTAGACGGGTCACCATTTGAAAAACGATCAGGAAGGATTAAATAAATAAAATCTTTTGAATTGATTTCCTGTGGCTTTTGGTCACGTACTTTTAACTGAAAAGGTTGCGTTATTTTTACGATTTGGTCTACTACTTGCTTTTTCCCCTTTTGCACTTTCACCTTTTTTGAAAGCTCAATCATCATTTGCCCCGCTTGGGTGGCTGGTGCAATTGTTAAATCAAGAAATAGGTAATTAGGGTTCTCCACTTTGTTTACTTTTTCCAAAGCAACTCCCGGATAATTGATTTTCACATCGCAATCGCCAATGTTTTTGCCATAAACTAAGAGTTGTAGTTTGGGGTTTTTCATACCAACCCACCAGTTAGTCGGGTTAATACGTTGAACACTTGTGGTTTGAGCCAGCAAAGCATTCATCAAGAAGCATAAAAGAATAGATAAAATTGTTTTTTTCATTTGTTTAAGATGGTTAATGGAAATACAGTAAAATAGCGCAAACTCGGGTAAAAAAGGATTTTATAAACGTTGGATTCTACTTTTTTCAGTATCATTCCTGCAATTTTTCAAATAATTTCAAGAATTTCCTAATAATAAAATCTTAAATTGTGAGCAATTTAATGCAAAGATAAAAGAAAGCTAAAAGAAACGAATCTGTGCTAATCTGTCCTAATACCCAAATTTTATTCTAAAAATGTCTCAAAATTCAATCAAAGTCACAACATTATTAGGCTTAGTTTTTGTCGTTTTTTGGGCAAATGCTCAACAAACCATCAAAGCACTCCCAGCCACTGAGCAAAATGCTATTGCCAAAACCAAGAATTATAGTAAATTCAAAGATAGAGACCCTAAAAAAAGTAAAATCATAGTCCAAAAAAATATGACAAAGATCAAAAACGACAAATTAGTAATTTTACAAATGATGTTTCACCTTTGGGGAAACAAGAATACTACGAATAAATTTAATGGCTCTGCAGCTGAAAATGGTGTTACTAAATTTTCTGATATTAATGATTTAGCCCTAAAAAAGCTCAAAGATTATGGTTATTCGCATCTTTATATGACAGGCTTAATCGAGCATGCCACTATGGAAGATTTGACAGCTTATGGTATTCCTAAAGATCATCCAGATGTAGTAAAGGGGAGGTCTGGTTCGCCCTTTGCTATCAAAGATTATTATGATGTCAATCCTTTTTTTGCCGATAAGCCTAAAAAAAGAATGGAAGAATTTGCTAGTATGGTTGATAGGATTCATCAAAATGATTTAAAACTCATTATGGATTTTGTGCCTAACCACGTAGCAAGGGTATATCATTCTGATATGAAACCAAAAGGCGTTGAAGATTTCGGTGAAAAAGATGATACTACGAAATTATTCGACCCACATAATAATTTCTATTATTTACCCGATACCCAATTTCAGATTCCTGATGGCGTAAATCCTCCTGTAGAAGTAGAGGGGGCTTATGTTGAAACACCAGCGAAAGTATCGGGTAATGATGTTTTCTCTCCACATCCTAGTATAGACGATTGGTTCGAGACGGTAAAACTTAATTACGGTGTTGACATCCAAAATGGCAGACAAACTCATTTTGACGATATTCCGAGTACTTGGCGAAAAATGGTGGATATTCTAAAATATTGGGCTTCTAAAGGTGCTGATGGTTTTCGTTGCGACATGGCAGAGATGGTTCCTTATGAGTTTTGGAAATATGCCATTAAAGAAGTAAAGAAGAGTTATCCCGCTATTATTTTCATTGCTGAAATATATAATCCAAAGGAATATCATAATTATATTAAAATAGGAGGTTTTGATTACTTATACGATAAAGTAGGTTTGTATGATGGCCTTCGTCATTTAGTAGAAAACAGAGATGATGCCAGTGTAGAAAGCATTACGAATGTTTGGCAGCATGAGTCTGGCGACATTTCAGAGCACATGCTAAGGTTTTTAGAAAATCACGATGAAGTGAGAATTAATACGGCTGCTTTTTCTAAAGGGTATCCTATGGCTGCAGTTCCTGCGATGGTAGTCACTGCTACTTTGCATACAGGGCCAGTGATGATTTACTTTGGTCAGGAATTAGGAGAATCGGCTTCTGAGCCTGAGGGTTTTAATAGGGCCGAAGACCGTACGACCATGTTTGATTTCTGGGGTGTAAAATCACATCAAGCGTGGATGAATAATGGTAAATTTGATGGTAAGCTATTGACAGAAGAACAAAAGAATATCAGAAAATTCTATGGCGATTTAATTAAATTTGTCAATACTTCTGATGCTGTACAAACTGGAAGTTTCTTTGATTTACAATACATTCAAAATGGTAATTACGACCGTAGAAAAGTGTATAGTTACCTCCGTTATTCTGGTAAACAAAAGCTTTTAATTGTTTGTAATTTTGACCATTTTCAAACAAAGAAGTTCGATTTAGTAGTTCCAGAAGGCGCTTGGACAGCGATGGGATTAAAGCCGAGCAAAGACGCTACTTTCAAAGGTAAGTTTAATCAAAAAGAACAATTTACACAAAATGCTAGTCAATCTATTCCAGTTCAAATCAATCCAAATTCAGTACTTATTTATGAAATTTCTCAGAAAAAATAGAATATATCTTAAATATTTTATTAATTTGAGTATTTAAATTACATCATTAACCATTTTATGACAAACGATAAAAAACCCCGCCTTAGCCTAGCTCAAATAATCAACATGAGCATAGGCTTTATGGGTATTCAATTTGGTTTTGCACTACAGAATGCAAATACAAGCCGTATTTTTTCAACGTTAGGTGCCAATCCTGACGAGATTCCTATTCTTTGGGTAGCAGCTCCGCTTACTGGTTTATTAGTTCAGCCTATTATTGGATATATGAGTGACCGTACTTGGCATGCAAAATGGGGGCGTCGCCGTCCATTCTTTTTTGCAGGAGCTATTTTAGCCACTATTGCATTGATTGCCATGCCACAATCATCAGTACTTTGGATGGCTGGCGCTATCCTCTGGATAATGGATGCTTCTATTAACGTTTCAATGGAACCATTTAGAGCGTTTGTAGGTGATATGCTTCCAAAAGAGCAAAGGACAACGGGCTTTTCGGTACAAACTTTTTTTATCGGTGTCGGGGCAATGATTGCCTCTGGTCTTCCATCTATTTTAGATTATTTTGGTGTTCAAAATACTGCTCCAGAAGGAATTGTGCCAGATACTGTTAGATGGTCATTTTACATCGGTGCGTTTGCTTATTTTATTTGTATTCTTTGGACAATCTTAAAGACGGAAGAATATCCACCTGAAGACATGGAGCTTTTTCAAAGAGAAAAAGACGAAATGAATTTTATGCATGGCATGAAAGAAACAATCAATGGATTATTCAATATGCCAAAAGTAATGAAGCAGTTGGCAGTCGTTCAATTTTTCTCTTGGTTTGCCTTATTCTGTATGTGGATTTTTATGACGAATGCTGTTACAGCTAACATTTTTGGCACAACAGATACAAAGTCTGAAATTTATAATGATGGGGCAAATTTTGTAGGTATTTGCTTCTTGGTGTATAATGGAGTTTCAATGGTCTTTGCTTTATTTTTACCAACTTTGGCGAAGAAATTTGGCAGAAAGTTAACGCACCTACTTTGTCTGACAGCAGGAGGCTTAGGATTAATCTCAATTATATTTATCACTTCAAAAGAGGCACTATTGCCTTCATTTATTGGTATTGGTTTAGCATGGTCAAGTATTTTAGCAATGCCATATGCCATGTTATCAGGGAGCTTACCTGCCAACAAAATGGGCTATTATATGGGCGTTTTCAATTTTTTTATCGTGATTCCACAGGTAATTGCCAGCTTGGGTTTACAAAAATTCATGAATTTTATGCAATTAGAACCAATACATATCGTTACTTTGGGGGGAGTATTCATGATTTTGGGAGGATTACTCACACTACGTGTAGAAGATAACGATTAAATAATACATGAGAAAAAGTAATTTAAGTACGCTTAACAGAAACCTTGCAAGCTTGATAAAACCTTGCAAGGTTTTTATATTTTCGTCGCTGTTATTGACAGCCGCTAGCTTTCAACAGCCACTATCTGATGAAGAAATTTATCAAAGGAAAATCCAAATGGCACAGGGCAGTAATATGCACGATTATACGCTAAACATTGCTAAAAGTTTTCTAAACAGACCTTACAAAGCTGCTACGCTTGAAAATCCTAATGAGGAGAAATTAGTAGTAGACCTCCGTGAATTTGATTGCTCGACTTTTGTCGAAAGCTGTGTGGCCATGGGTTTGACGTATCGTAAAAATGATATTTCCTTTGATAAATTCCAATATTATTTAAAACGCCTCAGATATTATAACAAAGGGCAAATAAAGGGATATGAATCAAGAATCCATTATTTTTCTGATTGGATTTATACCCACAACAAAGACGGGCTTTTAGATGACATCACTAGTTCGTTAGGGGGTGTGCCCATAAAAAAGGAAATAAATTTCATGAGCTCGCACTGGGATAAAAATCCTAACGCAGCCAATGTAGCACTACAAGAAAAAATAAAGAAGGTAGAGAATAAAATCAGTAATCAAGATTTCTATTATATCCCCAAAGCTAAAATCAGAAGTATCGAAGATAAAATCATGAATGGTGATATTATCGGGATTACTACCAATATTGATGGATTAGATATTACCCATGAAGGTTTTGCTATCAGATTGCAAGATAAACGGGTGTATTTACTTCATGCTTCTTCGGAGTTCAAAAGAGTAATGGTGAGCGACAGGCCATTGGCAGAATATATGGCTCCTAAAAAAAATCAGACTGGCATCATGGTGGCTAGATTCAAATTAGAATAATAGTCTCACGATAATGCCAGCTTTCAATGTTATTTCTTGAACATTAAATTTTTATGGTTCAAGAATTTCTTAAACGAAAAAGTTCCAATATTCTCTGCCTTAGTTTCGGCAGCGTTTGTGGAGCTTTTTTCATTTCTATAGAATCTATTACCCATATAAACGTCGTTAATGGTAATAGATTTACTTTTTATTCTACGCGCTATTTTCATAGCCTCACTGTCTTTCCCAGCAAAAACGGAACAGTTAAAAGTACTGTTTGAATCATTGGCGAAATCAAGGGCTTGAGTTTCATTCAAGAATGATTTTACAGGCAAAATGGGACCAAATGTCATTTCTCTCATGATTCTCATGTGGTGACTCACATTCGTCAGAATAGTAGGACGACAATAAATACTTCCTTTTTGAACAATACATTTTTCAGCACCCGCCACGATGACCGCTCCTTTCTTGACAGCATCAGCTAATTGCTCATTGATATTCGTAGCTTGTTTTTCTGTAATGATAGGACCTATTTGTCCATACTCAATGTTGGGATAGTTCAGCGTCAACAAATTGCTTTTACCAACTAATCTTGATAAAAACTGTGAATGGATATTGCGATGAACGTAAACTCTTTCGATAGACTCTAGTGATTGACCTGCATTAAAAGTTCCGCCCCATAAAATAGCAGATGAGGCACTCTCAATATCTGCGGTTTCTGTAACGATAGCAGCTCCTTTTCCTCCAAATGCTAACTGTGCAGGCACAAAATGTTTCGCACTTGTTTCAAATACTTTTCTAGCTTTCTCTTCTGACCCCGTAAAGCAAATTAAATCGGTAATGCTACAAAGCATTTCTCCTACTTCTTTTTCACCTTCAATAAAATGCAATAAATTATTAAAATGCGGTATTTGGCTAATCGTTTTTTCAAGCACTCTAACAAACCTTGGCGTTTTTTCAGAAGGCTTCACCAATACACTATTGCCAGCTAAAAGTGCTGGGATAGCCTGCATCATTGCACTCTGAAAAGGAAATTGCCAAGTACTGATAATGCCGACTAGCTCGAAGGGGTCGGAATATTCTTCGATATGATAAGTATTATTATGAAGGATAGTTTGGACTTCTACTTTAAAATAATCCTGTGCTAAATCGCAAAACTGGTCGATAGCAGTCAATACTAGATTAATTTCATAAACAGTTTCTATTTTTCTTCCAGTATCTACTATCAATACTTCTGTAAGTTCTTCAAGATGTCGTTCTAAGACTTTTTTCCAACGTTGTATGGTTTTTATTCGTTGCTCAATACCGATAGCCTGCCAGCTTTTTTGGGCATGACGCATTGTATCAGCTTTTATTTTGAGTGTTTCAAAAGAGAGTTGAGATATTTCATAATCATATAAACCAGTTCTTGGATTTCTTACTTTCATTTAATTAAAGGCTTAAATTTAATGCAATCACTTAAAGTTAAGTGCATTTTTCAAATATACATTTTTTGATTAGTTTTTAAATATTTTTAAAAGGTTAATCACATAGATTAAAATAAAAAAATATAGATAACACTAAAATAATTAATCAGGATAGATTCATCATTAAGAAATTCATATAAATACTTAATTATTCCTAATTTTTAATCTATATTTAAAGCCTAATTTCAATTAATCACTTACACACTGAGTCTAAAACCATTTTACCTTCCTTCCACTATTTTATGAATACTGTTAAAGATTTCGACAAAAAAGAAGCCATTTTTCAAGCAACCCTCGAATTAATATCAAAACATGGATTCCATAGTTCACCCATGTCTGAAGTAGCCAAAAAAGCAAATGTAGCTGCAGGAACAATTTATCATTATTTCAAAAGTAAAGACGAACTCATTTGCGCACTCTATGTCTATAAACGTGAAAAATCTATTCAGAATATATTTAAAAATGATGACCCTTCAAAACCTTTCAAAGATCGCTTCCGTAGTTTTTATCTGCAAATGATTAATTACTATTATACTAATCCTAAAGAGTTCTATTTTTTAGAACAATTTATGAATTCTCCGTACATTAGTATGCTCCAAAAAGAGGATATTGTTAGATTAGAACAACCAATTTATGATTTTTTAAGAAAAGCTGTTTTCACACAAGTGGTTAGAGACATCCCTCCTAAAATACTCATTGCTATGGTTACTGGAAGTGCAAGTTCTTTGATTAAACTTCGTTTATCAGGGGAGTTTTTAATGACTTCATCAGACCTCGAAATGGCATTTTTCACTTGCTGGGATGGGATAAAAAAGCCATAATTCTTTTATCTATTCTTATTGAAAATCTTGAAGGCAATATACAATGCCCCTAATAGTAAAATAAGGAATAATAAAGAAAATAAGTTTTCGGTACCTTTTGATAATTGAGACTGGAATAAAAGCATTTGAATAAAGAGTAAAGTTTAAATGACATAACACTAACGCTGAATCTTACAAATTAACTCATCAAATACTAGTCCTCAAAGAATTTTAAGTTATATTTAAAAATTTGAAAGAAAACATTTACCAAGTATCGCTTAAATATATGCAAGAACTTATTAAAATTGGGGTAATTAATATTTCAGACCGAGCAAGTGCTGGTATTTATGAGGACATACCGGGCAAAGCAGTTGTTGAAACATTAAAAGAATATTTAGTCTCCACATTTGAAACTGTTTACAAAGTAATTCCAGATGAGCAGGTTTTAATTTCTGAAACGCTTATCGAAATGGCGGACACGCATAATTGTTGCTTGATAGTAACAACTGGAGGAACTGGACCAAGTAAAAGAGACGTAACCCCAGAAGCAACCGAGGCTGTTTGTGAGAAAATGATGCCTGGGTTTGGGGAGTTAATGAGGATGGAAAGTCTGAAATATGTTCCCACAGCCATTTTGTCACGCCAAACGGCTGGGATTAGAGGAAAATCATTAATCATCAATTTACCCGGAAAACCTAAAGCTATTCGACAATGTTTGGATGCTGTTTTTCCTGCCGTTCCTTATTGTATTGATTTACTTGAAGGCCCTTACCTTGTTTGTAATCAAGAGATTATGAAAGAATTTCGACCAAAGCAATAAAGAAAAATGCCTGCAAAATTAATTTTGCAGGCATTTTTCTTTATTTCAATTGATTGAGTTCTAAACTTAATTCTTCAATCAAAGATTTTGCTCGTTCTAAAGAGATTCTAGGTTCTGGAAGTTCTTTGCTGATAAAAGCAGATACTTCCCAAATCTCAGCAATTGATTTCAATGAAATTTCAAAACTTGGAATTGAGGAATCATCAGAGCTTAGTAACAAAGTGCCTTTTACTTTTATTTGATTATAAACTCTTCGATAAATAATTCCTTGTTGTGGCGTAATCAAAATATAAAATTTGCCATCCAGAATATTTGTCCAGTGTTCGATGGCATTGCCAATTACTACTGAGTTTTGTAAAGGGAAATCACTGCCCATTTCAAAAGCCCTGCTTTTTTCAGAGCTCACAAATGGAAGGGAGAATGTAGCTAATGTCTTGATATACTCCGATTTAGTATAATTAGCTAAATAATCTTTAATCTGACTTCTTTTTACATAAGGAATCCTAATTTCAAAACTCTTTTGTGGACTTTCGCTAAGCGGTTTATTATTGTTAGTGTACTGATTATCAGTAAATGACTGGAAAGTTTTTTCTGAAATATTATAATTTACCCTATTAGGTACAAATTGTTTCTCTGTACGTATAGGTTGCTTGTCTTCTTCCTTTTCTTGAAAATACTCATCAATAATTTTAGCAATAGGCTGTGCTTCAACTTCTTTTTTCTGAAAAGTACCCACTGTATCATTTACTGGTACTTTTACTTGTTCCATGATTCCAGTAGTACTTTGTCCCAAACTTATACCCGGTGTCTCCCTGATTTTTCTAATATCAGTCTTTATCAGCGAATCAACCGATGTGCCAAATACCTGAGCGATGGTTTTCAGGTTTTCTAAATTTGGGTTTGCTCTGGCCTCTTCGTAAGCTCCAAGCAGAGAACGCTTAATACCAATTCTACGTGAGAATTGTTCTTGAGTAAGTCCATTTAATCGACGAAGATACTTTATATTATTGCTAACGATAGACATGGTTTGAAGGTTAATCTGAAGCTCTTGTCTTAATTAACGTTTACAAGAAAAATTATTCATTGATGAAAAATGTCATTATATTTTACTATTGCCACGTATAAAGCAAGCTAATTTTATTAAAACTCATCTTGTTTTTTTCTGACAAAAGTTTTTGAAAAATAACCAATATTTCAATAAAATACTAATTATTGCTTCAGAATGAATTGATAAATTCAATATGTTAATTGACATTTATTAAAATCAACGAAATAGCACTAATTTTTAGTCGTATTTTCTTTTATTTTTTCAGCCATCTTTACAGCTTCGTAAGCATTCACTATTCCTCCGCTGGTAGAAAGCTTTCCAAACTCTATTAATTCAGACGAACCCGGACGAGCAACTTTTAATTGCGTTAGTTTGATAGACGACTCCAGAATAATTTGCTTTATTTGTTTATAATCAAGCTCAGGATAATACGAAATCAATAATGCTGCTAAGCCAGTTACTACGGGTGCCGCCATACTTGTGCCACTTAAATCTTCATATTTTGAACCCACTACAGTAGATTGAATATCTACGCCAGGAGCAAAAACATCAACCGTTTTCTGACCATAGTTTGAAAACTCAGCCACTGTATTGGGAGATTGCATCCAAGACGTCGCTCCTACTTCAATCCAGTTATCAGCTTCACTGCCATCCAAAAATCGTTTTGTTGGATAATTTTCTTTCGTATCAATGTCTTCATTTTCATTCCCTGCCGCATGAATTAACAAAACACCTTTCGACTGAGCAAATTTTACGGCCTCATCAACTGCACTTTTTTGCGGAGAAACTGTTTTCCCGAAGCTCATATTAATCACTTTTGCACCATTTTCAACCGCATATAAAATAGCATTCACTACATCCTTATCACGCTCGTCACCATCTGGCAATGCCCTAACTACCATAATTTGAACATTATCGGCTACACCTGCAATCCCTAAATCATTATTCCTATTAGCAGCCACTATTCCTGCTACGTGCGTTCCGTGGTGTGCATCTGGTCCTTTTACTTCATTATTGCCATAATTTCTATCATGGATATTATTAACGTCATCACCAATTAAATCTCTAGGATTATACGTTAAATTGATGCCATAATTTAGTTGAGTATCATAATATTCAAAAGCCTCTCGAAGTTTGGCTTCATCCTGTCCTAAATCCAAAATCAGTTCAAATACTCTTTTCGCTTTTTTTAACTCCTCGGTGTCTTTACTCCCTATTTTACTTAACTCTTCCTTCGTAATATCCTTTACACCCAGATGCTTGCACAATGAGAACTTAGCTTCAATAAATTTGTGGTATAGATTAATCACAAAAGTACCTTGCTCTTTTACTTCACTTACTTTGCTTTCATACGCCTGTTTATATTTCTTGTATAAATTATATTCTTCTTTTTCATTGGCTGACAATTTTTCCACATCAACTTTAGCTTGATACTTCTTTTGAAGTCTAGCAAATTCACGCGTAATTTCCAGACTCTCTTTAGCGATATCTTCACCTGCTTTATTTCCTAAAAAATCCCATCCATGAATATCATCCACATACCCATTGTTATCATCATCAATACCATTGTTAGGTATCTCTTTAGTATTAACCCAGATTTTATTACATAAATCTTCATGAAGAATATCTACTCCAGAATCAATAATAGCAACAATAACAGGTTTTGATTTTTTGGTTCTTAGTATATCTTTATAAGCTTTTTCGGTACTTATTCCTCTTACTTTATCATCCAAGAAATCTAGATTGAACCAATTTGACGGTGCATGTTCTAATGAAGGTTCAAGGTATTGAGCATTAGCAACATGGAAGAGAAAGATAAACCAAATCAGACTTAGTTTTGATATAATATTCATAGTGGTAAAAAAACATTAAGGATTATAACATTTTGTTGAGTGAATTATATAGTAAAGCTATGAAAAAGGAAATTCAGACAAAAATGACTGTTTTAAAAGAAAAAACTAAATATTGGCTATGTTTTGCTTTTTGAGCCAAAATTTAATCATTTTTTTGATATTTTATCATTTTTATTCATAAAATCACCTTTATATGTGGTATAGCTTTTCTATAATTTCAATCTTCAGCTAAGTATAATCAGCTGATTTACAATATAATCCGGAGTGGTTAGTATAATATAATGAAACAATGAGTAAAAATACCACAAGTATTTACAACTATTGTATGGATATTCCAAGAATATTTTTTTATTTTTTAAGCTTATTTTTTATTTACCTCATTTAATACTGAAAAATGAACCCGTAACGCAACTGAATAGTTTAATGATATGATGTATATACATTAAATTTGGGTATCTCCATAAATTCAGAAATTATGAACAAAATCCTTTACGAAAAGAAAAATTTTTATCCTTGGCTTATTTGTTTTTCTGGTTTATTGATTCTCGTTGTCATCAATGGATTAACTACTACTTCTCTCTCAGTTTTTGATAATGCTTTTATCTCTGAATTCCATTGGAAACGAGATGAATTAAAGCTTCGCGAATCCATCACCAATAGTGTTACCTTATTTTTTATTTTAGTTTCTGGAATTATTATTGATAAAATTCGTGTAAAAAAAATGATGCTTTTCGGAAGCCTAATATTAGCCATTGCATTGTTTTCATATAGCTTTGTCACTAACAAATATCAAGCCTATTTTATTCATTTTCTTTTGGGTGTATCCATGATTACGGCGGGGTCGGTGTCTTGTATCATATTGGTTTCATCATGGTTTCAAGAGAAAAAAGGATTAGCATTAGGTATCGTTCTGAGTGGTACAAGTTTGGGCAGTGCCATATTTTCTCCTTTTAATCACTACCTACTACACGAATATGGCTGGCGACAAAGCTTTACCTTTTTGTCCATTTTTCCCGTTTTAATTTTTATTTATATCTATTTTTTTGTTGAAAACTCGCCGAGTGATGTTGATATAAAACCATTAGGAAATCTGAATACTGTTAATAATTTATTGACAGAAGGAATGACCTATCCAGAAGCCACCAGAACACATTTGTTTTGGTTAATTTGTCTGTGTGGATTTTTAACTTTTTACTGTTTAGTAGGAACAATTGCCAATATTTTTCTACATTTGGTTGGTTTAGGCTTTACTGAAAAACGTACAAGTTTTTATTTAGGTTTGTACTTTATTATAGCATTATTCGCTAAATTGTTCGTCTCTATCTTTTCAGATTATATTAATCCTTACCTAGTTTTTTCAATTTGTTGTATTATGATGATACTGGGGTTCTTCGGACTTACTATGATGGATACGGCTTTAATATTGCCCTCTATCACATTGATGGCAGTGAGTTGGGGCGGTATTTATTCACTATATAACATTATTGCTATCAAAACATTCGGGCTAAAAGCCGCTGGGAAAATCAACGGTACGATTAACATGTTTGAAGGAGGAGGCGCATTACTTGGACCAGTGATGACGGGATTTGTTTTTAATTTAAACCATTCTTATCAATTAGCGTTTATGATAAACGCAGGCTTAATGTTTATTGTCTTATTGCTTTCTTTAAGATTTAAAGCATTTATGCTAAAATTACGCAAACCAATTATCGAATAATGAAATATAATTTCGACGAAATTATCCATAGAAAAAATACAGACTCTCAGAAATGGGATATGTTCAACGACCCTGAAAACGTAATTCCTATGCCCGTGGCAGATATGGATTTCAGATGTCCTGAACCTATATTAGATGTATTAAATAGTATTACACAACATGGCGTTTTGGGTTATGCCATTGTTCCTGAGCGATTAAAAGACATTCTAGAGGAACGACTAAAAAACCTGTATAACTGGGAAACAGAAAAAGAATGGCAAGTATGGATTCCGGGGCTAGTACCTGCTATTTATGCTAGTTGCAAAGCGTATGGCGAGATAAATGATGCCGTGATGACCGCTATTCCAGTATATCATCCTTTCCATCTAGCTCCTCCTGTGGTCGGTAAAAAACTTCAAACATTTCCAATGATAGAAGTTGCTGGTCGCTGGACTTTCGATTTTGAAGCGTTAGAAGCGAATATTACTGCGGAGACCAAATTGTTCATGCTATGTAACCCGCATAATCCAGGAGGAACGGTTTTCACGAAAGAAGAATTAGAACAACTCGTTGATATTTGTGAAAAGCATGACATTATCATTTGCTCGGATGAAATCCATGCAGATTTGATTTTGGATGCCTCCAAAAAACATAGACCCTTAGCCAGTTTAAGTGAAAAAGCTGCTAATAGAACGGTAACGTTAATGGCTCCTTCCAAAACTTTTAATATTGCAGGTTTGGGCTGTTCAGTAGCTGTCATATCAAATCCTGTGTTAAGAAAGAAGTTTGAGATGGCCAAACAAGGTTTTTTCCCTCCGCTAACCCGTTATTCACAAGATGCCGCCATTGTGGCTTATCGCGACTGTGAAGATTGGCGTTTGGCTTTAATTGACTACCTCAAAGACAATCACGATTATTTATACCAATCGCTGAACGGATACAAAGGATTAAAGTTATTACCGCTCGAAGCAACTTATTTAGCGTGGATTGATGCTCGAGAAACAGGCATAGACAATATTCAGGAAAAATTGTTAGCAGGTGGCGTAAGGATTATGGATGGAAAAATATTCAAAGGCGAAGGGTTTTTCAGACTTAATTTTGCTTGTCCAAAAGCACTATTAATCGAAGCTGTTGATAGAATTAAAAAGAGTTTGGCTTAAAAGAAATGATGTACCTCCAAGTTTTAAGATACCTTGGAGGTTTTTTTATGGATATTTGTAAAATACCTTTCAAAAATCAGGATACAAAATCGGTAAAATTTTGATAATTTCCGCTTTGTAAATAAAACTATGATTATTTGGCAATATGGAAGACAATAAAGCACTACGCTCTCAAAATTGGTTTGGTAAAACAGGAAAAGATGGATTCATTTACCGAGCGTGGATGAAAAACCAAGGTATTCCGCATGACGAATTTGACGGTCGTCCTGTAATTGGTATTTGTAATACTTGGTCTGAGCTTACCCCTTGCAATGCTCATTTTAGAGATTTGGCAGAAGCAGTAAAAATTGGGGTTTACGAAGCTGGTGGTTTTCCTGTTGAATTTCCAGTGATGTCATTAGGAGAAACTCTCATCAAACCAACTGCCATGTTGTATAGAAACTTGGCAAGTATGGATGTAGAAGAATCTATTCGTGCCAACCCGATTGATGGAGTGGTTTTGTTGTGCGGTTGTGATAAAACTACTCCATCATTAGTAATGGGTGCCTGTAGTGTGGACATCCCTACGCTTGTAATTTCAGGCGGGCCAATGCTCAAAGGACATTTTAAAGGAAAAGATATTGGTACGTCGGATGTTTGGCGTTTTGCCGAAGCGTATAAATTAGGGCAAATTTCACAGTCAGAATTTGTGGAAGCAGAAGCGTGCATGGCTCGTACCCAAGGTCACTGTGCCGTAATGGGAACAGCCTCTACCATGGCTACCATGGTAGAAGCCTTAGGATTATCTCTTCCGAACAATGCTTCTATTCCTGCAGCTGATGCTCGTAGAAAAGTGATTTCGCAATTTTCTGGAAGACGTATCGTAGAAATGGTGAAAGAAAACCTTACTCTTTCTAAAATCCTTACACGTGAAGCTTTCGAGAATGCCATCATGGTAAATGCTGCGATAGGAGGTTCTACCAATTTTGTTATTCACTTATTGGCAATTGCTGGTAGAATTGGCGTGGATTTAAACATTGAAGATTTTGATAAATTCTCACAACATATTCCTTTGTTAGCCAACCTTCAACCATCAGGCGAGCATTTTATGGAAGATTTGTATTATTCTGGTGGACTGCCAGCGGTTATCAAAGAAATGAGTGGAATCATTCATAATGATGCCCTGACTGTAAACGGAAAAACAATGGGTGAAAACTGTGCTGATGCGGAGGTGTATAATAGAAATATTGTAGCTACGATGGAAAACCCATTTAAGCCTAATTCAGGTATTGCAGTTGTAAAAGGAAACCTTTCACCCAATGGAGCAGTATTAAAACCTTCTGCGGCTACGCCTGCATTGATGGTACACCGTGGTAAAGCAGTAGTTTTTGAAACCATTGAAGACTATCATGAGCGAATCGACCATCCTGATTTAGACATTGATGAAAACTCTATCATGGTATTGAAAAATGTTGGGCCTAAAGGTTATCCAGGAATGGCCGAAGTAGGCAACATGGGGATTCCTAAAAAGTTATTAGAAAAGGGAGTACACGATTTAGTTAGAATCTCCGACGGTAGAATGTCTGGAACAGGCTTTGGAACAGTAGTATTACACGTTTCGCCCGAAGCAGCGGCTGGTGGAAATTTAGCGTTAGTGCAAAATGGTGATTATATCAGTTTGGATGTACCGAACAGAACGTTGAATCTGGAAGTATCTGATGAAGAATTAGCAGAAAGACGCAAAAACTGGCAAGCAATCGATATGAATATTACGCGTGGGTATGTAAACCTATACATCAATCACGTAGAACAAGCACATTTGGGTGCTGATATGGATTTCTTAAAAGGGAAATCTGGCAGTACCGTTACCAGAGATTCTCATTAAAATATTTATAAACGATTGAATATCTATAACAATCTTCAATAATTCCCCAATGTATTCGTCAACATTGGGGAATTTTATTATCTTCGATTTTATTCATTAATCTTCAACAACAACATGAAAAAACATTTATTACTACTCTCCTTTTCTCTATTAACAAGTCTTGGGTTACAAGCACAAACACCCACAAAACGCCCCCTCAAACCTACCGATGTTTATCGTTTAAAAACTGTTTCTGATGCGCAGATTTCACCCGAAGGAAACTGGGTAAGTTATACGCTTTCAGCGATTGACTCAGCCAAAAATAAACGCAATGCAGATATTTATATGGTTTCGTGGGATGGCAAAGAAACTATTCAATTAACCAATAGCCCTGACGGTGAATCGCAAGCACGTTGGAGTCCCGATGGCAAATACCTTTCTTTTATTTCGTCAAGAAATGGGCTGACAAGTAGCCAAATTTGGTTAATGGATAGAAGAGGTGGCGAAGGAAAACAACTGACCGATTTAAAAAAAGGTGATTTGAATGATTATGCATGGTCGCCAGATGGTAAAAAAATTGCGTTGGTGATTAAAACCTCCGCAGATACTTCAAAATCAAAATCTCCTAAACCGATTGTCATCGACCGTTTTCAATTCAAAAGAGATGTGGAGGGTTATATCACTAAAAGTTCGACCCATTTGTATTTATATGACATCGCTACGAAGAAAATAGATACCCTTACCAAAGGTAATTTTGATGAAACATCACCAGTTTGGTCGCCAGATGGAACACAGATTGCTTTCTTGAGTAATCACACTGCCGACCCTGACAAAAACTCTAACACTGATATTTTTGTGATAGATGCCAAGACTAATGCGACGGCAAAACAAATTACGACGTGGACAGGTAGAGACTATTCACCAGTATGGAGCCCTGATGGTAAGCAAATTGCTTATATGAGGACTACAGCCTCAGAAGACTATATCATGTATGACCAGTCTATCTTATGTACTGTTTCAAAAGATGGAGGCGAACCAAAACTATTGAGTAAATCCTTAGACAGACCAGTTTCTTCACCAAAATGGTCTAAAGATGGCTCTGCTATTCTTGCCTTAGTAAGTGACGATAGAATCAGATACATAGCACACTTCAGCCCTATTGATGGTAAATTGACAAAGCTATTGGATGGTGAAAGAAGTTTTGGTTCTTTAGAAAGACACCCTTCTGGTTCATTCTTGACCAGTATGTCTAACCCACAAACACCCGCAGAGTTATACATTTTTGAAAATAATAACCTTAGAAAATTAACGAAACATCACGATGAGTTTTTAGCACCGTTGGCTTTGGCAAGTGTAGAGGGCTTTACTTCAAAAAGTAAAGATGGCACTGCGGTTTCAAATCTTTTGTATCGTCCTGCTAATGCTTCAAAAACGGAGAAATTGCCTACTATATTTTTTATTCATGGCGGTCCAGTAGCACAAGATGAATACAGTTTTGATTTAAGTCGCCAAATGCTGGCAGCGGCTGGATACAATGTAGTGGCTGTAAACTATCGTGGTTCAAATGGTCGTGGTTTGGCTTATTGTAAAGTGATTTCAGGCGACTGGGGTAACAAAGAAGTCTTGGATATTTTAGGTGCTACTGATTATGTAGTAAATAATGGCATAGCAGACCCAGAAAAACTAGGTATTGGCGGATGGAGCTACGGCGGAATTCTGACAGATTATACCATTGCGACTGATACTCGTTTTAAAGTAGCATCGAGTGGTGCTGGTGTAGCAATGATTTCATCCATGTATGGCGCAGACCAATATATTTTACAATACGAACACGAATTAGGGGCTCCTTGGAAAAACTTTGATAAATATATTGCGTTATCTTACCCATTCTTGAAAGTTGAAAAAATCAAAACACCAACACAATTTATGGTAGGTGAAAGTGATTTTAATGTACCTGCAATCGGTAGTGAGCAGATGTATCAAGCCTTTAAATCGGTAGGTATTCCAACAGAACTAATTATTTATCCGGGTCAATTTCATGGCATTACGAACCCAAGTTTTCAAATCGATCGTTTTGAACGCTATTTAAAATGGTTTGGTAAATATTTGAAAAAATAAATCTTAAAAACATCGATACTTATCTCTGGGAATGTCTGTATTATTTTATACATTCATTCCCAGATTTTTTTTATGACAAAGTAAAAGTAATTAGATAGCTCTTAAAAACTATTTCACCATTAACACACACATTAAATCAAGCAATTATTCCATGAAAAAGGCTCTTTACAGATACTGCTTATTATTATTTTTAATGCTAAGCTCGCAATCTTTTTTAGGGCAGGAATTAATTAAAGGAAGAGTAATTGACGAGCAAACCAGTGAGGCTTTACCTTTCGCGGCAGTATTTGTGGTTGGCTCGTCTATTGGTACTTCAACGAATGAAAAAGGAGAATTTACCTTAAAAGTACCTTATGGTACTATTCAAATCGGAGCATCGTTTATTGGCTATAATACAATTAGTTCTATTTTTGAAACTAAGCAATTGCATGCCAAGATGCTTACCTTTAAATTATTAGCGATTAGCAAAGAACTATTAGAAGTGAAAATTGTAGCGAAACATAGTAGACAATGGCTGCGAGACTATAAAACTTTTAAACACGAGTTTTTAGGAGTAGATGCTAACGACAAAAACTATGAAATAGAGAATCGAAATAGCATAAGACTAAACTGGGAAGATAATACGCTGATTGCCCAATGTGAAGAACCGCTGATAATTACTAATCGAAAATTAGGATATACAGTAATTAGCTCGCTCAAAGAATTTAGCTACAAAACAAATGGTGATGTAGCCTATTTAAGTATTACTCGTTTTGAACCTTTGAAAGCTGAGAATCAAGCTGAACAAGATACTTGGATTAAAAACCGTAGAGAAGCTTATCTTGGTTCTCCAAATCATTTTTTTAAATCGATGATTAATCATCAGCTTGAGTCTAACAAGTTTTTAGTCATCAAGGATACTCTGATTAATTATCGTATTTATGATTTTTATGATAAGCTTTCTAATAAAGCTTTTAAGCTAAATTTAGATAACATAGTTTCACCAGATTCTGCCAACCATCAGTATTTTTTAAGGCTGAACTCTCCTATTGAAATTGTTTATGAAGGTAAAAACGATTTTACACCTAACCCTAACCGTCGATATAGGTATATGCGTTATGAATACACTTCTATCGAGCCAGCCAATAAGGAGATGAAGTATTTATCCAAACAAGGGGAATTATATCCTCCGCAATCTTTGAGATTTTCGGGAAGTATGGGTAATTATCGTATCGGAACTGCTTTACCTTCTGATTATGAGCTTGACGAAAAAGAGTAACAACTAGCAACAAACCATAAAATCATGTTTGAAAAACGTTTCCAAAACCAAGTAGCAATCGTAACGGGTGCAGGGATTGGCATTGGCTTTGAAATTGCCAAGCAATTGGCAGAACAAGGGGCAAAAGTAATTTTAAATGATATTGACAAAGACTTAGCTGAGTCTTCTGCTTCAATCATTCAAGAAACTGGTGGTATTTGCGAAGCTTTTAGCGGAGACGTTTCGGACTTAACTGTGATTCAAGCGTTGATAAAAACTACTATCGCTACTTTTGGAAAACTTGATATTCTTATTGCCAATGCGGGTATTACTACGTTTGGTGATTTCTGGGAATATCAGCCTGAATCTATGCAAAAGATTCTTCAAGTAAACCTCTTTGGAACATTTTTCCTTACTCAATCTGCCACTAAACAAATGGTAGAACAAGGACATGGAGGAAGTATTCTATTAACATCTTCGGTTACTGGTCATCAAGCCCACAAATATTTAGCAGCTTATGGCATGACAAAAGCAGGTATTGAACAATTGGCTAAAAACTTGGTCGTTGATTTATCCCCGTATCAAATCAATATCAACACCGTTGCACCTGGCGCTACTTTAACTGAAAGAACATTAAGTGATGTTAATTATATAGAAACGTGGTCACGTATTACGCCTACTGGTAAACCTTCTACTGTTCAAGATATTGCTAATGCGGCTCTTTTTTTGGTGTCTCCCCTTTCCAGACAAATTACTGGACAAAGTATAGTGGTTGATGGTGGGTGGACTTCTGTTGGTCCTTCGCCTTATTGAGTTGTGAGCGGTCCGCCGTTGCGGTTGT
>NZ_JAYFUL010000003.1:0-191812 GCF_034928825.1 Arcicella aquatica | reverse complement strand
TGTGAGTTGTGAGTTGTGAGTTGTGAGTTGTGAGTTGTGAGTTGTGAGTTGTGAGTTGTGAGTTGTGAGTTGTGAGTTGTGAGTTGTGAGTTGTGAGTTGTGAGTTGTGAGTTGTGAGTTGTGAGTTAAGGAAAATTCAAATCTTGTATAGATAGTTCCTCAAAATTCATCTTTTTTCGAAAAAACCTAAAAAAAATTAATCACTCAATCGCTAACTCACTAACTCACAATTAAACACCTAACTCTTCCAATACTTCTTCAAATTATAGCTAAACGTAAGCATGAAGAATTGTTGAAGTACATTCGATTGAGCATCTTCAATATACGTCGTTGTAATATTTCTTTGGATACTTGTATTCAATTTCAGTAAATCAAACACAGACAAGCGAATTTCTCCTTGTTGCTTTTCGAATAATTTCTTCGCTACAGCCATATTCCAAAGCGTATAAGACTGATTAAACGATGAAGAAAGTCCAGAGTTTGAATAATAAGTAGCATCCGTATTAAATACAAGGCCCTTCCAGAAAATAACATTCAAACGCACTTTCAAGTTTTGATTAAAGTAATTGTTATTCAAACTTGAAGAAACTGTGTTCTGAACATAGCTAATGTTTGAGTTTGACGAAATCGTAAAGTCAACATTTGGGCTAATATTACTACTAACAACCAAACCGAGGGCATACTTCTGAGAATCGCTATAATTTAAAACATTATTAATCAAACCCGGCGTACGCGATAAACTAGCAGTAAGGTTGGTATTGATGTTTAATTTAAGAGACTTCACAGGGAAACCATAAGACATAAATCCTCGTAAAGAATACTGACCATCTAAATTGACTGGTCGGGATAACTGAGAACCTGCTTTTAATACAATGTCTTTACTGATTACGGTATCTCTGGCTGCTATAAAGCTACTATTAGTAATATTTCCCATTACAAAATTTGCACTCATTAAAGTAACAAAGTTTGAGAATGTAGTGGGGTTAGTTGCTGTATAGCGCAACGAAAGTTGGTGTTGATATTCCTGCATAAGCGCTGAATTACCTGTTGACAATTTCAATGGGTTGTTATTGTTTACCACCTCTTGCAATTGGCTAATACTTGGCTGTTGCGTTTGTGTTTGGTAATTAAAACGGATAGATTTAGCATTACCACTAATATTATAACGCATCGAGAATGAAGGCAAAATATTGTTAAAGCTTTTATCAAGGTTATACACTTTAGGGAATATTTGCTCATTCATTAAATGTGCATTTTGATAACGTACCTCAGCCGAAATATTCATCGTTCTTGAAAACTGACGAAATCCTGTTCCAATTCTATAATTGTAATAATCGCTATTAAAAACGTTACTTAAAAGTGTATCTAGGCGACTATACGTTTGCTCTGCATCCGAGAAATTATAGGCATACTTTTCTGATTGGTTTTCATTATAACCAAAACTTGTACTCAAGAAAACAGCACTTTGTTTACTGATAGGTTCGGAATAATACAAACTTGACGATAATCCAAAACCATTAGCATCAGTATGAGAACGCTGATTAAGGATTCTAGCTGATGGGTTTGTACCATAAAAATTATTCACTGATTTCAATGAACCGTCAGCATTTCTATCATTATACGTTGTAGTAACATTGAAAGTCAAAGAACGACCCATTTTAGCAAATCGGTGTCTGAATAAAATGTTATTTGAAAAATTGATAGCATGGTTATTACTAGCATTTTTATTAGTAACATCATTTAGTTTGGTAGTATTAAAATTGGTTACTCCATCATACCCTGAGTTAGCATCAGTCGTCTGAAAACTTAAGTTGGGTGTCATTACCAATGAATTATTATCATCTATTTTATATTCTAATCTAAAATAGGCACGATGGTTCAAACTGTTTGTACTTGAATTACTATTTTCACTATACGTTTGTCCTGTATTTGAACTTTGAATATATTGTTGGTAGGTTTTCTCAACAATTGAATTACTCGCTTGATTTAAGAAATAACTCCCTTGCAATTTTAGTTTTGTTCCCCACTCGTTAGAATAATTTAGACCAAAGGCATTCGTTGAATTATAACCAGGCTGATTATTAACTAAAAAATTGCTAGAATTATCACCGCCCCCGCCAGCACCTCCGCCACCACGGTTTCCACCTCCGCCACCACCGCCTCTACGCGATTGTGCACTTCCGCTTGCTACACCAATAAGGTCTTCAGAAGAAAAGTTTTGCTGATTGATATTGTTTGATTGAAACAAAAGTGTTAGACGACTATTTCCTTTGAATCTATTGATACTTGAAGTTACTCTATAGGTATCATTCGTTCCGACACCCGCCGCATTACGTCCAAAAACACCATTTCTCATGTCGGGACGCGTAGTGATATTAACTGTTTTTGTGGTATTACCATCATCTAAACCTGTCAATTGAGACTGCTCGCTCAATTGATCAAATACCTGAATTTTATCAATTACTTCAGCAGGAATATTTTTCATGGCAGCGGTGGCATCTTTTCCAAAGAAAAGCTTTCCATCAATCATTACCTGTTTTACTTCCTCGCCTTGAATTTGCATCTTACCATTTTCAACAACAGCCCCTGGAAGTTTTTCAATCAATTCGTCAGCATTGGCATCTGGGTTTACCTTGTAGGCACGAGCATTAAACTGTAGGGTATCTTTTTTCTGAATGACAGCGGCTACCTGTCCAACTACCTGTACTTCATTCAAGGTTTGGCTATCTTCAATCAAAAACATGGTTGCTAACGGAATAGTCGCTTCATCCGCAACCGTAACGGCTTGTCTGTATTCTTTATATCCGAGAAAACTTACACGAACAGAGTAGTTGCCAGCACCTACCTGAGTGAATTGAAACTTACCAGCTTCGTTAGTAGGCACTGTCCTTTTTTTGGTAGAATCTGCAAGGTTAACAAGCGAAACATAGGCACTTTTAAGTATTTTCTGTGTCGCCATCTCTCTGATTTCACCATTAATAGTGGTTTGAGCAGAGAGTTTTGAACAAAATAGGACTAGGGCTAAGAGAATATTTATTTTTTTCATAGCAAAAATTTGATTTTTATTTTAGCACAAATTAGAAAAACCATTATCTAAGCAATCAGTTTTGAGACAAGCACGAATAATTGTGCGACTTATCTGCAATTAATTTCTTTTGTGGTAACTTTGATTTCCATAGTTCATGTTAACCTTAGATAATTCATATAAAACGCTTAGATTAACGTAAATGGTAATGGTTTAATCATAAATTTTATTTTTTTTAGTTTCACAGAATAAATTGCCTAAACTTGGCATAGTTGCTTAAATAATATTTTATTTTCTTCGTTATAAACCATAAAAAAGAACAATGAAAAAACCTCAACACAATAAGATAGTATTATACTTCTTGTTTTTTTGCTTCAACATTTGGATTTCAAGCTGTAAAAGTGACGATACTCCTACTCCAGACCCTACTCCAAGCAATCAGTATTTAGTTAGCAGTACGCTTATTGGTACTTATTCAAAAGATGTATTGAAAACCAGAACAGAAGTATTGACTGGCGGGGTGAACGACCCTATCGTTGCCATTTTCATCAATGGCTTATTGAAGTATGATATTAAGGCTTATAAAATCGTTTATAAAACCAAAAATACAGATGGAACAGAAATTCAGGCTTCGGGAGCACTGATTGTTCCGCAAACTACTGAATCCATTCCTTTAATTAGTCAACAGCATGGCACTATTCGGACAGATAACGACGCTCCGTCTAATTATGGAACAAGTAGTGAGTCATATTCTATTGCCTCTTTGTTCGCTTCAAATGGTTATATTATTGCCTGTCCCGATTATATTGGCTATGGCACTTCTAAGAGCATAACCCATCCTTACGAGCATCGTGAAAGTTTAGCACAAGCTAGTTTAGATATGATTCGTGCATCAAAAGAATTTATAACGAATGAAAAATTAAATTGGAGCAAGAAATTAATGATTACGGGATATTCTCAAGGTGGTTTTGCGACGATGTCTTTACAAAAGAAAATAGAAGAGCAATACCCAACAGAATTCAATTTGGTGGCATCTTCTTGTGGGGCTGGGGCATACAACAAAACTGCCTTTATGAAATATTTAATTAACGAAACCACTCATGGTATTTCAGCATACAATCAGCTTTATATTTGGGTTGTTCAAACCTATAACCGTATTTACGGATTAAACAGGGCTATGAATACCTATTTCAAAGAGCCTTATGCTACTGATATTCAGACCAATGGCAACAATGCGAATGTAGCAGTTAGCTTCAATTTGGCTTTTGCCGATGCCTTCAAGAAAAATGTGAATGATGGAACGGATACTCAGTTCTTGAATGCGGTAAAAGATAATGATGTTTTTGACTGGGCTCCTAAAACAGAAACACAACTTTATCATGGCGATGCCGACCAACAAGTATTCTATTTGAACGCGACTACTGCTTATGCTGCCATGAAAGCAAAAGGAGGCAATGTGACTTTGATAACCAAATCAGGGGGTACACATGGTTCTACTTTACAGGATTATGCACTAGGAACATTTAATTTTTTTAATGGTAAAAAATAAATTATTTCAAAATGGTTTTTTACTTCTGAAGCTGTTTAAACTTTCAGTTTCCGAGGTGAAAGTATTGTATTTCTGAATTGATTTTTTCAAAATTTGCGAAGCATAGCATAGCTACGTTGAGTAAATTTTGGAACAAGCTATGCTAAAAGACTTAGTTTAACCCGAAAGGGAAAGTTTAAACAGCTTCTCTAAGTAAAAATGTCCATACTATTGAAAATTTCAATAATTGTTTATAATTTTATCAAAACCATTAAAATCCATTAACAATCAATGCAACTTTCGCTAATTTCTGAAATGCCCGAATTGGAGAAGAAAATCTTCTTGGACATTTATGCTAAGGTGTATTTTGATACTCGCCGTAATCGACCGAGGTTAAAAACCATTGATGGACAAGCCATTCCTTGCGACCTAAAAATTGGTTGCCCTACAAAAATCATTTCAGATTTTCCCGAAGGTACAATCTATAAATTGGATGCTCGGCTGATACAAAAAAATGGGCGTCAGCCTTATTTCTTAACTATTAATAAGAAGAAAGTACAGCGGGCAATTGAATTTTTTGAGCATAATTTGCAAATTCAAAAGGGACTGAAAGCTGAATGCAAAACTAAAAAAGTGACCTTTGAAAAGGTAAAAAAAGAGAAAAAAAATGACCCTTTCAAAGATGACATTTCTATTTTCTAAAACAAAAGGTTGATTATTATTAATCAACCTTTTGTTTTAAAAGTAATTAATATACAAATTTTGCACACAACAGAAACCCTACGACTAAGTATAATATTTTAACATGATGAAACAAAACAAGCCTATAACAATAGTAGTAGCAAGCGATAACCATTTTGTTGTATTGATTGCTGCTTTATTGAAATCTATTGATTTAAACCATAAAACGGATGAACATATAAATTTTTATATTATTGAAGACCACATTTCTGCTGAATCCAAAAGTCAACTTGAAAAGATAGTCAGTCCTGAAAGAATATCAATTAAATGGGTTAAAAGTAGAGAAATTGTTCCTCATAACGTCTTTTTTCCAGTTGATAGTTCAAGCTTTCCCATCAGCATTTTCTTTCGTTTATTTGCGCCTTACATCATTGATGAAACACTTGAAAAATTAATTTATTTAGATGTTGATACCATTGTGCAGGATGATATTTCTAAATTATGGAATATTCCTTTGAATGAACATACCATTGGTGCAGTACAAGATTATTCTAAAACTATTGACTGCGAATGGGCGGGCATACCCAACTATGCAGCACTAGGATTAACCCCTGATACTAAGTATTTTAACTCTGGGGTATTATTGATTAATCCCAAAAAATGGAGAGAAGAAGACATTACTAATAAAGTAATTGCCATATTAATCAAATACAAAAAATATGTAAGAATGGCTGACCAATATGGTTTGAATGTGGTGTTTGCCAATAAATGGTTAGAACTAGACCCCAAATGGAATTGGTTTGCGCTTTATAAAGACGAAAACCCTTCGCTCATTCATTTTGTTGAAATAAAACCTATTTTTTTGAATTACAAATTCAATCCAACTTTTAAAGATGAGTTTTATCGATATTTATCGCTGACTCCTTGGAAGAATTTCACACCGATAAGTGGCAACTGGAGGCTACTAAGAAAAATACAGAATAAACTAAAAAAGATTTTGCTCAAACTTATATAAGGTAGCAAATAGTTTGAAATCTCATCCTAGGCAAAGGAGTTAAGTTCTATTGATTACACACATCTTTGAAAAAATTAAAATGAGGATGTAATTATTGGGTAATCACCCTTCAAACTGAGCGTTCTTCGCCCCAATACAACTAGGATAGTGCATTTTTCTTCACTAATATTACAAAAACGGCAATTATCAAAAATTTACCGTTTTTGTTTTTTAAAATTATTCTTTAAAGAACGGATGAAGAAAGTTTTTATAATAGTAGCAAAGTAAATTGTATTATGTGTATTTTTTTTTTAGATTGTATGAAAGTATGGTATAAAATATGCTATATAACAAAAGACCTAAATTTTTAATTATCTTTAGAGGGATTAGTCTATTGGTTTAATACCTTTTTAACGCTGATAGCTTAAATATTTAATTTTAAAATTAGCATCATTGTATAACAACACAGCTTACAAAAACCAAAATATTTATAATATTATGTCAAATTCTATTGAAAAGAAACCAATAACCATTGTGGTGGCAAGTGATAATCATTTTGCCATTTTGATTGCAGCTTTGCTAAAGTCGATAGATCTAAATCACAAAACTGACGAGCATATTGATTTCTATATCATTGATGACGGTATTTCTGCTAAAGCAAAAAGTAGACTTGAAACCATAGCTGATCCTTCAAGAATTACACTGAAATGGTTTAAGAGCAAAGAAATCATTCCAGCGGACATAGTAATACCTGTAGATACTACGTCTATGCCCCTTACCACCTTCTTACGCATTTTCGCACCTTATATTATTGACCCTGAGCTAGATAAATTGATTTATTTAGATGTAGATATTATTTTACAAGACGATATTTCAAAATTCTGGAATATTCCTTTGGGCGAATATACAGTTGGTGCTGTTCAAGATTATTCTAAAACTGTCGATTGCCAATGGGCAGGGATTCCCAACTATAAAGAATTAGGATTAGCACCAGATACAAAATATTTTAATGCAGGTGTGTTATTGATGAACCCAAAAAAGTGGCGTGAAGAAAAACTAACAAACCAAGTAATAACTGCTTTAATAGACTACAAAGACCACGTTAAGATGGGCGACCAATACGGATTGAATGTTGTATTGGCAAACAAATGGCTGGAACTTGACCCAAAATGGAACTGGTTTGCTTTGTATGAAGATGAAAAACCTTACTTAGTACACTTTGTTGAGATTAAACCAATTTTCTCTAATTATCATTTTAAAGAAGTTTACAAACAAGAGTTTTTCAGGTATTTAGCCATGACTCCTTGGAAAAACTTCAAACCGCTTAGTGGTAAATGGAGAATGTTTAGAAAGCTGGTTAACAAAATAAAAAAGGCTTTGCTAAGATTATAATTGGATAATTACTTTGAATATTTTAAATCATTTACCTAATGAGAAAATTTGACGGAGTAACATTATTAGTTACCCATTATAATAGAAGCAGTTCATTAGAACGCCTTTTGAAAAGCTTTCAGGATTTAGATTGTATTTTTGAAGACATTGTGGTTTCTGATGATGGCAGTAAAGAAGAACATCAAGCATATTTAAGAAAAATACAACCCGAATATTCTTTTAGGCTTATTACAACCCCAAAAAACAAAGGGCTAGGAAATAACCTTAACAAGGGGCAGGATGCGGTAGTAACGCCCTATACTTTGTATGTTCAAGAGGATTTTGTACCGTCAGCTATTTTCCCTACTCATTTTGAGGATGCCCACAGATTTATGAATGAGGACAAGAGTTTAGACATGGTTCGTTTTTATGCTTATATACAATATCCTTATCTTAAATACTTTGACAAGGGTTATTCAGAAATGCTTTATAAGCCTTGGTATTTAGATTATCATAAGATATATTATTATAGCGACCATCCACATTTGAGAAGAAGTAATTATTTTGAAAAATTTGGACGATATGCAGAAGGTATAAAAGGAGACCGCACAGAATATAGAATGTGTTTGGCCTTTATTCAAAACAAAGGAAAAGCATTGTTCTTTAATGAATACAAGTCACTTTTTGACCAAGTGAATTCAGCGGATGAACCCACAACAATGTCAAGGGGAAGCTGGACTACTAGCGAAAATCCTGTGATACAGTTAGTACGATATTTTTATAGACAAACAAGGTATAACTATGATTTGTTATTTACTAAGTATAAGTATTGAGTGATTTAGAGAATGAGTGACTTAGTGATTAATTATCAAACTAGGATTTTCATTTTGTTTATAAATAAGATAAAAAATCCGCTCTATTGGGGCGGATTTTTTATTATACACCATCAAAAAACATCTTTTGAGCCAACCTAAAAGTGTTGCAATGAGCATCGACGATATCAATAATTTTAGGAGAATATCCGCCACCCATCGATACAACAATAGGTAATTTATTATTGATAGCTTGTTCAAACACAAATTCATCTCTACTATAACAGCCCTCTTTCGTCATACTCAGTTTACCCAATTTATCGGTTGCTAATATATCAACGCCTGAAATATAAAACAGAAAATTTGGTTTATACTTCTCTATTAATGCGGGTAAAGTTTGATATAAAATATTCAGGTATTCCTCATCTTTTGTATAAGTTTCAAGACCAATATCTAAATCAGATTTTTCTTTATGCAAGGGATAATTCTCTTGTCCATGCATTGAAAATGTAAAAACATTTGCTTGGTCTTGAAAAATCTCGGCCGTTCCATTCCCTTGATGAACGTCTAAATCAATGATTAATATTTTTGTAGCCAACCCATTATCAATTAAATAATTGGAAGCTACGGCTACATCATTTAACAAACAAAAGCCCTCTCCTTTGTCGGAATAGGCGTGATGCGTGCCTCCTGCTACATTCATGGCTATTCCATTTGCTAAAGCAAAATGGCAACAGTCTATCGTTCCTTGGGTAATGATGGTTTCTCTACGTACAAGTTCTTCTGATAAAGGAAAACCTATTTTACGTATCATTTTAGGGTCAAGTCTAAGAAACTTTAAATCTTCCCAATATTGTGGCTTATGTGTGCGAACAATCCATTGTTCATCTACAGGTGTTGGCTCAAAAAAATTATCTTTATCACAAGTACCTTCATACAATAATTGCTCAGGAATAAGTTCATATTTAAGCATCGGAAATCGATGTCCTTCGGGAAGAGGGTGTTGATAGATGGGTGAATAAGCGATTTTTAGCATATACTTTAAATAATACAATCATTGGTTGTGATACCTCTTTCAGTTACAGGGCAAATTATCCAATATCACATTTTACTTGCTATATTTTTCTTAATCAATGCTATTTCTTTTTCATACACTGTTTTTTTTCGATGAGCAAAATACAGTGTATTGATTAGCTTTGATTTGCCTTCCCAAATTAGCTTAATATTACCCTTATCAAGTTCTTTTTGACAGAGAAAACTAGGAATAATAGCCAAGCCTTGCCCCTGAGCTAAACAACGAACGATAGAGTTGAGGTTGGGAACAATATAATTAGGTCGAAAATCGGGATACTTATTAAAATTCAATTGCCAAAAATGCCTTAAATGTTCCATATCACCTGTAGTACCATACCATTTTTGGGTTTTAAGCCATGCTTCTAATACTTCACAGTCATTCGTAGAGAGTATTTCTTGAAACGCTTCTACATCAATTCCATTCCCTCCTACCATCACTATATTTTCAGAAGAAAATGGATAATATTCAATTCCTTCTTTTTCTAACACTTGTGGGGTAACAATTAAATCGATAATTCCCTTTTCTAGGTTTTCTATCATCAAAGGGTACTCCCCAAATTGTAAGATAATATTAAAGGGAAAACTTGGTATAAATTCTTCTAAAGAAGCCTGAAAGGTTTCAAAACACATTCCCAAACTAATGGTTGGTGTATGTTTTTCAGTACTTCTTTGAAAGTTTTTCTCTGCCTCTTCTAGTTTGCTCAGGGCTTGAACCGTAAAGTTATACAGTACTTTCCCCCTTTCAGTCGGAATCATCTTTCTGCCTGTTCTATCAAAAAGCTTATAGCCTACATAATTCTCCAGCGAACTCAAATGTAAACTTACGCCTGGCTGAGAAATAAATAATTGCTCGGCTGCTTTTGTAAGCGTCCCTGTTTGATACACTACTTTAAAAGTTCGATACCATTCTAAATTAACCATTTTGTTATTATAATCATGATAGATTACTATAAATCATGTTATTTTTATAATACAATTACTCGCTATACTTTTGTTCCATTAATAACAAAAGAAAAGATGACAACAAAAGTTTTTATAATAAATGGCGGACAAAAGTTCGGTCATTCTGGAGGTAGATTCAACGAAACTATTTTTCAAGAGAGTATCAGTTTCTTCAATCAACACCCTGATTTTGAAATCAAAACTACTAATATTAACGAAGAATACAACCCTTCTGAGGAGGTAGAAAAGTATGTTTGGGCAGATGTAGTTATTTATCATACGCCTATCTGGTGGTTTCAATTACCGCATGATTTGAAAAAATATATTGATATTGTTTTTACAGAGGGCTACAACAAAGGAATTTATCGTAGTGATGGCCGTTCATCCGCCAATCCAACCATCAATTATGGAACAGGCGGTACGCTACATGGAAGAAAATATATGCTAACGACGTCATGGAATGCACCCAAAGAAGCATTTACATTGCCGAATGAATTTTTCATGGAAAGAAGTGTAGATGATGGTCCATTATTTGGCTTTCATAGAATGAATGCTTTTACAGGAATGACGCCTCTTGATAGTATTCATTTTCACGATGTGGAGAAAAATAGTAATATTGCAAGAGATATGAGTCTTTATCAAGACCATCTCCGTAAAATTTTCTTAAACTAACATTTTTCTCTGATGAATATTTATCTCACGGCCATTGTCAACAGTAAACCAGAACATGTTGAAACAGTAAAAGCCATTTTAGAAGCATTGGTGTTTGAATCTCGTAAAGAACCTGCATGCATTCAATACGATTTGCACCAGTCTATCGCAGCTTCAAACATTTTTACTTTTCATGAAATATGGGAAAGCATGAGCGGGTTGGATAATCATAATCAGCAACCATATATTGCTAGTTTTGTAGCTCAATTTGATGAATTGTTAGAACAACCTGTAACGGTTTATCAGGCGTTGAAAATAGCATAGAACATATTTTTTCCTATTAGCAGGTGACTTAAGTCCTACTGATTACCCATAAGTTTGTAAATTATTAATAATCAGATGATTATCTCTAGCGAGGGACTTAAGTCCCTCGCTAGAGATAAGGGCTTCAACGCTTGGTTTTAAAGACTATTTATGTACATTTAAGCTAATTTGATCAATAATTACATTTACATTTCAACTTTTTAAAAGATGTGGGTAATCAGTAGGACTTAAGTCACCAGCTAATAGGAAAAAATAAAATTTAATAACCTCATTTATAACATATTACATACTTCTAGTATTTTTTATTCTTCTGTATTAAACAATCTGTTCCCAAGCCTCCTCAACTGTCTTTACTGGTAATTGACAAGTTTTGTCGTAACAAACAAAGATTAGCGTTTCTCCTTCTTTTGTCGTTCTATGTTGCAATAAAGGCAATTGGCTTTCAGTAGCAGTTCCTGTCAACACTTTGTTAGGGAAAAATTGCTGGTCTATTTGTTTTCTAAAAGTTAGGAAATCATCCCCTACAATGGCTATTTCTGGTGTTTTAGTGACCATTTGCGTAGACAAACAAGCCCAATTAGTCAGATAATCTACATTTTTCAATAATAGATTTTTCATTTTGGAGAGCATCAATTTTGATAATAATCCGAAGTCTTCTCTTTCCAAAATCAGCCCTAAAGTATATAGATTTCTTGCCATTATTGAATTGGAACTCGGCACTACATTATCAAAAATTTCTTTTTTGCGTGCTATCAACTCTTCCGCATTCTTATCTGTGAAGAAAAATAATTCATCTTCCTCATCCCAGAAGTTTTCATAGGCATACAGCGTTAGTTTCTCCGCATAATGCAACCAGTTTTCTTCAAAAGTAGCCTGATATAAATTCAAATAAGCATCAATCAACGTAGCATAATCTTCTAAGAAGCCCATAATCTTGGTTTCTCCATTTTTGTGGCTATGCATCAATTGTTCCCCTACGATAAACTTATCTTTGATAAAATTAGCATTTTGAATTGCTAACGTTAAAAAACTCTCATCACCAAATACCCTATAGGCATCGATTAAGCCTTTTAACATCAAGCTATTCCATGAACAAAGAATTTTATCATCCAATCCGGGACGAATACGTGTATTTCTTACAGCGTTAAGCTTTGCTATCTGCTCCTTAAAATCTGCATTCAAACTAGGCTGGTTTTTCCACAGAATATTCACGCCATGCTCCCAATTTCCCGCTTGTGTCACTTGATATTGTTGGCAAAAAGCCTCAGCTTCTTCTCCTAAAATTTCCTCAATTGCTGTTTTAGTCCATACATAATATTTACCCTCTACTCCTTCTGAATCGGCATCTAACGCTGAATAAAACCCGCCTTCTTCATTGGTCATTTCACGAGTTAACCAATCGATGGTTTCATAGACAACTTCTTTATACAACGCTACTCCCGTTAAAGAATAAGCTTCTGAATATAAGCTCACTAATTGCCCATTGTCATACAACATTTTTTCAAAATGAGGACAAAACCATTCACCATCAACAGAATATCGAGCAAAGCCTCCTCCTAATTGGTCATAAATACCCCCCATCGCCATTCTGTTAAGGGTAAGTTGAACATGATGCAAGATTACTTGGTCTTTAGTTTCATGAACGTACCGTAATAAATAAGCCCAAATAGAGGGCATAGGGAACTTCGGACTTCTTTCAAACCCACCCCATACGTCATCAAAAGTACTCGACAGTTTTTCTGCCATTACTTTCAAATCATATTTGGTGAATATCTCGCTTTCAGGTACCAATCCATATTTTTCAGAATCTTTAAACAACATATTCTGAGTAAACCCTTCTGCCGACTTCTGTAGTTCTTCTTGGCTATTTTTAAAGCCCGTATCCACTGCTTGCAATAATTTCAACCAATTGGGCTTAGGGAAATATGTTCCTCCATAAAACGGTTTACCATCAGGCATTAAAAAAACATTCAATGGCCAACCTCCATGTACACCCATTGCCTGTACGGCATCCATATACACTGCATCAACATCAGGACGCTCTTCTCTATCTACTTTTATATTGACGAAATAGCGATTCATTACCTCCGCTACTTCTTCTTTTTCAAAACATTCATGTTCCATGACATGGCACCAATGACATGCAGAATAACCAATGCTTACTAAAATTGGTTTATTTTCTGCTTTCGCCTTATCAAGTGCTTCTTTTCCCCAAGGAAACCAATCCACAGGGTTCTGAGCATGTTGTAATAAATATGGTGATGTTTCGTGGGCTAATCTGTTCATTGATTAATAATAATTTTTTTGATAATACTCTTCTCTCCTTCTACATATTTCAATATATAAGTCCCCGAAGGTTGCTTTAAGTCAAATTCTTTTTTCCTTGAAATATAACTTGAGGCTGGAGTATAGTTCTCTGAATACACTTCCCTTCCTAAGGCATCGAAAATTTTAAAATCGCCCTTCAGGTAACCTTCTCCATAATATTCAAAGGTATATTTACCATTGCTTGGGTTAGGATAAAGCACATAGTTGTTTTGTAAATCTGGCAAGGTAAACTTACACAAAAAAGTTTCTTTACCTTTTAAAGTGATTTTTTGTGACCAATCTCCATAACGAACGGTTAATTCTGTTGTAGCTCCATCACTTGCAAATTCGTTTATGGCAGCAATCAAAATTTCATTCCCTTTCACAACTCCTCTCCAAACAGCATCTTGATCTTTAAAATGGTCATAAGCGGTTTTAGGAATTACTAAACGATAATTCCCAGTAAAGAAGTCTTTGAATTGAGATAGTCTGTATAATCCATAAATATAAGATTCATAGATTGAGTAATTGACAGTATCGGGTGTAGATGGCCCTTCCCACAGCCACAGCCCTTTAGCTCCTGAGAAAAAAGGGAAAATGCCTTGTGCCTCGGCTAAGTATTTTTTTATATTGACATTAAAACCATAAGTAGAACTTGGCTGACATTTGTTATAAGTGAGCCACTGAAACAACATTACGTCTTTGTTACTTCGAGCAACATTGGCTTCAATTTGAAATAATTGATAAGCGATGTTAGGATAAGGCAATGAGCTATATTCATAACAAAAATAAGCCGATGGAGCTAAAAAGGTATTTTGTTGATAGAACTTCCCTCCTGTTTGGTTGGTAATTGTATCTTTCATATAATAATTCAACACCTTATCGCTCGTCAGCCATTCTTGCCAAGTATAGTTTAAAGGGAATTCTGTATTTTTAATGGGAGCATCTGAATAGGAAGCAAAATTCGTAGTTGACGGAATGCTATTTTGCTGAAGGTAAGTAATTGGTTCAGCATATAGCTTTGATAAATCACGTTTGTAGCGTTCGGTAAAATCAATGTCAGATAAAGCACGGTATTGAGCAGGAATACTTTGGTTGCTTTTTAAGCCCCGAATACTTGGATCAGTAGGAATTTCTCGTTCTATATCCAACATCAGAATATCTAAATTGGGCATTGCTTTTCCTTGTGTATCGGTAAAAAGCCCTGCCATTCCTTTCATATCGTCAGTCCATTTCTGCTTGTATTTGGTTAAATCATTTGCCCAAGGGCTTTCTATTTCATACCAAGGCTGACCAGCCAAACTGGCTACGCCCCCCCACAGAATTGCTCTATTTTGTTGGGGTAAATTAACATCTGCCGCTGTAAAATTCGCCAAATGTGTAAAGCCATGTTTCAGAGGAAGACGGTCGGCATCTTTGAATCTAGGTCCATTATAGACAATTTTAAATGGCAATGAAAACTCAGGAAACTGTCCCCAATTAATTACACCATTCTGGGTAGATGGTGTGTACTGAAAACTAGGTTGGCAGTCGGATTGCGCAAAAGCTAATCGACCAAATAGTAAACAGAATAATGTAATAAAAGACCTATTTTGCACGTTTCTTTAATGTATTTTAATAGTGTTCAAAGTATAACTTCTGGCAATTTCGGAAGAAAACAATTAACTTTGCTAAAGAAAAATTCGATTATTGAATTTTTAAACTCCCAACAACATGAAACTAAAGAATTTCCTCTTATTAAGCCTTTTTGCAATTCTTACTTTTGCTTGCTCTGATAATAATGTTAACCCTACTGAGTCCAAAGTTACCGTTATTCAGTCTTCTGAATGGCAAGTTGACCGTTTTACTACTACTGATGGTACAGTAGTTGACCCTACATTATTTGGAGGGAATTCAAAATTGATTGGAGAACTTACGTATGTTTTTGATAAAACATTCATGGTGCGTTCATATGATAAAGTTTCTAAGCAGGCACAGGCCTATGGGTCTTGGGAGTTAATCGAGAATGATACAAAGCTAAAAATCAATATACAAGGATTAGATGGCACTTTTAATGTTGTTTCGCTTACTAAGCAAAAAATGATATTAAGAAATAACATCGTTTATGCAGGAGTAACAGTACCCATTAATATGGAATTCATTCCTTTTAAATAAGATTTTCTCTATCCCGTAAGTATTTTTCTATGCAAAAACCTTACGGGATTTTTATTGTCTTTTGTGAAGACATCATTCGAATAACATTATTATAAAGATTTTATTATTCATTTAAGGATAAATACCTTACAATCATGAAAAAACATATATCATTAGTTTTAGAGCCAGAAATAGCTTTTGACCAAGAAAACCTCAAAAATCATTTAAGTCAATTATTACATTTTCCTGCTGATGCTGATGCCATTATTCGTCCATTAAAGAGGTCTATTGATGCCCGTGGTCGACAAGTAAAGGTAAATATAGAAGCAGAAGTATTCTTAGATGAAACACCTCCTTCAAGAATAGCATTTCAGAAAAATTATCAGGATGTTTCTAAGGCTCAACAAGCTATCATCATTGGTGCAGGTCCTGCTGGCTTATTCGCAGCACTAAGAATGATTGAGCTGGGTATAAAACCTATTCTATTAGAACGTGGCAAAGACGTTAGGGCTAGAAGAAGAGACTTAGCGGCTATCAATAAAGAACATATTGTAAATCCAGAATCAAACTATTGCTTTGGCGAAGGTGGTGCGGGTACATATTCTGATGGGAAACTTTATACTCGAAGTAAAAAAAGGGGGGATATCCGTAGGGTACTTGAAATTTTCGTGGCGCATGGTGCTACTGAAGAAATACTAGTGGATGCTCACCCTCATATAGGTACGAATAAATTACCACAGTTAGTTGCTGACCTCAGAGAAAGTATTCTAAAGGCTGGTGGAGAAGTACATTTCAATACTAAAGTAGTTGACTTTATTATTCAACAAAAGGAAATCAGAGGCGTTGTTTTAGAGGATGACAGAGAGATTTCAGGTATTGGTGTAATTCTAGCAACTGGTCACTCAGCCAGAGATATTTTTGAATTATGTCAGAAAAGAGATGTATTGATTGAATCCAAACCTTATGCAATGGGTGTAAGGATTGAACATCCTCAATCTTTGATAGATTCATTGCAATACAATTGTAAAGACCGCGGGAAATATTTGCCTGCGGCTTCCTATAGTTTGGTAGCCCAAACCTTTCATAAAGGTGTTCAAAGGGGTGTATTTTCGTTTTGTATGTGTCCGGGTGGATTTATTGTTCCAGCAGCCACAGCACCTGGTGAATTGGTTGTAAACGGAATGTCGCCTTCTCGTCGTGACTCCTATTTTGCTAATTCAGGCATGGTAGTAGCTATCAACGAAATAGACGTTTTGCCATACAAAGAATACGGAGCCTTGGCAGGCTTGCAATTACAAAGAGAACTTGAACAAAAAGCTTGTCAAATGACAGGTGGAGGTCAAACTGCACCTGCACAACTGGTACATGATTTTATCAAGCAACATACATCCAAAAACCTGCTAGAAACATCTTATCAGCCGGGTTTACAATCAATGGATATGTTGGAGGTACTTCCAGATTTTATCGGAAAACCTTTGCAGGATGGACTACAACAATTTGGTAAGAAAATGAGGAATTATGCTTCTAACCAAGGGCAAATCATTGGTATCGAAAGTAGAACATCCTCTCCTGTTCGTATTCCGAGAGACAAAGAAAATTTAGAACATCTAACAATAAAGAGGTTATATCCTTGTGGCGAAGGTGCTGGTTATGCAGGAGGAATCATGTCGGCTGCAATGGATGGTGAGCGTTGTGCCGAAAAATTGATTGAAAATTACGCTAAAAGTTAATTTGTATGATAATTTAATGTTAATTTACTAATTAAATATCATCCTTCATTTAACGGAAAGATTATACAACTTATCAATTAGCGTCTCACTTTTAAAAAATACAAATGCCTATGATAGGTTTTGTACCCTTTACTGAAAAAATAAAAAAACGGCTTCAAGAACCTTTGCCCGGAAGAATTGCTCATGAAAAAATGCTTTCTGATTCAAGATTAAAATTGAAGATGCCTTCACCGAGCGAACGAACAAGAGAAAGCGCAGTTTTAATTTTATTTTATCCTCACAATAATAATATATACATTCCCCTGATACTTCGTCCACAATATGATGGAGTACATGGAGGACAAATGGCTTTTCCGGGAGGTAGAGCTGAAAAAGAAGACGAAAATCTTGTAAGAACAGCCATGAGGGAAGCTCAAGAAGAAATTGGGGTGCGTCTGACTGATGTAAAAGTATTGGGTACACTCACCAAGCTTTTTATTCCTGCTTCCAATTTCTATGTGCAACCAGTCATAGGATTTATCCCTCATAAGCCCGATTTTTATCCTGATGCCCGTGAAGTGGATAAGGTAGTTGAAGTATCCTTAGAAGAGATGTTAAACCCTAGTATTATTGGCAGGACAATTATTAATGTCAGAGATATTGAAGTAGATGCACCCTTTTATAATATCCAAGAACATACTGTATGGGGAGCTACAGCCATGATGATTGCTGAATTAATAGATGTGGTTGAATCTATTTAAGTAAAATAATACCTCTATAACACTAAATTTCCTTACTATCATTAACTTTAAGTAAACTATTCCTAAGTACCTATGATGCTAAAAAAGCCCACAGTTTTTGTTAATTCAATAGCATATCTTTCAATTATTTTAATTGTTGGTATTTATTACTCTGTTTGTTACTCCAACTCATACAATTTCTTTTTTCAGGACGATTACCACCTCCTCAGTTTCGTAAATACTGCTTATAACCCTTTATTAACCTTCACTGAAAAACTGCAAGCACTTTGGAGTTTACATAACGAACACCGTATTGTTTTTCCAAGGCTTTTTGTACTGATAGATTGCTATTTACAAGGTCATATCGACTGGAAAGTTTTGAACACCGTAGCTACTTTATACTACTTGGGCATTTTTATAATATTTAGCTTGTTCATAAAAAGGTTAAAACTTAGCATCATCTATGTTGTACCCATTGCCTTTATCATATTTCAGCCTGCTTCTACCGATAATTATCTTTGGACGATTTCGACATTACAACAAGTTGGGAATATTTTCTGGGCGATGCTTTTGTTTTATAGTGTTTGCTTTTTCTCACCAAAATACTTTTGGATTTCCATAATATTAGTCTTAGTCTTGACATTTACACATGGGAATGGCTTGTTTAGTTTTCCCGTAGTTGCCTTAATACTTCTTTTTCAAAAAAGATTTAAGCAATTAATTATTTGGATATGCCTAATGATTTTTGTCGCAATGATTTACTTTTGGGGCTATCAGAACGGACAGAACTCAAATCTAGCAGGTAGTTTAAGCGACCCAACGAGGTTAGCCTTATGTTTTGGTGGTTTTTGGGGAAGTTTTGTTTCTATTATTTCACACAGATTAGAAACATATTATCAAGCAATCACACTTGGGTTTATTGTATTTGTCACCTTGCTATTTTTTAACCTAAGATTGACCTATCACGAAACGTTAACTTTATTCAACAAAAAACACTCAACTATTCAAGCAAAGGAATCATCAGTAAATGGTCATTTTTTGTTAGCATATTTTATATTCTTTACCATCACAGCACTTTTGGTCACTTTGAGTAGGTCGTGGTCGGGACTGGAATCTAGTTTTGCTAATAGGTATTTACATAACTCATTTATTCTTTTTGTGTTATTCTACTGTACCTTATTGTATTACTTACCTACCTTTAAAAGATCAATTGTTGGTAGTTTTTTAATCTTAGGGATAGTCTTTAATGCTTTCTCTTGGTATCAAAATTTCGACAGAATCATCTATATAAAGTATTTAAATCAAGCTGAAGCATTCAATTATCAACACGATAAAATCACAGTAGAAAACGCAGCATCATTTAATAGAAATATCAGAGATGTTTTGGCACAATCTTTCCAAAATGGTGTAAGTGTTTTTCCCGACAACTTTTTACAACCAAGCATTTTCAATGCTGCTAACCAAATACCAGATTTTTCAAGTCAATATAACCTTGTGATATCAAAAGATTCGTTATTAATGTTAGATGCTAAAGAATCGCATTACTTACCAAGAGTAATGTTAAAAAATACTACTCTACCCTATGACGGTCAGGCTTTTGTGGTCTTCAAATCTTCCAAAAATACGTATATTTATCCTGTCCTTCATCAAAAGTCTGGCAGACGAAGATTCATGCAATTGGAACCTTACTTCACAAAAGGGTTTAGTACTTCTGTCTTGCTCGATTCTTTTGAAAAAAACACTTATCAAATAGGTATTATTCAAAAAATAAATAATCAACTGGTTTGTCATTTTACCCCTCAATCTATTAATGTTCGGTAATTTTCATCATTAAATCTAGGTTTCTTAGCTTATTCCAGCACAATTAGGCGGTAATATTTATCATCTGTTATAACCTTTCACTTATATTAATTCATTGATGTTATCAGTATCAGATGCTTTTTCTTAGCTTTTTTTATGTAAATTAGGGTTTTGAAATACCACAAAATACGTAGAGAAGTAAAATAAGTGTCAATGGAAAACGAAAGTCTGCCTGAAAATTTAGAAGAGAACACAAACGATAATCCCCAAGACGATGCCCTTCATCAGCAAGTCGCTGTAGCAGGATTGTATGAAAACTGGTTTTTAGAATATGCTTCTTATGTAATTTTAGAAAGAGCTGTACCTGCAATTGAGGATGGATTAAAACCTGTTCAGCGCCGTATATTACACGCCCTAAAAGAAATGGACGATGGTCGTTTCAACAAAGTGGCAAACGTAATTGGACAAACGATGCAATATCACCCTCATGGTGATGCTTCTATTAATGAAGCCATGGTTAACCTAGGTCAGAAAGATTTAGTATTTGATTGTCAAGGAAACTGGGGAGACTACCGCACTGGCGATGGTGCTGCTGCTGCTCGTTATATCGAAGTTAGGCTCTCAAAATTTGCCCTTGATGTAATCTTTAACCCTCAGACGACCGACTGGCAACTTTCTTATGATGGTCGTAAACGTGAGCCAGTTGCCCTTCCGGTAAAATTCCCTTTACTTTTAGCACATGGCGTTGAAGGTATTGCTGTTGGGCTTTCAACCAAAATTATGCCTCATAATTTTGTTGAATTGATTGAAGCCTCCATAGCGATTCTAAAAAACAAACCTTTTGAAATATACCCTGACTTCTTGACAGGCGGGTCAATAGATGTTTCCAATTATCAGGATGGTCATCGTGGTGGGAAAATTAGGGTAAGAGCCAAAATTGAAGAATTTGATAAGAAAACCTTAGTCATTAAGGATATTCCGTTCTCTACTACTACCACCAATTTGATTGAGTCTATCATCAAAGCGAATGATGCGGGGAAAATAAAAATCAAAAAAGTAATTGATAACACTGCCAAAGAGGTAGAAATACAAGTACAGCTTGCACCAGGGGTTTCACCAGATGTCACGATTGATGCTTTGTATGCTTTTACCGATTGTGAGATTTCAATCTCTCCGAATGCCTGTGTAATCATTGCCGATAAACCTCACTTTGTGGGGGTTTCTGAAGTGTTAAAAGTTTGTACCCAACAAACTGTAAAGCTGTTAGAACGTGAGTTAGAAATACGTAGAGATGAATTGATGGAGAAGTTATTATTTAGCTCTCTTGAGAAAATCTTCATTGAAAATCGTATTTATCGCCAAATTGAAGAATGCGAGACATTTGAAGATGTAATTGCTACAGTTGATAAAGCGTTGGACCCTTACAAACCCGAATTTTACAGAGAAATAGTTGAAGAGGATATTTTAAGATTATTAGAAATCCGTATCAAACGTATATCTAAATATGATGGTTTCAAGGCAGACGAAGCCATGAAACGCTTGCAAGAAGAATTGGCGGAGGTATTGGATAACCTTGCGAACATCATTCGCTACTCCATTGATTATTTCAAAAATATCCTGAAAAAACACGGTAAAGGTCGTGAGCGTAGAACTGAAATCAGAAACTTTAATACCATTTCAGCGGCAGTTGTGGCAGCAGCCAACCAGAAACTATATGTTGACCGTGTCGGTGGGTTTATTGGTTATGGTTTGAAGAAAGAAGAGTATGTGATGGATTGTTCGGATATTGATGATATCATCGTTTTCAGACAAGACGGACGCTGTATGGTGACCAAAGTACAAGAAAAGGTATTTGTTGGAAAAGACATTATTTATGTATCTGTTTTCAAAAAGAATGATGATAGAAAAGTATATAATTTAGTCTATTTTGATGGAAAAACAGGGATTTCGTATGTAAAACGCTTCAAGGTTACGGCTGTTACGCGTGACCGTGAATATGATTTAACGGCAGGTAATCCTAAGTCAAAAATTCTATACTTCACAGCCAATGAAAATGGAGAGGCAGAAACCATTCAAATAAATTTGACGGCCTCTAGTACTGCTAGAGTCAAGCAATTTGAATATGATTTCAAAGAGTTGCTTATCAAAGGGCGTGATTCGATGGGTAATTTATTAACGAAATATCCTATCAGAAAAATCACCTTAAAATCTGCTGGGCTTTCCACTTTAGGTGGCGTAGATATCTACTACGACGAAAATGTAGGGCGACTCAATCGAGATGAGCATGGTAAATATTTAGGTAATTTTGATGCCAAAGATAATATCTTGGTTATCTACAAAGATGGGCAATATGAATTGACAAATTTTGAGCTAACAAACCGCTATGAGTCAAAAGATATTGTTTCGTTGACCAAATTTATTCCAGATGGTATTATTACGGCTCTTTACTATGATGGTGGGTCTAAATTGTATTATGTAAAACGTTTCAGGATAGAGACAACCACGATTGATAAAAAATTCTTGTTTATTTCGGATGAAAAAGGTTCTAAGCTGACTTTTGCTAGTGTTGACGTATATCCACGCATCGAAATGTCTTATAAAAAAGATAATCAATCTGGAATTATTAAAGAAGAAGTCAATCTGGATGAAATAGCAGAAGTAAGAGGTTGGAAAGCCATGGGAAGTAAATTATCTACTTTTAAAGTTCAGCATATTACACCTTTGGCACCCAAAATTGTAGAAACGCCTGTGAAACAATTGGATGAACCTTCGGCTAATAAAGACGCTAGCACACAACCGCCGAAGCTGATAGCGCCAGAAGAAATTGATTTTCCAGAATCTGGTGACGGCACAACAGGGGAGCAATTAGGATTATTTTAACATTTGAAAAAAACCTAAATTTTCATTTTTCCATAAAAAATACAACAATTACTGATTATAAATACATTAAAAATAGTTTTTGGATATTTTATTTTGTTAAAAGTGATTTTAACGAACCACTTATTTTTAAATCTACAAATTAGTTAATATATTTATAATCAGTAACTTCCACAATAAATGATTATTACTACTGAAAAATACCTATGAAATATCATTGACAGAGCCATTCGATTTCACTACATCAGTAAAATGGTTCTTTAAAGGAATCATCGCATTGATTTTCTTTGCGTTGATTGGTATTTTAGTGTGTAATATTTGGATTGTCTATTCTACTGAAGATAGAAACTTTTACAGTCTCGACAAACTTCCCTCAAATGACATTGGATTGGTATTGGGTACCAGCAAAGCCGTACAAGGTGGCAAAGCAAATTTATTCTATAAATATAGAATGGAAGCCGCAGCCCGTTTGTATAAAGAAGGAAAAGTAAAGTTTTTGATTTTGAGTGGTAATCACGATTCAATTTTCTATAATGAACCAAACGACATGAAAAAGTCTTTGATGCGTTTAGGTGTTCCAGAAAATGTGTTGATACTTGATTATGCAGGCTTTCGTACTTACGATTCTATCATTCGTTGCAAAGACGTATTCAGTCAACGTAAATTCACGATTATATCTCAGCCTACCCATAATGCCAGAGCATTATTTTTAGCTAATCACTTAGGGGTTGATGCTGTGGCCTTTGCGGCACAAGATGTACAGTCGGGCTATAAAACTTATCTAAGAGAGTATTTGGCTCGCCCAAAAGCCATTCTTGACGTATATATTTTTGAAAGAGCTAAATACCAAGAATCAGCGGGGGAATAGTATTGATAATATAATTTTCAAAATCCTTTCTTTTCTTTCTATTAGGGGGTGGTCACCCCCTAATAGAAAGAAAAGAAAGGATTTTAATTTAAAGGGCATTTTCACGAATGAACTCAATGTTTTTCTATAACAAAGCTCTATCTAAATGCGTATAGCCACCGTCAACATAAATTAATTGACCTGTTGTATGGCTTGAACGTTTTGACATTAAAAATGCTACCATGTTCGCAATCTCCTCTGCGGTAGTCATACGCTTTCCTAAAGGTATTTTATCTGTAATTTTTGCTAACGTCTCTTCCGGATTAGGCAATGTCTTAATCCAACGGTCATACAATGGTGTATAACATTCTGCTACGATGACAGCATTAACACGAATACCATAAGGCAATAATTCAACCGCCCATTCACGTGTAAGGGCATTTCTACCTCCGTTTGATGCTGCATAAGCAGAAGTACCACCTTGTCCTGTCTCAGCAGTTTTTGAACCTATATTTACGATTGCTCCCTTAGATTCTTTCAAGTATGGCAAAGCGTGTTGTGCTAACAAATAATAGTGAATTAAATTGCTATGCAATGAAACAACAAAGCGTTCGTAGTTACCACTTTCTAGTCCAACGCCATCATTTACACCTGCATTGTTTACAAGTCCATCAATTCGTCCAAATTTAGCTACAACCTCATCTACAGCTTTTTTACATTCTTCAGGCTTCGATAATTCAGCTACAAACGACCATGCTTGTCCGCCTGCTGCCTGAATTTTCTCAATTGCTTTCTGATTATCAGCATCATTTCTACCTACGATAGCAACATACGCTCCTTCAGTAGCTAATACGCCAGAAATACCTTCACCAATTCCTTTTGCACCGCCCGAAACGATGATTACTTTTTCTTTGAGTCCTAAGTTCATATTAAATTTTTACACAAAGCAATAATTACATAGAGCTGAGGTAAGGTTTAAATATTATAAAATTTGAGAGCGTTTCCTCCCATTATCTTTTTCTTTTCTAAGGTCGAAAATGTAGAAAAATACTCATTTACAATCCCTAATTGTTCTTCATATTCAGCAGCAACTAAGCAAACTGGCCAATCAGAGCCGTACATTAGGCGTTCGGTGCCAAATGCTTTTACTACCGTATCCAAGTATATTTTAAAATCGGACACTTTCCAATCGTTCCATTCGCCCTCAGTAACCATTCCTGATAATTTACAATATACATTTTGATGTAAGGCTAGTTTCTTGATATTGGTTTGCCATTGGGTATATTCGCCAGATTTTATATCGGGTTTGGCGATATGGTCTAAGACAAACTTTTGGTCGGGGAACAACTTTGCCAATTGAATGGCTTGGTCTAGCTGATAATGATAAATCAAAATATCGTAAGTGAAATCAAATGCTCCTAAGGCTGTAATTCCAGCCTTGAATTTTGGTCTAAGCATAAATTCAGTATCCGCTTCTCCTTGCACTACGTGCCTAAAACCTTTTACAATAGGCAATTCAGCATAATGTTCTAAAATATCATCAACATCGTCTGCACGTAAATCTACCCAACCAACTACGGCTTTTATAAAAGCATTTTTGTTGGCTAATTCAATCAAAAAATCAGTTTCTGCTAAAGTTTGGTCAGCTTGCACGGCTACACAACCCGAAATGTTATTTTTTGCTAAAATTGGAGCAAGATCCTCAGGCAAGAAATCTCGCTGAATTACCTTCATTTCATCTGAAATCCAATCATGTCGTTGTGCATCGTACTGCCAAAAATGTTGATGTGCATCTATGGTCATAAGGTTTGTTTTTCTTTAAAAATTGAAAATAGTTTGAAAATTTGAAAAGAGGTAAGTATTAAATTACCTAAAGATAAGACACAGCTCGCAAAAAAACTGACTGTGCCTTTCTCAATTTCAAATTTCCAAACTACATAACTCATTTTTAAATAAAAAATTATGCTTTCCAGTTTTTAGCCGTTTGCTTTTGTGTACCCAAACCTTCGATACCCAATTCAACTACGTCTCCTTCTTTCAAGAAAACTGGAGGGTTAAAGCCTAAACCAACACCTGGAGGCGTACCCGTAGAAATGACGTCGCCTGGTAATAAAGTCATGAATTGACTTAAATAAGAAACCAAGGTAGGTATTTTAAAAATCAATTGGTCGGTATTACTATTTTGTACGGTCTTTCCATTGACAGAAAGCCACATTTTTAAATCGTTCTCATCTTCAATCTCTTCTGTAGTCGCTAAGAATGGTCCAAGTGGTGCAAATGAATCACAGCCTTTTCCCTTGCTCCAGTTTCCTCCTCTTTCAATTTGGAATTCTCTTTCTGAAACATCATTGTGTAAGCAGTAGCCTGCTACATAGTTCAGCGCATCAGCTTCGTCTACATACTGTGCTTTTTTACCAATGACAAATGCTAATTCTACTTCCCAGTCAGTTTTTACTGAATTTCTAGGAATAATAATATCATCATTTGGTCCAGAAAGTGCCGTAGTTGACTTAAAGAAAATAATAGGTTCCGGTGGAATGGCTGCGCCTGTTTCACGAGCGTGATCGGCAAAGTTCAACCCAATACAAACAATTTTAGAAGGACGAGCCACACATGAAGCAATACGGACACCTGTAGGAATCTCTTGCAATTCATTTTGTTTTTCAACCAATAATAAACTTAGTTTATCTAAGCCATCATTCTCAAAAAAAGATTCGTTATAATCTTGAATATAAGCCGAAACATCTAGCCATTTTTCTTCTAAGATTACACCAGGTTTTTCATTACCTACTTCGCCAAATCTAAATAATTTCATAACAATTTATTTTGTAATTAAAGGGAATAATTTATCGGCAACAAACTGATTTCCAAGCTCATTCAAATGAACTCTATCGGTAGTTAATATGCCTTTATCTTTATTTTCAGGATTATTATTCAAATTATGCGCTAAGAACTCTTTTCGTAAATCACACAAAGGAATATTATTCTTTGTCGCCAAATTTCTGATAAAAGTACTGTATTGATTCATATCACCATCCTGTTGATTACTGAAATCGGTTTTTTCTCCGATAGTAGCAGGTGTACATAAAATCAATTTTGCACCACTTGCTTGAATCTTGTTGATTAAAGCTTGATAGAATCTAATGAATTTATCAGGGTCAGTACCAGTACCTGATGTTGCTTTGTGCCAAACGTCGTTGACACCAACATAAATCACTACCAAATCAGGCTTTTTGCTCAATACGTCATCTTCTAAGCGTAAGTATAAATCATAAACTTTATTCCCTCCAATCCCTGCACCAATCAATTCATATTTAGCTTTATCGCCTTTCTTGTCAATCATCTCTTGCAACTGCGAGATATATCCTTTTGGTTGTACGCCAGCTTGGGTGATAGAGTCACCGAAGAAAATAATTTTTTTAGGTTTTCCCTCTTGAATAAATGAGGTCATCGTCCAGAATAATACAGAAAACAGGACTATTTTTTTCATAAGTATTGTTTAAAATTTAGTTGTTTAATCTAATAAATCCACCATCAATTGGGTAATCAGAGCCAGTAACGAAGCCAGCTTCATCCGAACATAAATATAGTGCAAGAAAAGCAATTTCTGATGGTTTAGCCATTCTTCCTATGGGCTGAGTAGCCGAAAGTTTCTCAAACATTTCCTCAATATTATTCGGATAGTTCTTTGCTAAAAAGCCATCTACAAAAGGAGTATGAACACGGGCAGGAGAAATGCAGTTACAACGTATATTCTCTTTGATGTAATCTTTGGCAATAGATAATGTCATGGTAAGAATGGCACCTTTCGACATTGAATAAGCAAAACGATCGGCAATGCCTACAGATGACGCTACAGAAGCCATGTTTAATATTACCCCTCCTTTGTTTTCCTTCATCATCGGAACGGCAACGTATAAACAATTGTAAGCTCCTTTTACATTTACATTATAAATTCTATCGAAATCTTCTTCTGAAGTTTTTTCGAGGTTACCCACATGTGCAATACCAGCGTTGTTTATCAAAATATCAACGCGACCGATACTCGCAAAAACTGTTTTAACAGCCTCTTGACTCGTTACATTACAAGCATAAGCATTAGCTTTTCCTCCTTCTGCACGAATTTCGTCAACAGTCTCTTGCGCAGCTGTTTCATTGAGTTCTAAAATATTTACTTCTGCTCCTTGTTTAGCAAATAATAATGAGATTGCGCGACCAATTCCTGAACCTCCACCTGTTATTACGACTGACTTGTTAATTAATGAAAACATTGTTTTGATTTTTTTCTTGATTGTTTAGTCCTTTGTATGAAAAAAGTAATCAGGATATATAAGTAGTTTATTAAGGAAACATACCCTAAATTTTTAAAAATATTATTCATAAAATAAAAATAGACGGCAGAAATAGCCGTCTATCTATGTTAAAACCCTAATTGACAAATCAAATTGTATCAATTAGGTTAAAATTATTTAATATTTTTTTCATTTTAATTTCCTCCACTCTTTACGCTACTCTTGTTCTCTTCCGTTGGCGTTTTTCTGATAGTTGGATAGGTAATTCCTAACTGTTCCATGTATGTTTTATATTTCGATGGGTCGTAATATAATTTCTTCATTTCTGGTCTAAACTTAGCCATTATCTGCTGATTAAGATTAATAGCAGGCTTATCGTTTGGTGAAATCAATGGTTCATATTTTACATCCTTCGTTTGCTCGTTTTTATAATAATCCCATGCTTTGGTTAATAAATCAGGTTTTACTAACATATCTAACAAAGTTAATGCTTCTACTTTCGCACCTGCCGTTACACCCTTGTGTGCAATCGGTGTAGCCATGCTAATAGCATTTGCCCAATGATGCCCCGGTAATCCAGGAATATTAGAAGGATAACGCAAGACTACAGTCGGCAAATTCCATGAAATATCAGCAATATCATCCGAACCACCACCCATACTTACCAAGACAGGCTCGATGGTAGTATCTATTTTCATCGCTAAACCTTTTTTCTCGGGCGACTTTAATTCTGCTTGTAATGAAGTCGCTAACAATTGGTCTTCCTCACTCCATTTAGGTAAACCTACTTTTTTGATGTGTTCAAAAACATTTTCTGCAATAGGTTTATTAAAGTGTCCGGGCCAAGCACTACCCAATACCTCGTAAGTCATCGTAGTACCCGTCATCATCGTTGCTCCTTTGGCAATTGCTACGCCTGCTTCATACAACTCCTTAATTTTCGGATATGTTCTTTCACGGAAGTAATACCATACAGATGCTTTTGAAGGCACAACATTGGGTTGGTCTCCCCCATCTACAATGACATAATGCGAGCGTTGAGAAGGATATAAATGTTCTCTTTTGAAATTCCATCCAATATTCATTAATTCAACTGCATCCAAAGCACTTTTCCCTCTCCAAGGTGCACCCGCTGCATGAGCAGCCTCACCTTCAAAATTGAATTTTACAGAAACCAATCCATTATTTCCTGCATCACCCCATTGTACGCCTAAATTATTCGCTACGTGCGTAAATATACAAGCATCAATATCTTTGAAATGACCATCACGTACAAAAATAGCTTTCGTTCCCACTAATTCTTCTGCCACACCCGGCCATAGCACTAATGTACCTGCGATTTTCTCACGCTCCATAATTTTTTTAATCACCAAAGCGGCAGTGATATTAAGTGCCTGACCAGAATTATGACCTTCACCATGTCCGGGAGCACCATCAATAATTGGGTCATGATATGCTACTCCAGGCTTTTGAGAGGCCTTAGGAATACAGTCAATATCAGAGCCTAAAGCAATCACAGGCTTACCACTCCCCCATTTGGCAATCCATGCCGTTGGAATACCCGAAACACCCTTTTCGATGGTAAATCCTTCTTTTTCAAGAATGCTTGTTATATAATTAGAAGTTTCATATTCTTGGAAGCCAAGCTCGCCAAAACTGAAAATCATATCGACCATCTGCTGAGAAAACACTTGTTTCTTATCAATTTCCTCAATAATTTCTTTTTGTAATTTTTCTATTTTCTTGGCATCAATCAGTGTTGTTTCTAGTTTAGCTGCTACTTTTTTGGACTGAGCAACCACAGAAATTTGACTCACTAACAACAATAAAAGAAGGAAAGGTAAACAGTAAAAGGTTTTTTTCATGTTATTGATATTAAGATAGTTTAGTTGAATGAATTGTATTATCTAATTTGTTCAAATTTTCATTTCAAACAAAATATGAGCTTACTTATTTGTCAATAAAAATGATAACACCTAATAAAATAAGTACTCTTTAGCAACATTATAAGTAATTATAGCTAGAATGAACGACTATCAATGTTTAAAAGTAGCTGTTTTTTATTTCTCAAATATCTTCAGTTATTCTACTTGCCACTCTTAATCCTATATAACCAACCAAATTAATATTCTTATCAGCCTTCTCTTTTAGGCGTCAAAGTTTGTAACTTTGACATTCTTTTGAACACTAAACAGTTTTTATGGATTTTTTGCATCAGATTTTTGGAAATGATTTAGGGGCAGCAGCCTTAATAGTTGGTAATTTAATATTGATAGAAAGTCTTCTTTCGGTTGATAATGCAGCGGTACTCGCAACGATGGTAATGGATTTATCGCCAGAGAAACGAAAAAAAGCCCTTAAATATGGCATTTTTGGTGCATATTTTTTCAGAGGTATTTGTCTTTTATTCGCATCTTTTTTGGTAAAAGTTTGGTGGTTAAAGCCCATTGGTGGTTTATATCTATTATATCTTACTTATGATTATTTCAAAAAAGAAGCTACTCCATCAGAAAGCGATGATTTGCTAGACAAAAAAAGTAATTGGTTTTATCGCATGACCTTAGGAGCATTAGGACCTTTCTGGGCTACTGTTTTTTTGGTAGAAGTAATGGACTTAGCATTCTCTATCGACAATGTTTTTGCGGCAGTAGCTTTTACAGATAACCTATATTTAATCTGTATCGGAGTATTTATAGGCATTTTGGCGATGCGTTTTGTGGCACAAGCTTTTGTGAAGTTGATGGAAAAATATCCTTTCCTAGAAACAGCAGCATTTTTAGTGATTGGTGTACTTGGTTTAAAATTAACCTTATCGTTATTAACGCATTTCTTACCAGAAAACCCAATTGCTAAATTCTTAGAAAGTGAAGAAGCAGACGCTTATATCTCTGCCATTACAGTAGCAATTTTTGGAGTGCCTTTACTAACGTCTTATTTCTTCAATTATCCGCATCATGCTAGGAAGAAGTAATCTTCCTAGACTATAACAGATGGAGTAGTTTAGTTATACTCTATTCCATTTGTTTGCTACATTCAAAGTATTTCCTACCCTTTTCTTTTCCTCCTCAATCAATTTTATTGCTTTAACCTAATATTTTTCAATTCCACTTGGTACAATTAAAAGGGAAAGTAATCCGCCAATCATCCGTTTTTTCAGCACTGTTTCAATTCCACTTGGTACGATTAAAAGCAGATTTATCAGAAGTAATCACCATTCTATTAGCTGGGTTTCAATTCCACTTGGTACGATTAAAAGTGTAACGCCTAACTCGTCTAAATCTTTCAAACGGGGTTTCAATTCCACTTGGTACGATTAAAAGTAAATCTCTATTTATCTATACAGGAGAGGGAGCAATGTTTCAATTCCACTTGGTACGATTAAAAGAAGTAAAAGTTATTGGCAACATTGGTAGACAAATGTGTTTCAATTCCACTTGGTACGATTAAAAGGACTGAACCCTTCTATTTGTTTTAGTGGGATTGCAAGTTTCAATTCCACTTGGTACGATTAAAAGAGAATAATGGCAGTTAAAAGGCTTCAAGTAAATGTGTTTCAATTCCACTTGGTACGATTAAAAGGCTAAAACTGTTACTATATGCCAGTATATCGCTATGTTTCAATTCCACTTGGTACGATTAAAAGCAAAGATAAGGAGTATAGAAAATCACAAAAAAAATAGTTTCAATTCCACTTGGTACGATTAAAAGAGTACCTCCCTTTAGACTTGTCAGACCTTCCCACGTGTTTCAATTCCACTTGGTACGATTAAAAGTTACTTTTGTATCTAAACCTATTACTCCATTTACCTGTTTCAATTCCACTTGGTACGATTAAAAGAGTAATGAAGATGGTGATAATTTAGGTACTCTTTAGTTTCAATTCCACTTGGTACGATTAAAAGCAGAATCTGTTGTATCACTTTGTTTCCAGTTTAATGTTTCAATTCCACTTGGTACGATTAAAAGAAGGTGAAAACTATTGGTGTAATGTTTTCCCGCCACCGTTTCAATTCCACTTGGTACGATTAAAAGGGAATCGCCTCAGCGAGTGCCTTATTTGCAAGGGCAGTTTCAATTCCACTTGGTACGATTAAAAGTGAATTTATCTAGCAATTCAAAAGGCACTTGCAAAGTTTCAATTCCACTTGGTACGATTAAAAGGTACATACTTCCATCTTCCTCATATTTGTAGCACGGTTTCAATTCCACTTGGTACGATTAAAAGAGTCTAGGGGTTTGTTTAAACTCGTAATCTTGATAAGTTTCAATTCCACTTGGTACGATTAAAAGCAGAATCCTCAGCGCTCAATAATCTGTACATATAGTTTCAATTCCACTTGGTACGATTAAAAGTTTGGCAGAGTTTGGGAATTAATCGCCTTCAAATTCAGTTTCAATTCCACTTGGTACGATTAAAAGCAAGGCGGTTGAATGCTTTGCGTGTAGCCTATCTCTGTTTCAATTCCACTTGGTACGATTAAAAGGGCTACACCAATAGAACCGACAAGGTTATCAGGGCTGTTTCAATTCCACTTGGTACGATTAAAAGAATAAAAGAAGATGCAAGGAAAAAGCTTGCAGAACTGTTTCAATTCCACTTGGTACGATTAAAAGAAGAATATCTTTGGGGTCTTTTTCTTGTGTTTGCTCGTTTCAATTCCACTTGGTACGATTAAAAGGATAATAATATCGGCTTTCTCATCAACGGGTATTTCTGTTTCAATTCCACTTGGTACGATTAAAAGCATAAGAAACTCTCACCCGCTCCTTCATTTCTTCCGTTTCAATTCCACTTGGTACGATTAAAAGAACAAATTGTTTACTTTGCTGTTTGTTGGCCTGAACTGTTTCAATTCCACTTGGTACGATTAAAAGCAAAGCGATTTAGGTAATATTACAGATGTTACCATAAAGTTTCAATTCCACTTGGTACGATTAAAAGGATGAATTTAGAATTAAAAAAACCTCTTGCATTCCTGTTTCAATTCCACTTGGTACGATTAAAAGTTTATCGTTAAGCATTTTATTAGCTGTAGATCTTCTGTTTCAATTCCACTTGGTACGATTAAAAGAAGCCACGGAGCTGTACTAACAGCAGTCTATCATGAGTTTCAATTCCACTTGGTACGATTAAAAGTATACCAAAGCGGTATCTACAGAACAGTTATCTACGTTTCAATTCCACTTGGTACGATTAAAAGCACAATTGCAGCCGAGGACGAACGCCTAATTATGCCGTTTCAATTCCACTTGGTACGATTAAAAGAGGAAAAACACAAGTAAGATTTACTAGAATTGCTAGGTTTCAATTCCACTTGGTACGATTAAAAGTTGGTGTTGGACATTTGGTGTAGTAATATTAACGAGTTTCAATTCCACTTGGTACGATTAAAAGAAGGCAGCAATTTCCTTTTTGTCAGTACTTGCTTCGTTTCAATTCCACTTGGTACGATTAAAAGTTGTTAGAGCAGCTTCAGGCATTGTTACTGCTCCAAGTTTCAATTCCACTTGGTACGATTAAAAGTGGAAATTAAGTTTACTTTCTATTCGCTAACTGGGTTTCAATTCCACTTGGTACGATTAAAAGAGCAATGGAAAGCAACATCCACGCAATACGATTGGAAGTTTCAATTCCACTTGGTACGATTAAAAGTTTTTACACGGGAATTGGTCAACATACTAACATTTTGTTTCAATTCCACTTGGTACGATTAAAAGGTTGCTTTCTTCAAGTTCCTTCTTTTTAAAGAATAAGTTTCAATTCCACTTGGTACGATTAAAAGTAAAATGTGAAATGTTTTCACCTATGAAAGGTGAGTTTCAATTCCACTTGGTACGATTAAAAGTTCATATCGTCGGTATAACTCATTAAAACGGTGTACAGGTTTCAATTCCACTTGGTACGATTAAAAGAATCAAGTTAAAGGGGCTTATTTACCGTCGAAAGTCGTTTCAATTCCACTTGGTACGATTAAAAGAGTGGCTACAAAAGTAAAGCGTAGCCCAAATCCAGAGTTTCAATTCCACTTGGTACGATTAAAAGTTTGGAGGGGGGACACCTCAGAACCCTTTTGAGTTGTTTCAATTCCACTTGGTACGATTAAAAGTTTGCCATCAAAACAAGTTCACCACGATAATTATCGTTTCAATTCCACTTGGTACGATTAAAAGTAAGTGTCGTATCATGAACATAAGTATCAATGCCCCGTTTCAATTCCACTTGGTACGATTAAAAGAGTTTTGTCCGTACAGGTGAACGGCTTGCTGAGTAATGTTTCAATTCCACTTGGTACGATTAAAAGTTTTCTCTAAGTCGGTATAAGTCCCAGTAAATGGTTGTTTCAATTCCACTTGGTACGATTAAAAGCTAGTGTATGCTCCGTATTTCTATCAGGCGTATATTTATGTTTCAATTCCACTTGGTACGATTAAAAGTCACACTGGAAAACTATTTCTTCATTATCATACCAGTTTCAATTCCACTTGGTACGATTAAAAGTTTTCAATCGGGATAGGGCTATATAATTATATTTCGTTTCAATTCCACTTGGTACGATTAAAAGCTTGTTGGTATTCCGATTAGTGGTGTACCGCTGTAGTTTCAATTCCACTTGGTACGATTAAAAGAAAAACGGTTCAGATGATTTCTTTCAATACGTAGAAAGTTTCAATTCCACTTGGTACGATTAAAAGTGCGAAGAATGCGGAGTAAGTTTAAGAGCATCAAAAAGTTTCAATTCCACTTGGTACGATTAAAAGTACCAGGGGAAATTAACCTTAAACTATTTAACTAGTTTCAATTCCACTTGGTACGATTAAAAGAAAGGTAAGTCTGTAAAATCTGCAACCAAATCAGGAGTTTCAATTCCACTTGGTACGATTAAAAGATTTTACCGAAATGTAAACGAAATTACACTGAAAGTTTCAATTCCACTTGGTACGATTAAAAGCAAAAGCATTCGTGGGACTAGATGAAGCCATGATGTTTCAATTCCACTTGGTACGATTAAAAGAACAACTGGTAAGTATATTAATTTTGCTGGAACTGGGTTTCAATTCCACTTGGTACGATTAAAAGGAGCTAAAAAGTTCAATTTTAGGGGGAGTCCTAAGCTGTTTCAATTCCACTTGGTACGATTAAAAGGTTAAGGATATCGTTAACATCGTATTGGTCTCTAAGTTTCAATTCCACTTGGTACGATTAAAAGGATGAGCAGCTTAATTTGTACAATACTAAAACATCCAAGTTTCAATTCCACTTGGTACGATTAAAAGTATTATAACGAGTGGGACGGTGCAATTAGCAGGGGAGTTTCAATTCCACTTGGTACGATTAAAAGAAGCTTTAAAAGACGTTGAAAGAATTCAGCTTGAAAGTTTCAATTCCACTTGGTACGATTAAAAGAGAAGATGACGACGATAAATAGGAAAGTATTTTTTGAGTTTCAATTCCACTTGGTACGATTAAAAGGCCGATACTCTTAATCCGCATCATGTCAAAAAATCGTTTCAATTCCACTTGGTACGATTAAAAGTAAAAAAATAATATATTTTCATTTTGATATTTTTTGTTTCAATTCCACTTGGTACGATTAAAAGTACAACAAGAAAAGCCAGGCGTACAAATATATCCTGAGTTTCAATTCCACTTGGTACGATTAAAAGCCGTTTAAAAAATGGCTATTTTAGCTTAATTTAGCACTTTTTATCCATAAAGTTTGCTTTTAAAATCGTCTACCTATAATAATAGTTTTTAACTCGTACTTCGACGACCATTGATTATCAATCATTTGCTCTAAACATTCCCATTTTATCAAAAAAAATATATAAAATAAATCTATCGTTGCTATAATCGACGATTATCGTCCTTTATTAAAACGTTCTTTATCTTACATATTTTCTATATAAACCTTTCGATGATTACTTCAACAAATTATTCTCTCTTCTTATAAGCCCTGCCATATTTCTTTTTCATTTCCGCAGCATGGTTTCTTCTTACGTTTACTTTGCTGTTTTTCTCTGATTTTTCATGAAATGCCGCACCACCTTCTTCTTTTTTAGGAGCTTTCACTTGAATGGTTTTCATGGTTACTCTTTCAGTTTCCGCAGGCAAAATTTTCGTTGATAATACCAATTCCTCTGGCAATCCTTGCTGAGGAATCAAATAATTCATCAGGTTTTCTATCTCTGAAAGATATTCTTTCTCTTTCTCAACCACAAACGATATCGCTATGCCTTTACGCTCTTTTCGCCCTGTTCTACCTATACGGTGTATGTAGTTTTGTGGCGTTTCTGGTAAGTCAAAATTTATTACATGGGTTACTTCTGCTACGTCTAACCCTCTGGCAATAATATCTGTAGCAATTAATACTCTACACTCTCCAGATTGAAATTTATCTACACTATCAAAACGATGTTTCTGAGCTTTATTCGAGTGAATTACTCCTACTGCTTCTCCATATACGGGACTAACCTCCTCAAATAGTACATCAGCTAAGTGTTTGGTTGAAACAAAGACTAATACTTTTGTCATTGTCTCGTCTTTGGCTAATAACAAATTCAAGAAATTCACTTTTGAGTAAAAGTTGGGTACTTCGTAATAAGATTGGCTAATATTTTCAAGAGGCGTACCTACAGGAGTAGCTTCTACCCTTACTGGACTATTGAAATAGTCTTCTATCAACTGTTCTACTTCTTCATTAAGGGTAGCAGAGAAAAGTAAATTTTGTCTTCTTTGAGGCAATTTGCCAAAAACAATCTTTAACTGTGCTCTGAAACCTAAATTCAACATTTCATCAAATTCATCAATCACTAATTTCTTGACTGCTTTACCTGAAAAGGCACCTACGGAAATTAAATCTACTAATCTTCCGGGAGTTGCCACTAATATATCTGCTCCTTCTAACAATTCTGCTACTTGCAATTTTGTATTTACGCCTCCATAAACGCCTAATACCTTAAAGCTCATGTAGGTCAATAACTTCTGAGCTTCTTCTACTATTTGTACTACCAACTCGCGAGTAGGCACAATGATTACTAATTGTGGGTCTTTTTCTTTTGAAAATTTCAACTGACGAAGGCATGGCAATAAATAGGCATACGTTTTTCCTGTTCCTGTTTGTGCTATTCCACATACATCTTTCCCTGACATTACTACAGAAAAAACTTTTTCTTGGATAGCTGTTGGTGAAGTAAAGCCCAAATCCTCAAGGGCGTTAAGTAATTGTTTATTAAGATTTAATTCTTCGAAAGTCATGACTATAAATTGATTATTACTACAAAGGTAGCTTTTATCTTTCTGAAAGATAAATTAATAGCCCATAATCGTCTGTTTATTAAGTAGATTAGTCATTGAGGTATAGGTTTAAAGTTAGCTTTCGGTCGTCAGATTTCAGCTTTCGGATGATAGATTAGTCATTAAGGGATAGATTTAAAGTAGTTGATAAATTAAGAATACTCAAAACAAAAAGTCCCCAGTTACTTAAAACTGAGGACTTTTAATCATTTGCTGAAAACTAAAACTTCGATTTACAAAGCCCTATAGTTCACAATTATTTCAACTCACCTTTTTTCAAAGCATCAACGGCATAAGCGGCTGCTCTTGCTGTTAAAGCCATATAAGTAAGCGATGGGTTGACGCATGAAGCCGAAGTCATGGCCGCACCGTCAGTTACAAAAACGTTATCAGCACCCCAAACTTGATTATTTTTGTTCAAAACAGAATTTTTAGCATCCGTTCCCATTCTGGCTGTTCCCATTTCATGGATACCGATTCCCAAGTGTTTAGTTTGGTCATCATAAGGAGTAACGTTTTTCAACCCTGCTTTTTCTAACATTTCTGCTGCATCGTTTTTCATATCGACACGCATTTTTAGTTCGTTGTCACCATAAGCTGCATCGAATACTAATAATGGCATTCCCCACTTATCTTTTTGGCTAGGGTCTAATGTCATTCTGTTTTCAGGATTTGGTATTACTTCACCAAAACCACCGATATTGAATGTCCATTTTCCTGGGTAACTCAATGCATCTTTAAAGTCTGCTCCTAAGCCTTCTTGACCAGCACCACGACCCCAATCTTCACGAGAAGCTCCGCCTTGGTAACCAAAACCACGTAAGTAATCACGTTTGTCAGTTCCCCAATTGCGGTATCTTGGTATATATATACCATTAGCACGACGACCATAGTAATAGTCATCTTCTAGTCCTTCAAATTCACCTCTTGCACCAACTGCCAAATGGTGGTCCATGATGTTACGACCTAGTTGGTCTGACTCATTTCCTAATCCATTTGGATGGCGTTTAGATTTTGAATTCAACATAATGCCAGTACTTCCGAAAGCAGAAGCATTCAAGAAAATGATTTTAGCAAAATATTCAATTGACTGTAAGGTATTTTGGTCAACTATTCTTACACCTATTGCTTTGCCTATTTTGTCATCATAAATAACCTCTTGAACGATAGCATCAGGGCGAAGTGTTAAATTTCTCGTTTTTACCGCTGCTGGAAGCGTTGATGACTGCGTAGAGAAATACCCTCCGTAAGGACAGCCCATCATACAACGGTTACGGAACTGACATTGCGAACGTCCTAAATCATAAGCAATTTTAGATTCTCCCGTTAAGTGTGCAGTACGCCCCATGATAAAGTGACGAGAAGAGAATTCCTTTTCAATTCTTTTCTTTAGTTCTTTCTCTAAAGCATTCATGTTCATCGCTGGTAAGTAATGGTCACCATGCGGTAACACATCAATACCATCCTTATTACCGCTGATACCTGCAAATTTCTCTACGTGGTCATACCAAGGAGCTAAATCTTTGTAACGAATTGGCCAATCGGTACCAAGACCTTCTTTAGCATTTGCTTCAAAATCCTTTTCATTTAAACGATATGATTGACGACCCCACATCAAAGAGCGACCGCCAACATGGTATCCACGAATCCAGTCGATTGGTTTTTTCTCAACAATTGGGTTTTCTTTATCATTTTCAAACATATCTCTCCAAGGTTCATTTACAGTATAACCTGTACGAACACCAATGAAATGCTCTTCCGCAGATTTATTATCTACTCTACCACGGTGTTCGAATTCCCATGGTGCTTTAGTAGCATTCGGATAGTCTTGAATATGTTTGATATCACGCCCTCTTTCAAGCATGATTACTTTTAAACCTTTTTCACACAATTCTTTGGCAGCCCAACCGCCTGATATTCCTGAGCCAACTACGATGGCATCGTAAGTATTTGCTTTATTTCCTGTTCCTGTAATTTCCACTTTGATATTGATTTGAAATTAATGAATTATTTGTGACATCTTTTCTAAAAAACAACTAGCTCATTGCCCAAGCTTTTTGTCCTTTTTCTAATTTAATGGGCTCATATTTACCCGGAACTTCCAAATATGCTAGTGCTTTTGTTGCACCTGGCTCAGAAGTAAAGTATCCCAAAATCGTCAAATCCTTCATTGTTTTCCAAAACTCAGAGCGCTCTTTTGCTGAATCTTCTGCTTTAATCAACGCTAATTTTTGTGCTGGTGTTGCTTTTGAAAATTCAGTACCATTGGCTTTTTTAGAATCCTCATCTAATTTAGTTAAGCCTGCAAAAAAAGCTTTTTGTTGGTCTTCTTTATAACAGTCCTTCACCATCATTTGGATAAACTCTGGTACTTTAGCATCAATTGCTCCTGGTGTTTGTGTACGGGGTAAAATAATCTCAGCAATTTCTGCAATCATTGCACTTTCCTCAGGCGAAAAACTTAGGGCTGTTGCTTCTGCCGAGCTGCTTGATTTACAGCCTTCCAAAACTGTTGCCAAAGTACTTGCCGAAAGGATTCCTCCCATCGCCAAAGCCATTTTAGCAATTGCGTCTCTTCTTTTCATGTATTTAATTTAAGTTTTGTTTATAATTCAGTATTGAACGTAAAATTACATTTATATTGCAAAAAATTGCATTATTATTTGCTAAACTACTTATTAGCCACCATGTAAGTCAGTGCAGTAATAAATAGTATGATAAAAAATCCAAATCAAAGTAAATTAAAAATAAATATCTTAAAAATACAATTATTTATTTTTAAGAAAATCGATTCTCAAGGCAATTGCATTCTTTTTAGTTATTCTAAAATATTTTGTCAATCAAATCATTGTAAAATCTTTAATTTTAACTATCTTTGCACTCCAATTTACAAATACCATAACCGAAGGACGGGTTCCTTCACTAAAACGTAAATAAAAAATGGCTGTTAAAATTAGATTAGCACGTCGTGGACGTAAAAAATTAGCGATGTACGACATCGTTATTGCTGACGCAAGAGCTCCACGTGACGGTAAATTCATTGAGAAAATCGGAACGTACAATCCAAACACAAACCCTGCTTCAATCAACTTGAACGAAGATAGCGCTTTGAAATGGGTTTTAAACGGTGCTCAACCAACAGATACTACTCGTGCAATTTTGTCATATAAAGGTATATTGTTGAAAAAACACTTGCAAGTGGGTGTTAACAAAGGTGCTATTTCTCAAGAAATTGCTGACTCTAAATTCAACGACTGGAAAACTAGCAAAGATTTAAAAATCACTGGTAAAACTGACGGTCTTGAAGCTACTAAAGCTGCTGATAAAGCTGCTCGTATGGCAAGAGAAACTGAAATCAATGCTGCTCGTGCTGCTGCAATTGCTAAGAAAAATACTGTTGAAGAAGAAGTTGTTGCAGAAGAAACTGAAGCTCCAGCGGCTGAAGGAGAAGCTACTACAGAATCTGCTGAGTAATTTTCCCAAAGAAATTTCCATAAAAATGATACAAAACTCTTTTGATAAGCTGTTTTGTATCATTTTTTATTTTAACACATTTGTTCATTTTATCAAAGCAAAATCAAGTGTCAAGCCATCAAGTTGATACTGAATATATACCAATGACTAAAGAAGATTGTTTTGAACTAGGGAAAATCACAAAAACTCACGGACTAAAAGGCGAAGTAATCCTTTGGTTGGATGTTGATTTTCCTGAAGATTATGAAGATTTAGAAAGCCTTTTCTTGGAAGTAAAAGGAGAATTGGTTCCTTATTTTATAGAATCATACCGACTATCGGGTAATCGTGCTATCGTGCATTTTGAAGATGTAGACTCTTTTGAAAAAGCAGAATTAATGATTAACCTACAGGCTTTTTTACCATTAGAAGAACTACCAGAACTGGATAGCGACCAATTCTATTACCATGAAATCATTGGCTTTCAGATAATTGACAAAAATCTAGGAAATTTAGGTACTGTACAAACTGTCCATTCAATGCAAGCGCAAGATTTGTTGGTGATGGATTACAAAGGCAAAGAAGTGTTGATTCCGGTAATTGATGAAATTGTATTGCAAGCGGAAAAAGCGCAAAAAATCCTTCATGTAAATTTACCAGAAGGGTTGTTAGAAGTGTATTTGGAAGATTAATTTCAAAAAACTACCATGCGAATAGATATTATTTCTGTAGTACCAAAATTGATGGAAAGCTTTTTTGCTCATTCAATTTTAAAACGTGGACAAGAGGCTGGTCATGTAGAAGTTGTTTTACATGATTTAAGAGATTACTCTCTTTCTAAACAACGTCAAGTAGATGATTATGCTTTTGGAGGCGGTGCTGGCATGGTAATGAGTGTCGAGCCGATTGCACGTTGTATCAGACATTTGCAAAGCGAAAGACATTACGATGAAGTGATTTACATGACGCCTGATGGTGAAACGTTCAACCAACAAACTGCTAATCAACTTTCGCTTCAAGGCAATCTGTTATTTCTTTGCGGACACTATAAAGGTGTTGACCAAAGGGTTAGAGATATGTTTATCACCAAAGAAATTTCTATCGGTGATTATGTACTTTCTGGTGGCGAATTAGCAGCAGCGGTTTGTGCTGACGCTATTATCCGATTGATTCCGGGGGTATTGAATGATGAAACTTCAGCCTTGACTGATTCCTTTCAAGATAATCTTTTAGCACCTCCAGTCTATACACGTCCTGCCGAATTTGAAGGCGTTGGCGTTCCTCCTGTCCTTTTATCTGGTCATGAAGCTAAGATAAATGAATGGAGATTCGAGCAATCTATTGAACGAACTAAGACTAGAAGACCAGATTTGTATGCAAAAAGCGGTCTATAGTGCAAAATAAGAGCGGTTTTAGGGCTATTTTTTGTCTAAATGATGAAAAGAGAGGCTAAAACCCAAAAAAATAAATATTTCTTACAAATAATTGTATTATATGTTTATTTATTTGGATTTTTTATTATTTTTGTAACGAAGAGAAAAACAAGAGGGTGAAGCAATTAAAATAGAAAAACAAAGACAATAACATTAAATAAAGTAAGGATTATATTTAGAAAGCCTGATGTCTGTGGCATCGGGCTTTTTTGTGTCCTTGGTTTTCCTCTTCTCTATTAATACTTATTTCGTTGCTTTAATCGTTTCAAGTGGAATTGAAACATTATATTTGTATTCATTTTTTTGAATGTAGTCCATAAGCAATCACTTTTGATTGATAAGATTAAAATTTATCTAATCTTATTTAATCAAAAATAATTTTATGAAAATTTTCAACAACCCAGTATCGCATGGATGTTTCGGTTATCATTATTAATTATAAGTCAGCAGAATTAACAGTTAATTGCATAAGCTCTATTAAAAAATTTACGCAGGATATTAATTATGAAGTAGTGGTGGTGGATAATGATTCTCAGGACGCTTCAGAAAGTATTATTAAATCTGTTCATCCAGAAATCGTTTGGGTTGCTAGTAAATATAATTCAGGTTTTTCAAGAGGGAATAACCAAGGAATATCCGTTGCCCAAGGTGATTATTTTTTATTATTAAATGCAGATACGCTCTTATTCGACAATGCTATCTTTAAAGCTTGGCAATTGCTTAAATCTCAACCAGAAGTTTCTGTCATTGGAGGTATTCAAGTAACGGCTGATTTAGTAAAAATGCCTTATTTCAGGAATAGGAATGAGTTTTTGAAATTCTTGATTATTGCTCCTAATTCTTTTAACAAATATTTAGACAAACTATTTCCCGAACCTCAATTTCAAGACCCTAACCAATCAGAATTATGTTGTGGAGCTTTTATGCTGATTGCTCGCAAAACAGTAGAAAAAGTAGGCAAAATGGATGAAGATTTCTTTATGTATGCCGAAGATTTCGAATGGGCTGGTAGGCTAAGAAAAGCAGGAAAAATATGTTGTTCAGAAGACATTAAATTTATTCACCTCGAAAAAGATTCGCCTTTTAGAAGAACTAATATTTCGCCTATCAACCGATTTGGCACACAAATGCAGGTTTCTAATTTATTGTGGATTCGGAAAGAATATGGTATAGGCTTTTATCTTTTACTTATTTTACATTATGTAACGCTGGCTATCTTCTTTTACTTATGGAAGATATCCGTGAATATTTCTAAGCTTAGAAATCCATTTTCTGAATTGAGAAGTCAGAAAATATTTGCTTTAAAAACATTGGTCTTTCTAAAGTTTTTCTGGAAGACTATCTTCAAAATCAAAGGCTTTTATAAAATTAAGCCCAGCGATAATATTGATTTAATATTTCGCTAAGCCTAATTTGAATGATATTTTCAACCGTGAACTAAAGAGCATAAGCTAAAGTTCACGGCTGATTACAAAAGCTATTTGCTAAGTAAACCCAACGAATCCATCCAGTTTTTCACATTATCCATCCATTTCTCTTTGGTGGTTTTATTGTTCAAACCAAATCCGTGCCCCCCCTTAGGATAAATTACTAATTCAGCCAATACCCCATTTTTTTGTAAGCCTTGGTAAAACTCTAAAGAGTTTCTAACAGGCACCGCTGTATCATCACCAGCATGTACTAAAAAAGTAGGAGGCGTTTCGGCAGTAACATGCAATTCATTTGAATATTCATCAATCAAAGCTTGGTCAGGCGTTTTACCAATTAAATTGATTCTTGAACCTGCATGTCCAAAGTCCTTAAAAGTAATAACAGGATAACCCAAAATCATAAAATCAGGACGGACAGAAACTTCGCTCGTCACCTCTCCTACTTGTTTATTAAAATGTGTTCCTGCGGTTGAAGCCAAGTGGCCGCCCGCTGAAAAGCCCATTATGCCTATTTTACTAGGATTAATACCATACTTTGCAGCATCTTTCCGAACTGTTCTTAGTGCTTGTTGTGCATCTTGTAAGGGAGCAATCGATTTATCAATTTGTGCATCACTATTGGGTAATCTATATTTTAATACAAAAGCTGTTACACCCATTTTATTAAATACACTCGCCACATCTGACCCTTCGTGACTTGCAGCTAAAATAGTATAACCTCCACCCGGACAAATAATTACGGCAGTACCATTTGCTTTGTCGGCATCAGCAGGATAGACGGTTAAGGTAGGAACGGTTACTTCTGAAATTCTAAGTACACAGTTTTTATCAGTAACAGATTTTTGGGCATTAGGTACTTGTTTCGAATTCGGAACACCATTTGGATACAATGGCATTTCTTGTTGTGCCTGTGCGTACTTCATGCAGCATAAAAAAGAAAATGTTAAAATGATTTTTTTCATACGATTGGTTTTGAAAGGTAAAAATTTGATAATGATGTTATGTATTTTTTGTAATAGCTTTGTTTTTGGCAGTAGTAATCAAAATCACAGCTGTAATAATGATACCCCCTGCCAAAAGCATTAATGGATGTAGGCTTTCGCCTGCAAACAATGAACCCAATACCATGGCTACTAACGGATTGACATACGTATAAGTAGCAACCAAGGTTGGAGAAGTTACTTTTGATAACCAGTTAAAAATTAGAAAAGCCAAAGTAGATCCAAAAACTACTAAATAAATAAAAGATAAATATGCTTTGGGTTGGATATTGGTAATATCAAAATGACTAAATTCTCCTAATCCTAAGCTGATAATCAAGGAAATAATCCCCCCCGTCATCATTTGCATTCCCGAAATCTGGGAAGCGTGATAATTAAATATTTTTGCTTTTTTGACGATTACCACCCCTATATTCCAAGCTGAAGTAGCCAAGAACAGGAATAAAACGCCTAATCCATAATATTGTTCAAAGCCTTTTAGGGCTAATGTTTTCAAACTCATCAAGATTCCTACACCAACAATGCCCAACAATGCCCCGGCAATTACTTTCGGTTTTGGTTTTTCATGATTGAATACCCAAAGTAAAGAAACCAACATAACAGGTCCCAAGGCTGAAAACAAGGCTGAGTAGCTTGAAGGCATCCATTTGGCAGCTATGGTGAATAATCCATTACCAAAGCATAGCATCAAAAAGCCAGTAAAAAAGCAAGTGACCAACATTTTACGCGAAGGCTTCTGATACTTTTTACTAACGATAGAAAAAAGAAAAAGTATAGTGCCCGCTATTAGATTTCTAAAACCAGAGGCCATCATTGATGGAACGGTTTCTACAACAAACCGCAACGCTAGATAAGTAGAACCCCAAACTAAGTAAAGCGTAATTAGTCCTGCCCAAATTTTAAGTGGTTGATTTTGATTATTCATGACACAAAATTGGCGTTTTTTTACGATATTTAAACTGTAAAAACAAACTATTCATCAATCAACCTCCATGAAAAAAAATGTCATTATTTTACTTTTACTTTCTCTGAGTACATTTGCTCAAAAAAATAGTAGTTTAACATTTGAAGATTACCTGTCTTTACGAAATGTAGCGAATCCTGTTATTTCACCAGATGGGAAAAATGTTGTTTTTTCGGTTACAACAGCAGACTGGAAAGAGAATAATTATGACACAGAGTTGTGGTTATCTAAAAACAAGCAAACGCCCTTTCAATTAACCAGAACACTAAAGGGGAATAGCGTAGCTGCTAGTTGGTCGCCTGATAGTAAATGGATTGCTTTTTTAGCAGACAGAGGAGATAAAAATCAAATTTATGTCATCAGAGCTGACGGTGGAGAAGCACAACAAATAACCAAAGAAGATGAAGGAATTAATAGCTTTAGCTGGTCGCCAGATGGTAAAACTTTGGCGATTTCTATCACCGAAAAAGATTCAAAAAGCCTAAAATCAAAAAAAGAACGATATGGGGGCTTTGAGGTAGATGATGAAGAATTTAAACTTTCTCATTTATGGCTGGTAGATTTTTCAACAGATTTATTTCCGTCACCCAACGAAAAGCCTTGTTATGATTCAAAAGATTCGACTAAAACTTGTATTACCCTACCTAAACCTCGCAGATTAACCCAAGGCGATTTTACGGTAACCTATTTCAAATGGTCGCCCGATGGTGCTAAGATTGCTTTCACACATCAACCCAATCCTTTAATTCAGTCAAATGCTCATGCAGATATTTCTTTTATAGACGTTTCTACTAAAAAGAAAAGCCTTTTAGTAAGTAATGTTGGGGGAGATTTTTTAGAAACATGGTCACCAGACTCTAAAAGCATTCTTTATGCTACTTCGCTAAGCGACACTATTTCTAATTACTATAAAAACTCAAAAACATTTAGTATTGATTTAGCGACAAAAACATCAAAATCATGGGTTTCTGATTTTGATGAAAACATTAATGTAATAGAATGGGCAAATGAGGGCATTTATTTTACAGCTTCACAAAAGACCAAAATGAAATTGTTTTTGGCAGATAATATAACGGGCAAAGTAAAAGAAATTCAGGCTAAATTTGATTTGATAGCTAGTCCAAGTTTTTCAAAAGATGCTAAACAAGTTGCCTTTTTAGGGAGAAATTATGATAGCCTTTTTGATATACAAATTGGTGAAATAGCTGATTTGAAATTTACAGCATTAACTAACATGAATGCTCAGATTGCTAGTTGGCAAACGGCTAGTAGTGAAGTAATAAAATGGAAAAGTAAAGACGGGGCAGAGATTGAGGGTATTTTGCATAAACCCAAAAATTATGACCCTACCAAGAAATATCCTTTATTAGTATTGATTCATGGTGGTCCAACGGGCGTTGATGTGCCTACACCAACACCAGGTGGAAGCGTTTATCCTATCTTGCAATTTCTGGAAAAAGGCGCTTTAGTACTTCGTCCGAATTATCGAGGTTCTGCTGGATATGGTGAAGCTTTTCGTTCGTTGAATGTTAGAAATTTGGGTGTTGGCGATATGTGGGATGTAATGTCGGGTGTTGATTATTTAAAAAGCAAAGGCATTGTTGATACCACTCGGATGGGGTCAATGGGTTGGAGCCAAGGTGGATACATTTCAGCATTTTTAACGACCAATACCAATGTTTTCAAAGCCATTTCGGTAGGTGCAGGCATTTCAAATTGGGTAACATATTATGTGAGTACTGACATTCACCCTTTTACAAGACAATACCTACAATCAACCCCTTGGAGCGATAAAGACGTTTACTTAAAGACGTCTCCGATGACCAACATCAATAATGCTAGTACACCAACACTGATTCAGCATGGAGAATTAGATAGAAGAGTACCGATTTCAAATGCTTATGAGTTATTACAGGGTCTTCAAGACAGAGGTATTCCTTCAAAACTGATTGTTTACAAAGGTTTCGGACACGGAATTACTAAACCCAAAGAACGCCTAGCGGCGATGTGGCACAACTGGATTTGGTTTAACAAATATATCTGGAAAGAGGCAGTAGAAATGCCTTTAGATAAATAAAAGCTTTTATATTATTTACTCACTTAATTTAATTTTCATCAACTTATTACAATTCAATGAAAAAACTACTTTCCATTACTTTATTGTTAATTTTCTTTCAAGGCTATGCCCAGAAACTGCCCACTATTGCTGAAAAAACGGCTTCCTTCAAAAAATATGAAGGTTTTATGAATTATTGGTGGGATGAAGACAATGGCAAAATTTGGCTTGAAGTCGCTAATCTCAATCAAGAGTTTCTATACATTACTTCACTTCCTGCGGGTTTGGGTTCAAATGATATTGGACTAGACCGTGGCCTCTTAGGCGATGAAAAAGTGGTATTTTTCAACAAAGTAGGTAGAAAGATTTTATTAATTCAGCCCAATTTAAAGTATCGTGCTATCACAAACGATGCCAATGAGAAACGTGCAGTTATGCAATCTTTCGCACAGTCTACTATTGCAGGTTTTACCGTTGAAGCCGAAGAAAATGGCAAATATTTGGTAGACATCACCGACTTGCTAATGCAGGATGCCATGGGTGTAACCGACCGTATTAAGGGCATGGGCGAAGGCTCTTATTCATTAGACAAATCTCGTTCAGCCATGTATTTTGAACGTACTAAAAATTTTCCACAAAACTCTGAATTTGAAGTAAGCCTAACCTTTACTGGTGGAAGTGACGCAGGAAGATTTGTAAGATCGGTTACCCCTTCGTCAGATGCTATCACTTTAAGAATGCATCATGGGTTTGTGCAATTACCAGATAATCAATTTGAGAAAAGAGAATTCGACCCACGTTCTAGCTTTAATGCGATTTCGTATTTTGACTATTCGACTCCTGTAAGCGAACCTGTTGAGAAATACTATACCGTAAGACATCGTCTAAAGAAAAAAGACCCTAGTGCTAAGGTATCAGAGGCAGTAAAACCCATTATTTATTATTTAGACAATGGGACTCCAGAACCTATTCGTGCGGCTTTGTTGGAAGGTACCTCTTGGTGGAATCAGGCTTTTGAAGCCGCTGGATATAAAAATGCTTTTCAAGTAAAACTATTGCCAGATGATGCCGACCCAATGGATGTTCGTTACAATGTAATCAACTGGGTACATCGCTCAACGCGTGGTTGGTCGTATGGTGCTTCAGTGATTGACCCACGTACTGGCGAAATTCTGAAAGGGCATGTTACTTTAGGTTCATTACGTGTTCGTCAGGATTACCTCATTGCGCAAGGCTTACTTTCTCCATTTGAAAATGGCAAAAAATTAGACCCAGAAAAAGACCCGATGCTGAAAATGGCTTTGGCTCGTCTTAGACAATTGGCTGCCCATGAAGTGGGTCATACGTTAGGTATTATGCACAACTATTCAGCAAGTACGAATGATCGTGCTTCGGTAATGGATTATCCTCATCCACGAGTAACCTTGAATGCCAAAGGTGAAGTTGATATGTCTGACGCTTATGCTGTGGGTATTGGTGCATGGGATAAAGCTTCTATTGCTTTTGGTTACCAAGATTTCCCTAAGGGAACTGATGAAAAAGCGGGGTTAAACAAGATTCTGCAAGAAGCTAGAAATAAAGGTTTATTGTTTTTAACCGACCAAGATGCTCGTCCAGCAGGTGCAGTAAGTCCGAATGCTCATTTATGGGATGAAGGTAAAGACCCTATTGAAGGGTTGACAACACTATTGAAAGTAAGAGAAAAAGCGTTAAGTAATTTTGGCGAAAAAACGATTCGTGAAGGGGTGCCAATGGCTTTTTTAGAAGATGCTTTAGTACCAGTTTACAACTTACATCGTTATCAAATAGAAGCCGTTGCTAAAATTGTAGGTGGGGTAGACTATCGTTATGCTTTACGTGGTGACGGACAAACTCCAACGATTTTGGTTTCAAAAGAAACACAGCAAAAAGCCTTGACAGCGGCCATTAAATGTTTAAGTCCAGAAGTATTAACGCTTTCAGAAAGCATTATCAAATTGATTCCTCCTCGTCCAGCGGGATATAATGCATCAAGAGAATTGTTTAAAAAGAGAACAGGTTTAGCATTTGACGCTTTAGCAGCAGCGGAATCTGCGGCAGATTTTCCTTTGCAGTTCTTATTACATCCAGAACGCGCTTCAAGAATAGTAGAATATGCATCTCGTGGTGAAGGCTTAACGTTGGATGATTTGACCAGTCAATTAATAGAAGGAACATTTAAAGCCCCACGTCAAAAAGGTTTAGCCCTTGAAGTACAGTATCAAACAGAGCAAATTTTGTTGACACATTTATTGGCTTTAAGCGTAAACGAAAAAGCTAATTATCAAGCCAAAGCATTGGTTGCTAAAAGTTTAAAAGACTTAAAAGCTTACATAGAAGAAAGTAAAAAAACAGTAAAAGACTCAGGATATTTAGCACATTTGGATTATGCCTTAGAACGCATGAAAAGTCCATCAGCAGCCAAAATAGCGGTTCACAAAGAGTTACCTCCAGGTGCACCAATTGGTTGTGAAGACGAGTTTTAAGAAAGTTTATAAAGATGAGTCATCCCGAATTTAAAATCAAAAAAAGGTCTAAAACTAATTTAAATCACTTTTTTGTAATTGATGGATAACGAATTCCTACTGTTTGAGCGGAGCGAGTTTAGGAATTCTTGATTTTTTTGTTACTTTTTGCATCAAGGCAAAAAGTAAGGACGAGAATGAAATCTAAAAACTCTGAAATCTTTTAAAGCTCACTATTTAATCAGAAAAATTCGGGATGACTCATATTTAAGTCTCTAATACAGATTACATGAGTCCAATTGACACTAACTGTAATACAAGTAATATTTTTCATTATATTTGATTAAAAATAAAGGTTATGGTAGTTGCTAAAAATATCAAAGAAGCCATACTATCTGAGCTTAACACTCAGCAGTTGGTTCGAATTCCAGCTTCAGAGGAAGAATATTTCTCTGTCGTAGCGGATTTGCCTTTTAAAATAGAATATCATGAAAATGAGATTATTACGATGGGATTAGCATCTTTATGGCATGAAGCCATTATTATGAATCTGGGTAGAATATTCAATATACTCTTTTTCAAAAACGAAGATATTCTGGTTTTAGGAAGCAATTCTGGTGTACAAATTCCAAAGTTTGAAGGTGGATATTATATGCCTGATGTGATGGTTGTAAAAGGTAGCCCTGTTTTTAAAGCAAACTCCCGAGCAATCATTACGAATCCTTATATCATTGTTGAAGTACTTTCTCCAGCCACCAAAGCCTTTGATTTATCAGAAAAACTATCTGAATATAAATTATTGAGTAGTCTTCAACAAGTGATTTACATCAATCCTGAGAAAGTAAGTGTTTCTACTTTTATTCGTTCTGATAATCCAAATACTTGGATAAATCAAGACTTTTATTCTCTAGAAGATTCAATCACTGTAGAAGAGAATAGTATTTTGGTATCAGATATTTATCATAAAATTAAGTTTGAGGAGTAACCATTTTGATTATTAAGCATAAAGCCCAATTGTTCCTTATGAATGATTGGGCTTTGGTTTTATTTTGAAATCAGGCATCATTTCGTTAAGTTTGTTTATCAACCAAACTAACCCAAAGTCCTTCAATGGAAAAAAACACTTCCCCTACTTCATCACAAGAACTTAAAAAAGAACTCAGCCTAATTGATGCCACTATGATTGTGATTGGCTCAATGATTGGTTCTGGTATTTTTATTGTTTCAGCAGACGTTACTCGTAACCTTGGCTCACCTGGTTATTTATTATTGGCTTGGATTATCACAGGTATCATTACCTTAATTTCAGCCCTCTCTTATGGCGAATTGGCAGGTATGATGCCTAACGCTGGCGGTCAATACGTTTATTTAAGAGAAGCCTATAATTCCTTAACGGGTTTCTTGTTTGGCTGGACAACCTTTTTAGTCATAGAGACTGGAACTATTGCAGCAGTAGCTGTGGCTTTTGCCAAATATACAGGCGTATTATTGCCACAATATATCGGTACTGAACACAAACTCTTATTCTTTGATACGCAACAACTCCTCGCTATTGCCCTAATTCTTCTACTTACTTTTATTAATATTCAAGGGGTAAAAAATGCCAAATTGGTACAATTAATCTTTACTGTTACCAAAATTGGGGCATTGTTGGGTTTAGCAGTTGTAGGAATCATTGTAGGCTCCGACCCTAAAAAAGGAATGTGGGCAATTAATTCAATTGACTTCTGGAGTCCAGTAAAAATCATTTGGGAAAATGGAAAAATCATGGACTATGAATATTTGTCGGGTATAGGTTTATGGTCGGCAATGGGTTTAGCCTTGATTGGTCCTTTGTTTTCTTCATCAGCTTGGAACAATGTTACTTATACGGCGGGAGAAATGAAAAATCCTAAACGTGATATTCCACTAAGTTTACTATATGGAACATTGACGGTAAGTGCTTTATATATTTTAGCCAATGTTGCTTATTTGATGCTTTTGCCTGTACAGGGACATCCAAATGCGACAGATACGCTTTCAAGAGGAATTATGTTTGCGAGCAACGACCGTGTAGGAACGGCAGCTGCTGAAATGATTTTTGGAAATCCTGCAACTATCATTATGGCAGTTTTTATCATGATTTCTACTTTTGGCTGTAATAATGGTATTATTTTATCAGGAGCCAGAGTATATTATGCCATGGCAAAAGATGGACTTTTCTTCAAAAAAGCTGGGGAATTAAACAACAAAGGGGTTCCTGCCTTTTCGTTATTAATTCAATGTGGATGGGCCTGTTTGCTTTGTTTGACAGGAACTTATGGAGATTTATTAGATTATACCGTTTTTGCTATTCTAGTATTTTACATCCTTACTATTGTAGGTGTATTTATCCTGCGTAAAAAACAACCTAATGCACCAAGACCTTACAAAGCTTTTGGGTATCCTGTAATTCCTGCAATTTATCTTTTATTTGCTACAGCACTTTGTGTTAATCTTCTGATTTACAAACCTATCCCATCTTGGGCAGGTGTTGGTATTGTAGCCTTGGGCGTTCCAGTTTTTTATTTATGGAAAAAGAAAAAAGTTTAGTCGAACTTCAAGTTATCTCTTAATGTTACTCTAATGCGAATTGCCTTGTTCGTTTCATGTCAGGATGAAGAACAAGGCAATTCTTTTTCATAATTACTGAAACAAACTTATTTTTTAAATCAATGACAAACATTATCAAAACAGCTCTTATCACAGGAGGCTCAAAAGGAATAGGCTACGGCGTTGCGGAAGCCCTAATTAAAGATGGCATTAAAGTAGCAATCACAAGTCGTACACAAAGTAGTGCAGACGAAGCGGCTACAGCATTAAATAAAATCAAAGAAGGTTTTGCAATTGGTATTGAATCTGATGTAAGAAATTTAGCTTCACAACAAAGTGCTGTTGATACCATTATTGCTACTTGGGGTAGACTTGATTATGTTATTGCCAATGCAGGGGTGGGTCACTTCGCTCCTATCCAAGACCTTACGGCTGAACAATGGCAGGAAACCATTGACATTAATTTAACGGGAACTTTCAATAGTATTAAGGCTGCTTACACTGCATTGAAAGAAACTCAAGGATATTTTATTACGATTTCTAGTTTGGCAGGTACCAACTTTTTCGCAAATGGTGGGGCATACAATGCTAGTAAATTTGGCGTAGTAGGTTTTTCTCAAGCCATTATGATGGATTTAAGAAAAGATGGCATTAAAGTTACAACCATCATGCCAGGGTCAGTAGCTACCCATTTTAACGGACATGTTCCTTCAGAAAAAGATGCTTGGAAAATTCAACCAGAAGATATTGGACAAATTGTAGCAGATTTAATCAAAATGCCTGCAAGAACGCTACCTAGTAAAATAGAGGTTCGTCCTACAATGCCTGCTTAATTTAATGGTGAGTTAGTGAATTGTGAATGAGTGATTTTTTTTAGAATAAGCATCCTCTCAATTACAATTCACTAACACCAAACTAAATAAACGCCTTTGTTGCTTCTAAACTTTTTTCCCAACACCATTCAACACTTTCTGGAGTGATACCACTATTGAAGGTCGAAGCTGGTTTTGATTTTGTAAAATAATACCCATTTCTGAATCTTAAATCCTGAATATCTGTAGTAGCCAAATAGATAGAAGTAGCCGCACCTTTTTCAACAGAAATCATGAATGGACGAGCTAGCGCAAAACCTATTTTTAGTAAGCCATTCATATCGCTTCCAAAATTTGACTTTACTACTCCCGGATGCACACTATAAGCAGTAATTGAAGAATCTTTATAATACTTAGCAAGACCTTTGGTAAACAAAATGTTGGCTAGTTTACCATCACCATAAGCACCCATATCCGATAATTTTGTATTATTTTTCTCGAAAAGACGCGTTACTTTTCCCAAAGCATGCGCCGCAGAAGAAAGATTAATCACCCTACTTTCTTTTGATTTCTTCAATAAATTAATCAAATTCATCGTCAATACAAAATGCCCTAAATGATTTGCCACAAAAGATTTTTCATATCCATCTTTCGTAAAAGAAATTCCCACAGGTGAATATCCAGCATTATTAATCAAGCGGTCGATTATAGTATATTTTGTTTTAATCTCATCTGTAGCTTTTTTAACAGAAGCTAAATCTATTAAATCAGCAATAATAAAAGTCATTTTAGTTGTGGGCGCAACTTTTAAAATTTCAGATTCCGTAGCCATTGCTTTCTCGTGACTTCTAACTAGCAAAATCAATTCAAATTTGTCAATAGCCAAAGCCTTTGCTGTAGCTAACCCAATACCAGAATTTGCACCTGTAATCAAAGCTATTTGCATATTTTTTTTATTCTAAAGGTTATAAATTAAACGAGCAATCATTTTTAAAACAGATGGCATGACTTAGTGAGCCATGCCATCTATTTTAATTTCTTTGAAGATAATATTACTCCTCTTTAATTATAAACGAACTCTACTTGATAAAGTTGCTTTTGTTTTTTCTTTAGAGGAGGAATCGTATTGATTTTCAAGGTAATAAAATCAGCATCCGTCGAAGAACTATAGTTAACATCAGTATTACTTTGTTCTGTCCAGTTTCTAGTAAGTACTTGCAATTGTTTTTTTAATGTTTCAAAATAAGCCTTTACATCTGCTTCATTCTCACTTTCTAGCAAAATACTTTTATAATTAGCGGTTTGTCCCCCATTATCTTGAAAAATAAAAGCAGACTTCCCAGCTACCAATTCAAAAGATGTTTTAAAGCTTTCTAGTCCAGCACTTTTATCTTTCTTCTCCTCCTTTTTATCCTTTTTAATTTTTTCGCCAGTAATATTTTTAAAGTTCACCTTCTTAGATTTCTCAAGAGCTTTAAATTGATTAGCAAAACTCTGGTCTAGTCCAGCTTCTATTACCGAAGGCGTTGTTATCGTTTTTGTAATTTTATACCTCCCAGTTTGTCCAGCATCCATTGAAGTAGCCAACAAAGTATATGTCCCAGTAACAGGCACAACATAATGGAATTTATTAATACTATTTCCATTAAAAGGTTGAGAATCGTAGCTAAGCTCCTGTTTATCCTTAGCAGGTGTTTTCAAGCTAAGCATCACTCTAAAATTTGAAGAAGAATGTTCTAAAAAAAGCTCTTCACCCGCATGAAGCAATAATTTATAAGAATCATAAAAACGTTTTTCTCCATTTTGATTAGCTGTTAAATCCTTGCCAGTTAGACTAGCCTCGACAACATCATTTGCTTGTTGAACACCCACCTTTAGAGGATTTTTATTAAGTAGCTCAGTAGAATCAATTTTTGAAACTTTGACAGGAGGAGCCTTCTTAGCAGGTTTTTTCTTTTGGGCTAAAGTAGTAAAACAAAAAGTTAGAGAGATAAAAAAAAATAACAACTTAGTTTTCATTTTATGGGAATTTTGTGATTTCACGCAAGAAGGCACAGAAAAGTAAAACATGCAAATTTTGAAGAGATTTTGAGCAAAATTAATATCGCATAAAAGGCTTCTGTTATATCCTTAATACAATCAGAATTAAATCTCAGCCATAAAATAACGATTAAGTTTAGCTCCTTATTTCAATCCCTTTTGGTGCGATTATAAGTTCCGTTTATCCCATGAAAAATCGATATCAAAATCGGCATTTCAATTCCACTTGGTACGATTAAAAGGTAATGTTCAGTAAGATTAGGCATTACAAAGATAAATTTCAATTCCACTTGGTACGATTAAAAGCTATTACCATCGCTCAGGATGCACACACTAAGGAGCATTTCAATTCCACTTGGTACGATTAAAAGAAACACTTATCTTTGTGTACTTAAACATAATAACAATTTCAATTCCACTTGGTACGATTAAAAGTGAAGAAATGTTTATTGGATTCAACTATTTTGAAGACAATTTCAATTCCACTTGGTACGATTAAAAGATATACCGCTTCAACCAGCAATAGACCTTTCACAGTATTTCAATTCCACTTGGTACGATTAAAAGAAGGATAATAGATTTGAAGAAATTATACTTTGCAGATTTCAATTCCACTTGGTACGATTAAAAGTAGAGGATTGCGGTATGAAAACGAGGATGGTAATCATTTCAATTCCACTTGGTACGATTAAAAGTTAGGCAATATGTTAGGGTCTGAAACCAAAATAGGTATATTTCAATTCCACTTGGTACGATTAAAAGATCATCATCCCAGTGACCTCCAGCAGCACTACCACCAGATTTCAATTCCACTTGGTACGATTAAAAGATTCTGAATGTTGACATTGAAGATTTAAGCGACTATATTTCAATTCCACTTGGTACGATTAAAAGGCTCAAAGAAAACTTACCATTTATGACCCTACGTGATTTCAATTCCACTTAGTACGATTAAAAGCAGTATGCAGACAAGACAGTAACCTTTTTAGTGGAACATTTCAATTCCACTTGGTACGATTAAAAGTCTAAATAATAACCGTATGTTCTTGTTACTGTTTGATTTCAATTCCACTTGGTACGATTAAAAGATGATATTAAGGGCAAGTTCCATAGCAGCTTTAGAAGATTTCAATTCCACTTGGTACGATTAAAAGCATTTCAGAATTCAGCAATACAAGCTGTGCCTGAAGATTTCAATTCCACTTGGTACGATTAAAAGATAGGATTGATACAATTGCCTATTACCGTGTTGAGATTTATTTCAATTCCACTTGGTACGATTAAAAGTACTGATAAAATCTATGTGACGGGACAGGTAACAGGCGAATTTCAATTCCACTTGGTACGATTAAAAGTACTGATAAAATCTATGTGACGGGACAGGTAACAGGCGAATTTCAATTCCACTTGGTACGATTAAAAGACTTAACAAAATCGAAGGATTACGCTCTAGTAAAATTTCAATTCCACTTGGTACGATTAAAAGAAAACAAAGAACTACACGCCGATATTGTTAGTCTTATATTTCAATTCCACTTGGTACGATTAAAAGTTTTTTGTCTCGTAATTCTCGTATTCTTTCTCCAATATTTCAATTCCACTTGGTACGATTAAAAGCATCCAAAACGGATATATATAATACATTGGCATCCGATTTCAATTCCACTTGGTACGATTAAAAGAGTAAGTTAAAGCTAAGTGCCAAGCCACTAAGACAATCATTTCAATTCCACTTGGTACGATTAAAAGGTATGTGGCAGATGTATTGACAGATACACGAACTTAATTTCAATTCCACTTGGTACGATTAAAAGTGTAGTAGATTGGATTTCTATTACTAGAATTTCGGTATTTCAATTCCACTTGGTACGATTAAAAGAAAGCTTAGAGGTTATTTGCGACGGTGCCGAACCTAATTTCAATTCCACTTGGTACGATTAAAAGTAGGATAATGTTGCACCCGTTTCGTACCCGAAAAAAATTTCAATTCCACTTGGTACGATTAAAAGGAATTAAAAGGCGAATGCGGTTGTGTGTTGGTAGGTACATTTCAATTCCACTTGGTACGATTAAAAGTGTACACCGTCTATATGGCAAACGACGGGTCGTAATTTCAATTCCACTTGGTACGATTAAAAGACGCTTAGAAATTTGGGACAAACCGAGCCTTTTCTGGGCATTTCAATTCCACTTGGTACGATTAAAAGTAAGTAACATAGCTCGGTTAGTGTAGTCAAGTGGATTTCAATTCCACTTGGTACGATTAAAACAGAAGTACTTTCGTTTTTAGAAGTGCTTTCTATGTCTATTTCAATTCCACTTGGTACGATTAAAAGAAGTACTTTCGTTTTTAGAAGTGCTTTCTATGTCTATTTCAATTCCACTTGGTACGATTAAAAGTGGAAGCACAAGAAAAAACATTTGAAGAGTCAGTAACATTTCAATTCCACTTGGTACGATTAAAAGTATTTGAAGATGATGTACCAAAGGTTTATAACGAAGATTTCAATTCCACTTGCTACGATTAAAAGATAATAAAAAAACCTTAATGATTGCACCCGACGAACATTTCAATTCCACTTGGTACGATTAAAAGACAAAAACTTTTATCGAAGAAGTGTTTGTCGATAACGTTATTTCAATTCCACTTGGTACGATTAAAAGAGCTTCATTGCGTGTTTCGGGAGAGTCATCCTCTAGATTTCAATTCCACTTGGTACGATTAAAAGTATGAGTGTCCTGATGGCACTGTAGAGGTAGACTCATTTCAATTCCACTTGGTACGATTAAAAGCAGTACTTGTTAATCGAATCCTTTTAGGTGCAGATGGATTTCAATTCCACTTGGTACGATTAAAAGTTGACAGAGAATTCAGTAAAAGAGTAAATGCAGAACCATTTCAATTCCACTTGGTACGATTAAAATGACTTTGTAAAACGTGCTATTCAGGAAGGTTCATTTCAATTCCACTTGGTACGATTAAAAGAATGGTGGGTCATATATGTACCGATTATTGAGCGCATTTCAATTCCACTTGGTACGATTAAAAGTAAAATTAAGTTCATTGATTCGGAAGGGAATTACAAATTTCAATTCCACTTGGTACGATTAAAAGTACGCTAAAAAAGCCATACACTACTAAAGAGATTGCATTTCAATTCCACTTGGTACGATTAAAAGTAACACGGAGGTATGGCAAGGTTTGTATTTAACAAATTTCAATTCCACTTGGTACGATTAAAAGTTGGGAAACTTTCGGCTGCTGAAAGTAGCCTACAAAAATTTCAATTCCACTTGGTACGATTAAAAGTCCAGACCTGACAAATACCTCTACTGTCAAATACCGATTTCAATTCCACTTGGTACGATTAAAAGATACGATATCCAATCGATGCGAGCTTTGCCAGGTGTATTTCAATTCCACTTGGTACGATTAAAAGATTTGCCGAAGTGAGAAACCACCAATAACAATTAAATTTCAATTCCACTTGGTACGATTAAAAGGGTTTGGTTGGGCATCATCTGCTGATATTACGGATAGATTTCAATTCCACTTGGTACGATTAAAAGGATTTGAATTTGTTCCATTTGATTAGAATTGATTAAATTTCAATTCCACTTGGTACGATTAAAAGGCGAATCTCTCTCCATAGTGCTAGATTCCTTCCCATATTTCAATTCCACTTGGTACGATTAAAAGTCGTGTAGGATTATGGCTAGGAAGCTGGTGGAGCTAGATTTCAATTCCACTTGGTACGATTAAAAGTACAACTACTTGGCTAAATGGCTTTGTTCCTGCGGAATTTCAATTCCACTTGGTACGATTAAAAGCCGTTTTCGTGAATAGCACGAGAAGCCGCATGCTTTTTATTTCAATTCCACTTGGTACGATTAAAAGCCACCAACTGGAAAAATTTTCCGCATAATAATACCTTCATTTCAATTCCACTTGGTACGATTAAAAGTGCTCCAACATTAGTCTTTAACAAATTGACTCGAAGATTTCAATTCCACTTGGTACGATTAAAAGACTAGTCAAGATATGACTGTACGACGTGTGCAAATTCCATTTCAATTCCACTTGGTACGATTAAAAGATCAATTTATCATTTGAAATAACTGGAAAAGACTAAATTTCAATTCCACTTGGTACGATTAAAAGGGCTCTATGATGTTGTGGTTTGGAACTTCATTGACATTTCAATTCCACTTGGTACGATTAAAAGCGAACAGGAAGTGTTACGAGTATAGTTACACCCTATTTCAATTCCACTTGGTACGATTAAAAGATCTAAGTCTTCTTTCCTTGCCGCTTTATTCATCAATATTTCAATTCCACTTGGTACGACTGTGCATATTCTGCTATTTCAATTCCACTTGGTACGATTAAAAGAAAAAGGTAAGATTAAAGCTCCGTTTACTCGGTGATTTATTTCAATTCCACTTGGTACGATTAAAAGTGGGAGGGTCGTTTCTTCTAAGGACATGAATAGAATATTTCAATTCCACTTGGTACGATTAAAAGTGAAGCCCCAAAAGCGATTCAGGAACAGAAATACGAATTTCAATTCCACTTGGTACGATTAAAAGTGATTCTGAAAATAATGATAAACTGCTGAAAATTAATATTTCAATTCCACTTGGTACGATTAAAAGCCTAATTTTTGCTAATTCTTTTTCCGATTTTGTTTCATTTCAATTCCACTTGGTACGATTAAAAGACAAAGAAAAATACAGGACGCTTACCGCTTCCTGTATTTCAATTCCACTTGGTACGATTAAAAGTAATTATCAGAAAGCTTATAAATTGCCCAATATCTATTTCAATTCCACTTGGTACGATTAAAAGTGACTCGCTGAAATTGAAAAGTAACGACATCTGGAATTTCAATTCCACTTGGTACGATTAAAAGAGAAAGCTTGCAAACGAGCAAGTCACTTTGTAAGGATTTCAATTCCACTTGGTACGATTAAAAGATGAGTGTCCTGATGGCACTGTCGAGGTAAATTCATTTCAATTCCACTTGGTACGATTAAAAGCCAAGCCGCTGGCTCATTGCCATAAAAGCCGGAATATTTCAATTCCACTTGGTACGATTAAAAGTGCAATTAATCAGGAGTGACCAATCGGCTTCAATTAATTTCAATTCCACTTGGTACGATTAAAAGTCAGAAACGAAGCTTTGCAAGTGCCTGGCGCCATCTTATTTCAATTCCACTTGGTACGATTAAAAGTTTTATAAACAGCCAAATATATACCGCTTCCATTTGTCATTTCAATTCCACTTGGTACGATTAAAAGTTTAATTGATTATTTGCTGTTTTATTAGAATTGTCTCATTTCAATTCCACTTGGTACGATTAAAAGCCCGATTGAGAGCGATTAAAAGGCGTTGCCCTACCGTTATTTCAATTCCACTTGGTACGATTAAAAGTTTACCTGTTTCGCTGTCTTTCTTTGTGATATAGTACAATTTCAATTCCACTTGGTACGATTAAAAGATTTGTATTCCTTTTAGCCAATTGGGTGAATACCGATTTCAATTCCACTTGGTACGATTAAAAGTTTGAATTATTACCATAGCGATAAACCATTAAAACAATTTCAATTCCACTTGGTACGATTAAAAGGCGGTGTGGATATGTTTAAGAATCCTATGCGCTACCAATTTCAATTCCACTTGGTACGATTAAAAGAATGCGAGCGCCTGCAAACGCTTCCCGACGGGTGTACATTTCAATTCCACTTGGTACGATTAAAAGGTGTAATTATGGTGACCCTATTAGTTTAGTTAGTTCATTTCAATTCCACTTGGTACGATTAAAAGAAGAGGGGATTAAACTTTAAGACGATGCAAGATAAATTTCAATTCCACTTGGTACGATTAAAAGAATAATGAACTGCGTTTTGGATTCTGCGATTAGCATTTCAATTCCACTTGGTACGATTAAAAGAGAAACAACGATTCGTCATGGTCTGCACAGCAAAATTTCAATTCCACTTGGTACGATTAAAAGTTAACTGAATTGGATACTAGTCAATTTGCGAATACTATTTCAATTCCACTTGGTACGATTAAAAGCGTAAAACATCCAACAAAATGCACTTTGAAATTTTCACATTTCAATTCCACTTGGTACGATTAAAAGAGCCACCACGATAAACGGGCAAGCAACGCGCGACTAATTTCAATTCCACTTGGTACGATTAAAAGAGAATACTGGTGAAGGTTGAAAATTAGGCTTGCCAGCAATTTCAATTCCACTTGGTACGATTAAAAGGTGCCAAATAAACAATATTCAAGCCTTTACATTGAAAATTTCAATTCCACTTGGTACGATTAAAAGATAAAGTCACGAAATACTTATACAAAAGTATTTAAATTTCAATTCCACTTGGTACGATTAAAAGAGTCGAAAAAGGCACATCAGCAAAGTCTTATAAATCGATTTCAATTCCACTTGGTACGATTAAAAGGACGTGCCAATTTTGGGAAACAAACCAAGGTAGTATTTCAATTCCACTTGGTACGATTAAAAGCAGGCAGTACATAGAACATATCGATTTATGCAAGCATTTCAATTCCACTTGGTACGATTAAAAGTAATTATTTTAAAATTGTCACTGTCACTATTATCAAATTTCAATTCCACTTGGTACGATTAAAAGAAGAACGCCGAATATTCCAAGTCACCCGCTTCGTCGAATTTCAATTCCACTTGGTACGATTAAAAGCCCTATCGCATTATGGGAACAGTGCAAGCAATGTTATTTCAATTCCACTTGGTACGATTAAAAGTTCAGAAATACATGGGCTTCTGAAATGGCAAACATTACATTTCAATTCCACTTGGTACGATTAAAAGAGTTCAGACCCTTTGCAAGTAGGAACTCCTTTTAATGATTTCAATTCCACTTGGTACGATTAAAAGTAGCCAACACAACCGAAAATCAACTAAAGAAAACAAAATTTCAATTCCACTTGGTACGATTAAAAGAGGTAATATCTACGGATGCGAAAGGGGTTACTTCATTTCAATTCCACTTGGTACGATTAAAAGCTCGAAAGATTCTATTTTTGTTGTAACTGCTGTATTATTTCAATTCCACTTGGTACGATTAAAAGAAAACGATAAAAATTCTAACGGTAATTCTTTTACTATTTCAATTCCACTTGGTACGATTAAAAGCCACCTAAACCCATATTTTTACTCCCTAAAACAACAATTTCAATTCCACTTGGTACGATTAAAAGAATGTCTTTAATCTTTGGCTATAAAGTCAGAAATATATTTCAATTCCACTTGGTACGATTAAAAGGCGATTTAGCAGAAGAATCTTTTAGCGTACCGATTTAATTTCAATTCCACTTGGTACGATTAAAAGCTTGAAGTTTCAGAGAAATCTATCAGAAATTCAAATTTCAATTCCACTTGGTACGATTAAAAGTTTTTAAAGAAAACCCTTTCATGTTTCCAATAGATTTATTTCAATTCCACTTGGTACGATTAAAAGAAGGAGTGGGCGGATGGTAGAGTAAGATACGACACATTTCAATTCCACTTGGTACGATTAAAAGCTTCCAGACGTTAAACACTCTATTTCACGTTTTGATGCATTTCAATTCCACTTGGTACGATTAAAAGGATTTCCAGAGTAATAAGATGCAATGAAATTAGCTTATTTCAATTCCACTTGGTACGATTAAAAGTTTGTTAAGACCCAAATTTACAAAGCATTTATGGCGTATTTCAATTCCACTTGGTACGATTAAAAGTCCCTTTGGGTAGACAGCGGAGGCGCCACCGTAACGAATTTCAATTCCACTTGGTACGATTAAAAGAGACACCTACGGCATAAGGTGCGCAAAAGGGTACGAATTTCAATTCCACTTGGTACGATTAAAAGTCAAAACCACTTAATGGTATTAATCCAGTCACTGGATTTCAATTCCACTTGGTACGATTAAAAGAAAACGCACCATATCTACTTGTTTTTGAAAGTAATATATTTCAATTCCACTTGGTACGATTAAAAGAAAATCAATCAATCATTTTTATTAATACTCCCCAAAAAATTTCAATTCCACTTGGTACGATTAAAAGCAGTTGAACTCTTTCGCCCGACGCTTTGATAATATAAATTTCAATTCCACTTGGTACGATTAAAAGCTTCATTTGCATAAGCCGTAAACTGCATATTCTTAGAATTTCAATTCCACTTGGTACGATTAAAAGAAAATTCATTTGCTTGAGGTTGAGCGATTGCTATAGCATTTCAATTCCACTTGGTACGATTAAAAGGGAGGTGTAATGCCAGGAATTGTTGGGTTACCAAGATTTCAATTCCACTTGGTACGATTAAAAGCCTGCGACCTCCGTTTCGTAAAATCTTCTAACCTAACATTTCAATTCCACTTGGTACGATTAAAAGAGGTAGAGGAGATGGCAACGACAAGAGAACAATTAATATTTCAATTCCACTTGGTACGATTAAAAGCCCTTTGTCATGACATTTGCAGCTGTTGCCTGAGCCCATTTCAATTCCACTTGGTACGATTAAAAGGTGTTGTTTTCTTGGATATTGAGGTTGCGGGTCTAAAATTTCAATTCCACTTGGTACGATTAAAAGTTTAGGTTCTTTTGTCTGTCAATCTTCAATACAATATTTCAATTCCACTTGGTACGATTAAAAGATACATCTTTTTCAAAAACAAAAATTACAAATACAAATTTCAATTCCACTTGGTACGATTAAAAGGATTATCTATTGGATAAGAATAGAGCTTTTTCGACTGCATTTCAATTCCACTTGGTACGATTAAAAGGGAAAGACTATGCATTAATAAACGAAAACAGCTCTTTATTTCAATTCCACTTGGTACGATTAAAAGCCTATGCCATCATGGTTTATTTTCGATCATGGCAGAAAATTTCAATTCCACTTGGTACGATTAAAAGTACAAGAAAACTGGTAGAAAAGTCTATGTAAGCGTATTTCAATTCCACTTGGTACGATTAAAAGTTTAAAAGTATGCCTTATTTTCCTACAATATCTCATTTCAATTCCACTTGGTACGATTAAAAGTTAAAAAGGAGTAAAATACTTCTACCAACAGAACCATTTCAATTCCACTTGGTACGATTAAAAGAAAGTCTTTGGGAAGGAACAATCAATGAAACACCAACATTTCAATTCCACTTGGTACGATTAAAAGCTGACTCGCTAGAAGAGTGCATACATTTGATAAATCCATTTCAATTCCACTTGGTACGATTAAAAGACTTAGATTTATACCATTTATATAAGTATATACATCATTTCAATTCCACTTGGTACGATTAAAAAGGCTATTTGAATGTGTATTTGTCCGAAGATAATATAAATTTCAATTCCACTTGGTACGATTAAAAGACTTTCTTAATCGTGGATAATATCGGTATTAGGTTTTAATTTCAATTCCACTTGGTACGATTAAAAGACAAAATCTTGGTTACAAAATTAAAAGGTTAACTACTATTTCAATTCCACTTGGTACGATTAAAAGCGTCGCCGACCAAATTAAAGAATGTTTGAGCTGTTTATTTCAATTCCACTTGGTACGATTAAAAGTAGAGAAGTCCTTTTCCATATCTCACTACATTACTTATTTCAATTCCACTTGGTACGATTAAAAGAAGAAGATACACGATTAATGTGTGTCTAATACCTACATTTCAATTCCACTTGGTACGATTAAAAGGTCTCCTTTTACAGCTTCATAAACACACCGATTTCCTATTTCAATTCCACTTGGTACGATTAAAAGAAGGATGACCGAAGAAATTACAGCTCAATTTAAAACATTTCAATTCCACTTGGTACGATTAAAAGAACGATTATGATAACAGTTTAAAAGATTTATCCAAATTTCAATTCCACTTGGTACGATTAAAAGGTTCAGTAGCCAACTGCCCCAGATGCCTATATTTTACAAATTTCAATTCCACTTGGTACGATTAAAAGATCAGATACGCAAGAATATGCTGTTGTCATTGATATATTTCAATTCCACTTGGTACGATTAAAAGTAAATGATATTGCTGGTGGTGAAGTGACGCTTATATTTCAATTCCACTTGGTACGATTAAAAGACACACCGTCAAACTTAAATTCATCATGCTCAGCACATTTCAATTCCACTTGGTACGATTAAAAGCGAAATAAGATTCTTGTAGAAATCCACCTTTTCGTCCATTTCAATTCCACTTGGTACGATTAAAAGTCCAGACCAAAAGATTATTTACATCAATCAAGTAAGAGTATTTCAATTCCACTTGGTACGATTAAAAGTTCTTCTTCTGTAATTTATGAGGCTTTTGCTCAATTATTTCAATTCCACTTGGTACGATTAAAAGTAATATTTCGTTTGAGATTATCTCTAGTAATGAAAAATTTCAATTCCACTTGGTACGATTAAAAGCAAAGCAAGCAGTATCAGGAGGGCGGTGTCTCAGTTAGATTTCAATTCCACTTGGTACGATTAAAAGCTAAATCAGATTAAAGAGGATAAAGAAAAGGCTTTATTTCAATTCCACTTGGTACGATTAAAAGACCCGAAAATATCAGTTTTAGTTTTAAGGATTTTACTCATTTCAATTCCACTTGGTACGATTAAAAGAATCGGTATTGCAGTTGGATTGTTTTGGGCGTACAGATTTCAATTCCACTTGGTACGATTAAAAGAAAACACAACGACGAAGTAACTAGGCAACTTATTGAAAATTTCAATTCCACTTGGTACGATTAAAAGTGGGGCTTCTAAAAGGATGGCAGTAAAAGAAAGCATATTTCAATTCCACTTGGTACGATTAAAAGTTTACAGGGGATGCAAGTGGGAACTCAGGGAGTGCATATTTCAATTCCACTTGGTACGATTAAAAGTAAGCGTGCTAGACTTTCTGCAAAAGATAAGATTGTATTTCAATTCCACTTGGTACGATTAAAAGATGGAACGGTATAGTGGAGAATGGAACGCATATATATTTCAATTCCACTTGGTACGATTAAAAGTTTTTCTTGTTTAACAATATCTTTAATATGTCTAAATTTCAATTCCACTTGGTACGATTAAAAGATATTAAAAAGAAGGATGTGAAATTTTTAGAACACTATTTCAATTCCACTTGGTACGATTAAAAGGCACTTACTTTATTATGTGTACTATCTGCATTATTCAATTTCAATTCCACTTGGTACAATTAAAAGAGCACTTACTTTATTATGTGTACTATCTGCATTATTCAATTTCAATTCCACTTGGTACGATTAAAAGGTCAAAATTTGAGAGAACATTTTAACAATCATAATCAATTTCAATTCCACTTGGTACGATTAAAAGACAGAGTTCAAAAATCTACTCATTCGCACAGCTGAATTTCAATTCCACTTGGTACGATTAAAAGAGCTGAACAAAAAAAGGCTAATGACCAAAAACTTTAATTTCAATTCCACTTGGTACGATTAAAAGCACGGTGTGAAGAATACTGGGAACAACATCATGACGAATTTCAATTCCACTTGGTACGATTAAAAGCAGCCATTCGGGTGCTAGACATCACTGTTCCATCTGCATTTCAATTCCACTTGGTACGATTAAAAGCTGTCGATTCATCTGATACATCAAACTGCACATAAAATTTCAATTCCACTTGGTACGATTAAAAGTGGAAGCCCTCAAATTATCCCTGTTTCTGTCCCTGCTTTATTTCAATTCCACTTGGTACGATTAAAAGGGGTAAAACTTGGGGGGTCACAGCTCGCAAAGCTTACAATTTCAATTCCACTTGGTACGATTAAAAGAGCTATTCTCTTATAACTATAATTCTCTTGCCAATGGATTTCAATTCCACTTGGTACGATTAAAAGTTTTGAGTTGATGTATAATGTGTATCACTTCATCATTATTTCAATTCCACTTGGTACGATTAAAAGACCTTTCAGTTTTTTTTGTATGGCTACTGCCGATAAATTTCAATTCCACTTGGTACGATTAAAAGAAAAACGCCCTATACGTGATGTAGAGGGCGTTTTTATATTTCAATTCCACTTGGTACGATTAAAAGAAAATAAGGCAGATTACAACGAATGGAATGCCAAACCATTTCAATTCCACTTGGTACGATTAAAAGCTTAATTTAATCCCTAAACTCAAAATGCGTTCATAGCCATTTCAATTCCACTTGGTACGATTAAAAGTACTTAAAATCCTTACATACCCCTCAAACTCTGTTATTTCAATTCCACTTGGTACGATTAAAAGTATAAATACAGACATCTTGCACTTAAAGCCATTCAATTTCAATTCCACTTGGTACGATTAAAAGTTTACAAACTCTCGATGGCCTTCATATACATCATGGCAATTTCAATTCCACTTGGTACGATTAAAAGACCCGTATGGAATGTTAAACAAAGCCGTACCACAATTTCAATTCCACTTGGTACGATTAAAAGGGCGACTGGGAGCTTCATTTAAACAGGCTTCTGAATTTCAATTCCACTTGGTACGATTAAAAGGCCATAGTCGTTCTTTAATCGGTTGTTGTATTGTAACATTTCAATTCCACTTGGTACGATTAAAAGACGAATCAGCCTCCGCATAAAAAAAGCCCTTCAATCAATTTCAATTCCACTTGGTACGATTAAAAGAGTGTGCAAGACTTTGCAGATTTCTTCGAGCAGACGAATTTCAATTCCACTTGGTACGATTAAAAGGACAAAATACATTATTTGCACCCTGTTAGCTTTGTCGCATTTCAATTCCACTTGGTACGATTAAAAGGAGTTCCCCTAGGGCTTTGTCCTGCTCCTAACGCTCATTTCAATTCCACTTGGTACGATTAAAAGCAACAGTACAGGTATATAACCCTACGTCAGCAGTGCTATTTCAATTCCACTTGGTACGATTAAAAGTCTGTAAGAATCAGAAAGTCAGCTAATAAAGTATTATATTTCAATTCCACTTGGTACGATTAAAAGGATAGGTAGTGTTGATTGATTGAGCAGTATATTTGAGGATTTCAATTCCACTTGGTACGATTAAAAGAACGATATGAAAGAACTTTCAATATTCCGTCTGGATTTCAATTCCACTTGGTACGATTAAAAGTATATTCGAGCATGGTCGCAATGATAGTTATGCAAGATTTCAATTCCACTTGGTACGATTAAAAGTGTAAATCCTTATTTACCTCTTGTTTTCCTTCTTTTACGATTTCAATTCCACTTGGTACGATTAAAAGATTACGGTCGTGGGTTTACACAAAACACATGGTTATTTCAATTCCACTTGGTACGATTAAAAGAAAGAATCAGAGCTTGCATTAATCAAAGTGATTCTTTAATTTCAATTCCACTTGGTACGATTAAAAGAATGGCAAGAAGAATATTAAAAAACGAAAACAACGATAATTTCAATTCCACTTGGTACGATTAAAAGGACTTTGTATCTACATAAGCTTTAGAAGCGGCTTGCGATTTCAATTCCACTTGGTACGATTAAAAGAGAAGTTCTTATCATCCTAAATCATCAAAATAATCATATTTCAATTCCACTTGGTACGATTAAAAGTAATACGCTGGCATCGTTTAATATCGTAACTATTGCATTTCAATTCCACTTGGTACGATTAAAAGCAAAACTACTGCTACTCACTAGGACAAACATTAGCATTTCAATTCCACTTGGTACGATTAAAAGTCAATAATTTTCTATAACGCATTAATCAAAGCAACAAAATTTCAATTCCACTTGGTACGATTAAAAGACGTGCTAAATTAAAAAACGGTGGATACTCTAATTTATTTCAATTCCACTTGGTACGATTAAAAGAAAAACAAAATCGGATGAAATTGCAAATGTATTTTGATTTCAATTCCACTTGGTACGATTAAAAGATTTTTAAATTATAGAACTTTCACATTTGAAAACACATTTCAATTCCACTTGGTACGATTAAAAGTTACTAGAGCAATGCCGGCGTATGTTCAGAAAATTATATTTCAATTCCACTTGGTACGATTAAAAGTTCAAAGTTTAGTAAGGCGACTTTTGCATTATAATTAGATTTCAATTCCACTTGGTACGATTAAAAGGAAAATGAGCAAACAATCAAAACCAATTGGGGACGCTAATTTCAATTCCACTTGGTACGATTAAAAGACGGGCGAACCGCTAGACATTTACGGCGCCCCTATTTCATTTCAATTCCACTTGGTACGATTAAAAGTGATTCAAGCCGCTTACCTAGGTCTTCCGTTACAACTATTTCAATTCCACTTGGTACGATTAAAAGTTTACTCGCGGTAAAACTTTCAAACGAAATTGAGGAAAATTTCAATTCCACTTGGTACGATTAAAAGTCGGTAACGCTTTTGAACTCGCTTTGATGGATTGCGATTTCAATTCCACTTGGTACGATTAAAAGCATTCCCTATATAATCTACTCCGCTAAGTGCCGTATAATTTCAATTCCACTTGGTACGATTAAAAGCCAAAGGGCTTGCGAGCCTACAACCAAGTTTTGCGATTTCAATTCCACTTGGTACGATTAAAAGGCACTATCAGAAAAAACAAAAAAGGCTATTGAATTGCAATTTCAATTCCACTTGGTACGATTAAAAGTGTTAGCCTTAACAAGCAATTTTTGTAATTATTTTATTTCAATTCCACTTGGTACGATTAAAAGAAAAAATGCTTAAAAAAACTAAAACAAACAAAATCAATTTCAATTCCACTTGGTACGATTAAAAGAAAAAAAGGCTTAAAGAAGTTTTCAAGAAAAACGGATTTCAATTCCACTTGGTACGATTAAAAGGAATTTTTGGATAGCGACGGCCACGAAAGAATTTTTATTTCAATTCCACTTGGTACGATTAAAAGTTTACTAAACTCATTTAAAAGGAATTCCATTTTTTCAATTTCAATTCCACTTGGTACGATTAAAAGGTCCGTTCCATCCCTTTTTAAGAGGTTTTACAGCCATTTCAATTCCACTTGGTACGATTAAAAGAAAATGTCCCTTTTTGAATTTCTTTCTTTTTCAATATTTCAATTCCACTTGGTACGATTAAAAGCTCAACTGTTCTTGGAAGCTCTGGATGTGATTCTAACATTTCAATTCCACTTGGTACGATTAAAAGTTGAATGAAGTTTTTTTAATTCATCCTGTTCTAATCTTATTTCAATTCCACTTGGTACGATTAAAAGGTGTTGCTTTAAGTGATTATCAACAGCATGAAATTGGATTTCAATTCCACTTGGTACGATTAAAAGACTCTTCTTTGAAGAAAAGCCCTCAAAAGAGATTATATTTCAATTCCACTTGGTACGATTAAAAGGCATACATATAATTTTCCCAAGCCAAAGCATTATAATTTCAATTCCACTTGGTACGATTAAAAGGTTTTGCTTATTCCGAACCCGACCTAAAACCCGCAAATTTCAATTCCACTTGGTACGATTAAAAGAAAATTACATTAAACCCTCTTACTACGAATTTATAATTTCAATTCCACTTGGTACGATTAAAAGCAATAACTAGGGAAATAGACGAGTATAGCGCCGACGATTTCAATTCCACTTGGTACGATTAAAAGTAAAATCTTACGTAGGCGGGGACAGCATAAGTTTATTTCAATTCCACTTGGTACGATTAAAAGGTAAAAATTTTATACAAATGGCTGATATGATTAACATATTTCAATTCCACTTGGTACGATTAAAAGATATGGGCGGAGGCTAAACACTTTTACCAAACAGGATTTCAATTCCACTTGGTACGATTAAAAGGAGGCAGAGGACAACGCGCGCAAGTCAGCAATTGCTCCATTTCAATTCCACTTGGTACGATTAAAAGGAAGGTACTTTTAGCGCAGGGCAAACAGTTAACGGGGTATTTCAATTCCACTTGGTACGATTAAAAGGACGTTGCTAGCTTGCCTTTATACCAAATGTATGGATTTCAATTCCACTTGGTACGATTAAAAGTTGCGCTGTGCTAGGTCGTCCGCCTCTGTGTCTTGCGATTTCAATTCCACTTGGTACGATTAAAAGGGACTCAATGAAGAAATAAACCCTATTTATCAATTGTATTTCAATTCCACTTGGTACGATTAAAAGACTTTACAGGGGATGCAAGCGGGAACTCTGGGAGTGCATATTTCAATTCCACTTGGTACGATTAAAAGAGCTTTTGCGTTTAATAAAGCAAAAGAATTTATCAAATTTCAATTCCACTTGGTACGATTAAAAGATGCAAGTAGAGATTATTACTAAACAAGCAATAGACATATTTCAATTCCACTTGGTACGATTAAAAGACCAAATAGCCATTAATAGTGCAAGAACTCCACCAAAAGATTTCAATTCCACTTGGTACGATTAAAAGTACTCTATAGAAGACGCAATAGCCGAATTTTTAAAATTTCAATTCCACTTGGTACGATTAAAAGCGGACGAGAATTTTATTTGTGTTTACCAATATAGGCAATTTCAATTCCACTTGGTACGATTAAAAGACTTTTGGGAAATGCGACCAAAAGACCTGTTTTTGAATTTCAATTCCACTTGGTACGATTAAAAGTCTGCTATCCAATCTCCTAACACGTGCAATCCTCCATTTCAATTCCACTTGGTACGATTAAAAGTTACCAGAACTAACAAGCTATCAAAAAAAGATTAAGAAATTTCAATTCCATTTGGTACGATTAAAAGGTTGGTATTGATTCCGACTATCAACCTTTTTCATTAATTTCAATTCCACTTGGTACGATTAAAAGTGGTAATTGATAGTTCTCTAGCTTCCAGTGTCTTCTATTTCAATTCCACTTGGTACGATTAAAAGAAAGGACAATTAGGCGTTTTAACCATTGGCTTAATATTTCAATTCCACTTGGTACGATTAAAAGAAAGATTCAGAGCTTTCAATTATCAAAATGATTATGCAATTTCAATTCCACTTGGTACGATTAAAAGCCCAAAAGGTGAAGAATTACATTATCATGTTGTTATATTTCAATTCCACTTGGTACGATTAAAAAAGTTAAGGCTTGAAGGTTTGATTGCCAGTGGTGCAAAATTTCAATTCCACTTGGTACGATTAAAAGAATGTATCTGTTAGTAATGTACGTTCTTGCGTTATTCCATTTCAATTCCACTTGGTACGATTAAAAGCAGTCCCATATTTTTCGCTCTTTCATTTGAATAATAGATTTCAATTCCACTTGGTACGATTAAAAGCCCTATTACCCTAAGCGACCAAGATTATATATATTTATTTCAATTCCACTTGGTACGATTAAAAGCTTGTGCCATATCGTTAATAAGAATTTAAAATCGATTTCAATTCCACTTGGTACGATTAAAAGAAATGGCACGGAAGCCATTGTTTGCAAAATACCTATTTCAATTCCACTTGGTACGATTAAAAGCGCTAAGATGTCGGCAAATCATTTTTTAGATAAGAAATTTCAATTCCACTTGGTACGATTAAAAGGAAGTTTTGTCAAATTTAGAAAGCAAAATTTTATTAAATTTCAATTCCACTTGGTACGATTAAAAGAAGAGAAGTGCAATAAAGGCGATTACGGACACGTTCTATTTCAATTCCACTTGGTACGATTAAAAGGTATGGTTTTAAGGATGAGGCTTTATTGGCTAAATAATTTCAATTCCACTTGGTACGATTAAAAGGCCTACCCCCCCTTGGTTCCGACCCCTCGTTTTTCATTTCAATTCCACTTGGTACGATTAAAAGCCAACGCTTCTGTTAACCCTCTTTATCGTTGCCAATTTCAATTCCACTTGGTACGATTAAAAGGTTTTACCTTATCTGAACGGCACTTTACCAATGCCATTTCAATTCCACTTGGTACGATTAAAAGTACAAAAAATGGATAGAAATTATAAACAAATAAACGCAATTTCAATTCCACTTGGTACGATTAAAAGAGAAGGTAAAATTAGGTGGTTAAATGTATGAAAGGCTAATTTCAATTCCACTTGGTACGATTAAAAGCACAAGACTTGCTTTGGTATTTAGTGCAGGATGATAATTTCAATTCCACTTGGTACGATTAAAAGCATTACATCAGCAGTATTGACAGAATCCTTACTTAATTTCAATTCCACTTGGTACGATTAAAAGACGTCTATTTGCACATTGCTAGAAGCTCTTTCGACATTTCAATTCCACTTGGTACGATTAAAAGATTTCCTAAAATTGGTAAACCAACATAGCTACCAGTCATTTCAATTCCACTTGGTACGATTAAAAGTTTATGTCATCAACACGACAGGAAACGTGAATATGTAATTTCAATTCCACTTGGTACGATTAAAAGATTACATGTCTATTTGGGAATCAAAATACAAGCTATCATTTCAATTCCACTTGGTACGATTAAAAGACATTAATCGAATCAAAGGTTAATGAAAGAATGAAAAATTTCAATTCCACTTGGTACGATTAAAAGTTTAATGAATCAAGCGAAAAGCTTACAGCAATGTTATTTCAATTCCACTTGGTACGATTAAAAGTATTAGAAGAATATGAAGAATTATTTGATTCACATAAATTTCAATTCCACTTGGTACGATTAAAAGAAAAAATGCTTAAAAAAACTAAAACAAACAAATCAATTTCAATTCCACTTGGTACGATTAAAAGGAAACGACTGGTGTCAAATCGTTCCTACAAAAAATCAATTTCAATTCCACTTGGTACGATTAAAAGAGTTCGCCAATTCACAGAAAACGGTGTACCTCTTTAATTTCAATTCCACTTGGTACGATTAAAAGAACAATTGAAACAACTACAAAAAATACGGTTGATTATTTCAATTCCACTTGGTACGATTAAAAGGATGCACAATTACAAAATATTCGTGCATACTATGCATTTCAATTCCACTTGGTACGATTAAAAGGAGGTACCGATATTTCAAGATAAGATATTTCTCTCATTTCAATTCCACTTGGTACGATTAAAAGAAGAAACACACAACAGAGTATCAAGATTAGATTTACATTTCAATTCCACTTGGTACGATTAAAAGATAACGAAGTCATTCAGCATAGTTTTAATTAGAAAATTTCAATTCCACTTGGTACGATTAAAAGCCAAAAAAGCAACGGTAAAATAGCCTATCAACGAAATTTCAATTCCACTTGGTACGATTAAAAGAAAGGCGGATTTGAATTGATGTACCGTTCTTATAAAGGATTTCAATTCCACTTGGTACGATTAAAAGAGAGAACAAACCATCGTCAGATTTGCCAACACAAGAATTTCAATTCCACTTGGTACGATTAAAAGGTTGCAACACATCCGCAAAATAGGACGTTTCTTTGCATATTTCAATTCCACTTGGTACGATTAAAAGAAAGAATACAGGTGAATTATTGATGCTTGTTGTTTCATTTCAATTCCACTTGGTACGATTAAAAGGAAGAGATTTCAGGGCTTAATAAACTAAAAGTTGGGCAATTTCAATTCCACTTGGTACGATTAAAAGAATGCCTATTATTACTATTCCGACACGATTCAACCTATTTCAATTCCACTTGGTACGATTAAAAGCGCAAAGCCTGTAATTCTTCCTCGTCCTTAGTTTTATTTCAATTCCACTTGGTACGATTAAAAGTCTCATAGGGATGTGGCGTTGTGGGTTCCAGAAGGATTTCAATTCCACTTGGTACGATTAAAAGAACGCCATTAATCGTAATAGATAGTACGTTAGATTTATTTCAATTCCACTTGGTACGATTAAAAGGGTCTGTATAAGTAACATTTCGCCCGTTCTCACCCATTTCAATTCCACTTGGTACGATTAAAAGAATACGATATATCAAAGAAAACATTTGCCGTTAACTCATTTCAATTCCACTTGGTACGATTAAAAGAGAAGGACGTTTATTGCTACTCCTTACCCTCCGTAATTTCAATTCCACTTGGTACGATTAAAAGTCTCGTAAAGCCACCTCCGTATCTATCCCTTGCTTTATTTCAATTCCACTTGGTACGATTAAAAGGATATTGTGTTTACCGCTTTGATGCAGGCACAATAATTTCAATTCCACTTGGTACGATTAAAAGCGCAAAATTCAGCTTACTTATATAATCATAAAACATTTCAATTCCACTTGGTACGATTAAAAGAGGAGGTACAATAATGGCACAGGAGATAACAGATATATTTCAATTCCACTTGGTACGATTAAAAGTTGAATGAAGTTTTTTAAATTCCTCCTGTTCTAATTTTATTTCAATTCCACTTGGTACGATTAAAAGTTCTTTTAATGAATCTACAATTTTTTGATGTTCCTATTTCAATTCCACTTGGTACGATTAAAAGCCCTTGACAAATTTACCTTTTGAATCAACGATTGCAATTTCAATTCCACTTGGTACGATTAAAAGTTGAAAATAAAGGCACTTGTGATGGAACAGGTGTCGAATTTCAATTCCACTTGGTACGATTAAAAGAAGAAGCAGTATCCAAACGGAAAAGCTTGTATGCATTTCAATTCCACTTGGTACGATTAAAAGTGTTTACTATACCCATAAATTTCAGGCCGTGCTCTTATTTCAATTCCACTTGGTACGATTAAAAGAAAATCCTGATACTTGTCTCGTCATGCTGTAGCGACATTTCAATTCCACTTGGTACGATTAAAAGTCTTGAAAAAAGGATTCAAGAAAGAATAGATTTTCTATTTCAATTCCACTTGGTACGATTAAAAGCAAAAGAATCAGGTGCAAGCGAAGCGGAACTTGATTATTTCAATTCCACTTGGTACGATTAAAAGGTTTAGGATTACCAGTTGATAGAGTTACTTTAAGATTATTTCAATTCCACTTGGTACGATTAAAAGTATAATATATATTTCCATAACTGATAGGAAATTTTTTATTTCAATTCCACTTGGTACGATTAAAAGGTTAGCTGCTTTCCAAGCCCGTCAATTAGCCAAAATATTTCAATTCCACTTGGTACGATTAAAAGGAACTAGCAAAAGAGAATCCATCGTTTTTGTACTGGAATTTCAATTCCACTTGGTACGATTAAAAGATGAAATAGTTAGTGTTACAAAAACATTAGCTAAAGCATTTCAATTCCACTTGGTACGATTAAAAGAGGAGAATAAACCAGTGTCAGATTTGCCAACACAAGAATTTCAATTCCACTTGGTACGATTAAAAGGGTTATACGATACCAGAAGTACCGATAGTAACTTCATTTCAATTCCACTTGGTACGATTAAAAGAGTCAAAGCACAACGCCCAAACGTTTCAGCAAAAATCCATTTCAATTCCACTTGGTACGATTAAAAGCAAAATACCATATTGAGGTATCAAGGGAATATTTAACATTTCAATTCCACTTGGTACGATTAAAAGATGTTGAAATAGAGACGATAGAAAATGCCGTTCCATCATTTCAATTCCACTTGGTACGATTAAAAGATATGGCACTAAGGCTAGAAATACAGTTCTTGAACCATTTCAATTCCACTTGGTACGATTAAAAGGCTTTTTGGGAAAAAGCAGGAGCAAAAGGTTTTGGCTTATTTCAATTCCACTTGGTACGATTAAAAGAGCATATACATAATTTTGCCAAGCTAAACCATTGTAATTTCAATTCCACTTGGTACGATTAAAAGATAGCAATTCCATACGCCAAACTTGCCATCATGCCGTATTTCAATTCCACTTGGTACGATTAAAAGAATAATAAAGTACAAATATCAATTGATGTAGATACGCATTTCAATTCCACTTGGTACGATTAAAAGCAATAAAGCCCATTTGTCACTCGCTTGGTTTAGACTAATTTCAATTCCACTTGGTACGATTAAAAGTTGATACACAATGTAAAATCATTGGTCTAACATCGCAATTTCAATTCCACTTGGTACGATTAAAAGCGTGCGAGATAAATTAGACCTTAGCCAGTTTTGCAATTTCAATTCCACTTGGTACGATTAAAAGAATATCAAAGATATGCGTGAGGCTTTCAATAAAGTAAATTTCAATTCCACTTGGTACGATTAAAAGTTTGAATAGCCTTAGCAGGGCGTAAGGTTAGTTCGTATATTTCAATTCCACTTGGTACGATTAAAAGTTTGAAAATGCAGAAGGTGAGCTAAATTGGGATTTAATATTTCAATTCCACTTGGTACGATTAAAAGGATATGTTTAACCCTAAAACACATCATTCAATTACTTCATTTCAATTCCACTTGGTACGATTAAAAGGAAAACATTGAATCCTCTTTAAATTCACAAATACTATTTCAATTCCACTTGGTACGATTAAAAGGAATAGGCGTTAAAAAAGACTAAAAACAATGGAAAGATTTCAATTCCACTTGGTACGATTAAAAGATGAAAAACATAGATTTGCTAAAGGAAAAATTAAATGCATTTCAATTCCACTTGGTACGATTAAAAGTGAAACAAAAAATATGTATTATCATGGACTTGCTACTTATTTCAATTCCACTTGGTACGATTAAAAGCTGTTGAATCACCACTAACACCCGTCTTTGAATATTTTATTTCAATTCCACTTGGTACGATTAAAAGAAATCCAAATCAAAATAGGTATCACCACTAAAATCTATTTCAATTCCACTTGGTACGATTAAAAGTAGAATTAGCCTCTGTCAAGAAAAAGATAGAACTTAAATTTCAATTCCACTTGGTACGATTAAAAGATTTGGTCGGTAATACCGCCTAACTTGCCTTTTCCATTTCAATTCCACTTGGTACGATTAAAAGGTTACTGCTAGATTTGATATATGTTTAAAAAGGTAATTTCAATTCCACTTGGTACGATTAAAAGGCTTCAAAAAATAGTATATAGCCATAATGGCTATCATATTTCAATTCCACTTGGTACGATTAAAAGGTAAGCTTTTTATTGAGGTTGACGGCAAATATGTTTATTTCAATTCCACTTGGTACGATTAAAAGTAGCACATAAAAAGAATACGCTAATCCATGAAATTTCTATTTCAATTCCACTTGGTACGATTAAAAGCTATCTCTAAAATTATCCGAGCTTGGTGGCCCTATCCAATTTCAATTCCACTTGGTACGATTAAAAGAAGCTACAGTTGTTAATAACTGCATAGGCTCATCAAATTTCAATTCCACTTGGTACGATTAAAAGAAAGCTACAGTTGTTAATAACTGCATAGGCTCATCAAATTTCAATTCCACTTGGTACGATTAAAAGCAAATTAGAAACGTTACAAAAGGCAAAGATTATGCCTATTTCAATTCCACTTGGTACGATTAAAAGAAATGCTCAACGTTTCTGTTTGTGCCGTATTTGTATTTCAATTCCACTTGGTACGATTAAAAGTTTTCGAATCGTGAATGATAAATTATTTGTAGCAATTGATTTCAATTCCACTTGGTACGATTAAAAGCTATTCCAGGCAGGGATTGATTATGTGAAAACGCTATTTCAATTCCACTTGGTACGATTAAAAGTTCGGTAATGATATTATAGGAAGCATTTTATCTATAAAATTTCAATTCCACTTGGTACGATTAAAAGAGTTAAGATTAGCAAAGAAACAAGCACACGATTCATTATTTCAATTCCACTTGGTACGATTAAAAGAAGGAACTGTAGAATATAAGGAAGGTAATTTTAATCAATTTCAATTCCACTTGGTACGATTAAAAGGCAAACAAGGTGAATTATGGTGTCCAATCATAGAAATATTTCAATTCCACTTGGTACGATTAAAAGCAAAAACGGTTCAGATGATTTCTTTCAATACGTAGAAAATTTCAATTCCACTTGGTACGATTAAAAGTTTTTTAAGATAATTTAATACTACTAGTTCAACTTATTTCAATTCCACTTGGTACGATTAAAAGAAGTTATTGGCAATTATACCGAGCAACAAATACAAACATTTCAATTCCACTTGGTACGATTAAAAGATAACTTCTATGGTTACTATGCCGTCATTTGAAGTACATTTCAATTCCACTTGGTACGATTAAAAGTCCTATACAATATCAAAACTGCTTAATGTAAGCAAATTTCAATTCCACTTGGTACGATTAAAAGGGAAATGGCCTTTTAGTTTTGTCAATACTCAAAATGTATTTCAATTCCACTTGGTACGATTAAAAGAGCTAACGCCCGCACAAAAGAAAAGACAAAAAGAACTATTTCAATTCCACTTGGTACGATTAAAAGCTGTAAGAAAGGCAACAATTTTGGGTAGATAACCCATTTCAATTCCACTTGGTACGATTAAAAGTTCTCGCACGCCAGTTTCGTCGATGTCTGGCAGATATTTCAATTCCACTTGGTACGATTAAAAGAGCAAAAAAACTTGGCAAAACCTCATCTGCTGTCTAATTTCAATTCCACTTGGTACGATTAAAAGAAAGTGTAAATATTAAGCCATTGTTTCAGATAATGTTATTTCAATTCCACTTGGTACGATTAAAAGTATTGAAAGAGTAAAAGAAAATAGAATGGAAACAATATTTCAATTCCACTTGGTACGATTAAAAGTTCCGTCTGATTTTGTTCCTAAATCAACATCATTGCCATTTCAATTCCACTTGGTACGATTAAAAGGACCGCTACATACATATTAATGCCCCATGTAGCTACTATTTCAATTCCACTTGGTACGATTAAAAGGAAAGTCGAAATGGAAGAATCCAGATGGTACGTGGATTTCAATTCCACTTGGTACGATTAAAAGATTGATTACAAGCTTTAAACTATTTTCACCTACGATTTCAATTCCACTTGGTACGATTAAAAGTGTTTGGCTGAGGGCAACAGTTGGCGGTGTGGTCCGATTTCAATTCCACTTGGTACGATTAAAAGTTGAAAGAATTAGGCGGAAAATCATTTCTGCAAGCATTTCAATTCCACTTGGTACGATTAAAAGCCAAAGAAACAAATCTTAATGTGATAAAGAAAATTAGATTTCAATTCCACTTGGTACGATTAAAAGCGCTCCAAGTTATCTTTCCATCACCATTTTTGTCAAATTTCAATTCCACTTGGTACGATTAAAAGTTCACCAGAATGTCAACGATACTTTCCGCTACTGCCATTTCAATTCCACTTGGTACGATTAAAAGCCAGCGCTGTCAAGAATGGGTGTTTTTTCCCAGCCATTTCAATTCCACTTGGTACGATTAAAAGATTTGGCACTTGGTATTTAGAGTTCCGCAACCCTAAATTTCAATTCCACTTGGTACGATTAAAAGTAATTATGATTCCCCAGCCATGCTTACAGCCTACGAAAATTTCAATTCCACTTGGTACGATTAAAAGAAGTAGGGGACTTTCGCCCCCTACTGTTTAGATTAAATTTCAATTCCACTTGGTACGATTAAAAGAAGAAAGATGTTGCCTATATGGCAAGGTGGTTTTTGAATTTCAATTCCACTTGGTACGATTAAAAGTCAAATTCTCAAAAGTAACCTGCTTAAATGATACCATATTTCAATTCCACTTGGTACGATTAAAAGTGGTATCGTTCAAAGACTAGTGAGTCTGACTTTGATTATTTCAATTCCACTTGGTACGATTAAAAGGTACAATCAATTCATCTTTGTTTACTTTCACGACCATTTCAATTCCACTTGGTACGATTAAAAGTATGCTGACATCCGTGCTTTTCTTCGAGTACCTGCATTTCAATTCCACTTGGTACGATTAAAAGTTTAAAACTCGTGCTACTGCTACCCTTCTCTGAAATTTCAATTCCACTTGGTACGATTAAAAGAACATTTCATCACATCAACCATCGGAGGGTCTGCTAATTTCAATTCCACTTGGTACGATTAAAAGTAGTTGTAACTCTTGCATTTAATGCGTCTGTAGCTGTATTTCAATTCCACTTGGTACGATTAAAAGCAATTTAGTAGCTGAATTTCTAAAAGGATTAAACTAAATTTCAATTCCACTTGGTACGATTAAAAGCAATAATTTTTCATAACGCATTAATCAAAGCAACAAAATTTCAATTCCACTTGGTACGATTAAAAGAAAGATTTTTAGGATTTTTCAGTAACAAATTGAAATTTCAATTCCACTTGGTACGATTAAAAGGTGTTTATAAATCTTAATAACAAGCAAATCAAAACATTTCAATTCCACTTGGTACGATTAAAAGATTTGCTGATAGAATGGAGCAAATTGTATTGGGCTAATTTCAATTCCACTTGGTACGATTAAAAGTCAAAAGTTAGGGAACTTTGTCAAATGTTAAACTGATTTCAATTCCACTTGGTACGATTAAAAGTTAATCATTTTGGTACTATAAATACACGTACCTATAAATTTCAATTCCACTTGGTACGATTAAAAGTAAAGGCAGAATATCAAAAAGTAAAAGGGCAACTATTTCAATTCCACTTGGTACGATTAAAAGAAAAAACAGAGCGTAATTGTCGAGCATTTAAAGTTAACATTTCAATTCCACTTGGTACGATTAAAAGATCCTGATTCAAATAAAGCCAAATTCCCAAGTTTGATATTTCAATTCCACTTGGTACGATTAAAAGTTTACTAGAGCAATGCCGGCGTATGTTCAGAAAATTATATTTCAATTCCACTTGGTACGATTAAAAGCAATTAAACAGTAGGGGGCATAGATACTATTATCGTTTATTTCAATTCCACTTGGTACGATTAAAAGAAAAAAATACCTTATCTTTTAGAGTTAGCCTACATATTTCAATTCCACTTGGTACGATTAAAAGTGATTATTCAAAATTCATTAATTCATTCCCTAAACTATTTCAATTCCACTTGGTACGATTAAAAGAAAACCAACAAAGATGGGGGCTTGGATGTACATTTATTTCAATTCCACTTGGTACGATTAAAAGCAAAGGGATATTATTAAAAGACATTGTTCATGAAAAATTTCAATTCCACTTGGTACGATTAAAAGGTTTATTTTATCGTCTTATCCTGAAGGAATCCTACAATTTCAATTCCACTTGGTACGATTAAAAGTATGATGCTATTAAGGTTATACAAACGTATGATGCATTTCAATTCCACTTGGTACGATTAAAAGAGGGAAAAAAGAATCTATTAATCGCCCGCTCCTGAAATTTCAATTCCACTTGGTACGATTAAAAGTTCCTCAGCAACTTGCGGACGCTTACGTTTTACTTTGCATTTCAATTCCACTTGGTACGATTAAAAGAGACATTCGAATCAATTGCCCAGTTTCACCTTCACCATTTCAATTCCACTTGGTACGATTAAAAGCCACCCGTATTTATCCGCTAATTTCATTATGTTGATATTTCAATTCCACTTGGTACGATTAAAAGCCGTTGCAAAAACTGCTTATTTGGCTCAATTTAACACTTTTTTTATTCTAAAAAACACTTAAAAATCGTCAACCTAGAATAATATGATTTTAATGGGCTATCGACGACAGTTGATAATCAACAACTTAGCTTATTTTTAGATATTTTTTCGAGTAGAATATGCTTAAAAATATTAAAAAAATTCTTCTTCGACGACGACGTTATCTACAAAAAGTTGTCAATGTTGCTTAATTCCTTCCCTACTATCTGTTTATCTAGCCATTTTTGGTCTCTACTTTTAAACAGAATTAAACTATCAAATTCTTCATTCATTATTTTTTTTGCTCCTATCACTAGCTCTTTTAGCTTTACTTCGGTAATCTCTCCTTCAAAAACAGAATTTTGAATCCAATTTAAATATTTTCGGCAATGTTTCAACATTTTGCCTACTCGTCTTTCACCAATATCGTAAACTAATATTACATACATAATTTTATAATCTAATTGTTAATTAAAAATATTAATGACATATTAAAAGACTAGTGTCTAATAGATCTATGTAATATTTGTACATAAAACTATTAGACACTAGTCTCCTATTTACCAATTCATTTTAAAAGGTTTATACTCTTCTATCCCTAAAATATGTTTGCTCAATTTATAACATTCTAATTTCACAAGATGTTTATAGCTTACTGACCGCCCAAGGTTTCTGTGTTTAAAAGTCTCTTTTAATTTTTCGTCAAAGGCTGCCATAAATGTCTTTCTGGCAGATTCTTTCATCACACAACGATTCAATTCTTGTCTGAAATCGTTTGACTGTATTTGCTTTTTGTTTAGCAAGCTAAAAATAGTTCTATCCACTAATATGGGCTTAAATATTTCCGCTAAATCTAACGCTAATGAATATCTCCTATAGCCTGGTTCATGCAAAAAACTTATTGTAGGATTTAACTGAGTATGATAAATTTGTCCTAAACAAACGGTATAACACATCATATTTCCAAATGAGATTAAGGTATTTATTTCATTATTAGGTGGCTGTTTAGTTCGATTTCCCATCTGAAAATCGTTGATTATTACATCAAATGCTTCATAATAGGTTTGTCGTACATTTCCTTCTAATCCCATTAATTCATCTATTTGAGTAGTCTGAGGAATCTTTTCAATATATCCTTCAATTGCTTTTACTTGTCTTGCTACGTCCTTTTGTCGATTATTATAATAGTTTAGATTTTTCAACATATTCATAGCTCCACCTAACACAAACTTTTGGGCAAGTATGATTCGCTTTTTGTTGGCTAGGTAATATTTTGTTTGCTCTACCTGCATTTTACCAGCCAATAAATACTCTTTTGGCATAAATGAACCTGTGTAATGTTCATAATAATCAAAGAAATGAACAGCTACTTGATTCTTTCCCAGAAAATTATACATGGCAGAATTGGCATCTAAAGAGCCAAAACAATAAAGATTATCTACTGTTTCAATAGGGATAAATCGGGGCTGACCTTCATTACCGTGTTCGTCGATAGGTTGAAATTTTAACGTATTGTCTTGTCTAGACAACCTTCCAGGGTTAAATAAATAATAGGGCTTTTTCATGATTGTAGATTTACTAACGGTAAGCTATATATTTTAATAGTACATCTTTATTCTTCTCCACTCCAACAAAATTCAAAATAAGAGCAATTTTTACATTTACTTTTTGGTAATGGAGGCGGACACATTTCTTGGTTAATAATCTCATCTACCTTTTCTACCCAACGTTCTACATTTCGCATATCATCTTCCAACAATTCAACTTTTTCAGTTTGCCTTAACTTGGGGTATTCAATCAATCCATAATTAGCAGCTATTCCATTCTTTCGCAATAAATATAAATAAAACTGTACCTGTGCAACATGAGCCATCTCTTTAGCACTAGATTTCTTTATTTCATGGACCACGCCAGTTTTGGCATCATAAAAATCTATCTTAGCATTACAGGTTATGCCATTAATCTCTGTAGAAATAGCTACTTCTTGATTTCGTTCAGCTCTTTGCGGATAACTCTCCTCCCCGATTTGCTTTCCCTCTGCTACAATATCAGAAGTATGCTCCATTGTAATACTATTTGCATGGAGCCAAAGTTCTCTTTGGCAAATTTGAAGGATATTGATAAGGGTGGCATTTACTGTCATTATTATTTATAAGATAAAGTTTTCTGATGCATCAAATTTTGACTCTATCAAGCCTTTTTTATAATCATAGCACGACTGATGATGTTCTAAATAATAATAATCCTCAAATTGTTTTTCTGGATTACTAAAAGTTTGTAATTCTCTTTTTATTTTATCTGTTAAAAAGACAGAGAAAGTGAATTTGCTAATTATACCTGTAATTATTTTACGCCCAATTTCTTTCTTAATAAATTCTACTTCTTTATTTTTTATCATTTGAAAGTAAATATCCCAAACACTTACCCCATCAATTTTTCTATCTATTGGCAATACATTGTTTTGTTTTAGAAAAAACAGTTCATCTTCACTGAATATTCTGTCATGATTATCTTTTTCATCTAAAACTACTATTGGTAAACATAAAGGCACAAAAATGGAGAGATTCTGATTTTCAATTATTTGAAAACCCTTGTGTATATTTTCATAATCAAGTCTTTGAATATATGGATAGTAGGTATTGTTAAAATTTTGCATTTCCTTAAACCCATTTTTTTTGTCTATTTCTCCAAGAACTAAATCATACAACTTATCAAAATTTTTAGTTTTGAGTATTTCCTCATGCTCTTCAGTTGAAATATTATCTCTTGTAACAATATACCTTTGGTCATTTTTATAGATTATACCTGCATTATTAATCTGAAAAAGATATACCTTACAAGGTTCTTTTTTAACATTTCTATTTACGCGACCAGCTAATTGCTCATCACTATCTATTAAGGAAAGATTTTTAAAGCCCAAATCCATGTCAATATCAACCCCAGCCTCTACTACTTGTGTGGTTATTAATAATACTTTTTTAGTCCTATTATTTTCATTTTTCAGGAAGTTAATTATCTCTCTTCGGCGAGGCTCAAGGATAGTTCCTGAAAGTACAAATATGCAGTTCTCATCAAAAAAACGATATTTAATTGCTTCTTCAAATTCCGTTGCTGATTTCTTGAAAATAAATTCAATAATAGTAAAAACACCCCCACTTTCACTTCTTAATGAATATTCTTCTGATTTTTCTAAAACTATATCAGCCAAATCGCTGATTTCTAACTTAATATCACGATAATCAAAACAAAAGTTTACTCTATCTGCAAAATTAGCATTAATAAAACATTGATTAGCATTAGGAAGTAAATCTGTAAAAGTGGGTTTATTTACTAATGGTAGGTTCAGTTTATCTATTCTTGGTAAAGTTGCAGACATTAATACAAATTTCATATTGAATATTTCCGCAAAATTTTGAATAAAATAAAGCATCTTATCCCAATGCTGTGGTGGATACGATTGCAATTCATCAATAATCACTATGCTGTTAGCTAATCTATGGAATAAGTAATTAGTTTCTTTCTCATTTGTTTTTAAAATATCAAAAAAACGAATATGTGTTAATAAACAAATTGGATAATGAACAAACAAATTATTAAGATAATTAAGTTTTTCATCACCATATTTCCCATCTTCAGACTCTTCAGTAGCTACATTTTTTTTTGTCTGGAAACCCGCTTTTGAATGTATAAGACTTACTTCGTTTTCAGTAAGGTCTAATGTTTTTAAAATTGCTTTGTGCGTCTGTGTTATAAGTGTTGTAAATGGGAAGACGTAAAACACTTTATTAATTTCAGGACTACTATTCAACAACTCAGCAATAATCAACATTGAAAGATTTGTTTTTCCTCCGCCTGTTGGAGCTTCGAGATAAAACAATCTGTTTTTAGATTGCTTTCTGATATTTCGAAGTACTTCAATCGCCATATTTTGGCGAATAATATTCAGATTATCCCCTGACCTTTCAATTGGGTTAGTTATTTCAAAATTTGAACATGCTAATTGATGAGCCTTTGCATTATAGTTATGAGTAGTCTTAGCGGCAATTACAATTTTTTTTCTTAATGACTCATTAATAAGTCCCAAATTATCTAATTTTAGCTGGTTCATATATTCAGATGTCGCCAAATAATCTGATGAAGTCAACAATGAGAAATTTAATCTGGTTAAAGCATAAAGAGGAAAAACTTGATGCTTTTCAATTTCAATAGAATCTATAATTTCTGCAAAATTATCAAAATATCCTTTAGATAGATTTGTTTGTCGAATAGAATATAAATCGAGATATTTTTTTAGTTTCTCATACTCTTTGATAAATATACTTCTTTCTAATCTCTTTAAAGGCTCGACAATTTTGGGGTTATGATGAAGATTAATAGAATTCACAAGCAGAAAGGCCATAAATGAAAGAAAAACTTTCTGTTGATCAGACAAATTACACTTAGAGTTAATGGCTTCTAAATGATAGACTAAGTAAATAAATGCTCCCAGTTCTGAATGTCCATAAACAGGCTTTATAATAGTACTAACACTTCTAAATAGATTATTTTTCATTCTCTCTGTTTGGAAGTTTTCATTTACTTTTCCAAAATCATGAAAAATAATAGTATCTACAAAAAGCTGTTTAATATATTCTCTCAGAATTTCTTCATTTCCTAAACTTTCATTTACAACTATACTTTCTATTAATCTATCAATAATAAAATTCAACCCATTTTCATCAACATTTCTATCTAAACATTCAAACACCAACTCAAGATGTTCAGATAATGTCTCTACAGTAATGTTATCATTGGGTGGTGGTAGGTGAGCTAAATAACTCCCCGAGTTTTTAAGGATTTCCTTAACTCGGAGAGCATTTTGAATGAGAGATTTAAGTGTCTTCATCAGAACAATTGTATTACTTTATTGTTATATAAATTTTTAATAGTGTATAAATCTTCAAAAGTAGAATCTTGCTTCAAGGTCCAATCAGTAAATGCAAATTCACCTAGTTCATACTGATAAAGTTTTTCATCAAAACCAATTGGTAATCTTTCAAAATACATATAGGATGATTTATTTATGATTGTTCCAAGTGAAGGCGAATATTTGGGCTTTACCTTTTTGTCATGTAAGGGGTATTCTCTAACAAAAATAGAATTAATTTTAAACTCTGATTTTGCAGAAAATAATGAATAATCATATTCTAGAACAGATTCCATATCCCACCAAGCAGAAAATTCATTTTTACCTAAATATGGTAAATAAACAGATTCTCCATTCAACAAATTTTGTCTCAATTTAGCTTGACATTCATCAGTATCATCCAACATTACATAACAGCGATAAGCGGGATTGACCAAAGTCTGTTCAGTAATAATTAGTGTCCCATCAGCATTGGCATAACCAACTGTATTGGTGTATTTAATAATTGTTTTACTAAAATTTCCTTTTTCGTGAAACCCTTCTAGTGGTTCTATTCCAATGGGTAAGTCTTTAAATGCTCGATAATATTCAGGGAATTCTCCTTTTTTATTATAGCCTTTTAACCCAACAATTGCACCTAAAATCCCTAATAAAGCAGGCTTATGTAAGCAATTAAAAGTAAGAATGATACCATCATTTACATCTGGTTTCTTAAAGCAAGCAAAGTTAGCACGAAGGTCAAATGATAATATGTGCTTTGCCATTTTCTATTGGTTAATATCTGTAATAATTGCTCCTGCTGGTATTCCCACAATTGTTGTTGCTGTTTTATCATAAACCAATTCTATCTTTTCTATATGCTCGGCAATGTGGTTACGCCCTAAAATTTCAGCAATAGCACTCAAATCAATACTTTTATCAGCTTTTATTTTTATCAGCTCAACAAAAGAAGGTAACACTATCATTGAGCCTTCTTTCAATTGAACCCAAAGCATCATTTCATTCTCTGAACCAGACTTTGCGGCAGAATCATAAAAAGTAACACCACGAGATAGTCCAGCCTTTAATTTATCAATATCAGTTGATTGCAAAGCTGTTCCATCTGATATTTTTACATGGTCGGTAATATTATGTGGATTAACTGAAAAACCATGCACATAATGTCCTTCACTCAATTTTGATTGTGATCCAAGTGTCGTCATGGTTGAATCTGCATTTTTCTCTCCTGGATTACGAAAAGGAGACATTATCTGTTCAGAATAAATTTGCCCTAGTTTGTATTGGTCAATACCGTGTGTTATCTGAACTGGTCCGTGAATGGACAAATTTGTTTTTCCTGCATAAGTACCTCCAAATAATCTTACATCGAGACAAGTAAGTAAGTTTTTCAACACAACTTTCCTTAATTGACTTTCAGCATCTTTCCCTTTAATCTCTGTATATTTTCCAAAAATTGACTCATAAGTTTCATCCAGCGTACGAGGTTGCATTTCTGTAGATAATGTCTTAAAATAAAATATATTCTCATTACCGAAGGCTTTTCTTAGATAATTTCTCACTGAATATTTTAACGCTTTATCTGTAGCATAAACAGTTCCATCTGGTAAAGTCCGAGGTTGATGAGTAAAATCAGCATTATAATTTGAATTGATAGATTTGATGACTACGCATCCGAATACCCGATTGTTAAATGTAGTTGACATTGTTTTTTGATTTTAGATTTTAAAATATTAAAGTAATTATTCAACAGATGTAGGCTCTGGCTGATTATCATCTTTGCCTTTACCAAATAACTGGTTTTTTGAAAAATATCCCGATAACATTAAAGGCATTAAATCCTTTAAATTACCATCAGTAGTATATGCCATTATTTGTGCAAATGGATTACTGAATCTTGAAGAAAAACGTTCATGTTTGTAAGTATTAAATATTTTTGAAATATTTTGCTTTAAACGTTCTGAGTCTGTCAATTGTAAAAAAGGTTCTAAGCGAGAATATGATTTATCTTCAGATTTACTTTTTGCTAAAATATAATAAATAACCTGACCTGCTGTAAAAGCAAACTCTTCATCTGTCCGAATACTTGTTACGCCCTCGGCTAATTCGTCTATGCTTTGGCGGAGTTCAATAATTTGATTGGCCATAAATTGTGTATTTTGTTTAAATGGTTGAAAACTATGATACAAACTAAAAAGTATATTTAATTTTTGCCTGATATTTAAATCTTCAGAGTGATGATTATGTTCAAACTTGTCTAATCTAATATCATCTAAAATTCCAGTTAGCATAATGTATTTAAAAATTTTCTGAGTAAAACCTGCTCTATTAGATTTATAAATAAAATCGTACAGCACTTTTCGGTAGGTCATTACTAATAGAAAAGTATTTGCTGTTTTGCAATATTGGGCATCTATATCATCAAAATACTTAAAAAGCATAGAGTCTGTTTTAGTCCTAACAATTAATGCATTATTAAAAATGACCGGTAAAATTGTCCGTTCAAATTCAAAAACATTAGTAATTGAATAAGTATATTTTCCTCCAAAAAGGTCTTCAACTTGCCAACTCTCTCCATTCTCATTTTTGAATTCATACTCAAACTTGCTAACAAAATCGAAGTCTTTAATTTCTCCATTCTGATAAAATAATAGATAATAATTCCCCAATTCTTTCTTAAGTTTTCCCTGTAACTCTTCTATTATTTCACGATAACCTCTCCTATTCCCTCCTTCTAACGCATCTTTTTTGAAAAGAGCAATTGACTCTAGCCTTTCGTCTTCATATACGAAAATAGGCAGAGGATTTGGCAAAGACCTTCGCCCAGCAATAGCTTCAAATTCAAATAAAGCCTTTGCATCTTCCGCTGATATACGACCTGTTATATCGAAGGTCGCAGACTGGTGCATTAAGTATGGCTTCTTTGAATTAAATCCATTGAAAAAATTACTTGTTCCATAAGTGAGTCCATCTTGCCCTTCTGCATTATATTCTTCTGTATTAAATAATTTTCCGCCTAAATATTTATTATTGGGAATTTTGTATTTTTCAATTTCAATATCTAGATAAAAAACAATATACTCAGCATCTTTTAATGAATCAAATTCATTAATTTGGTCGAGAAATGAGTTAAGTTTATCTTCATTATTCAAGGAATTCTTAAAAATTATCGCTCTTTGTTTTTCAGCATCTTCCTCTAATAACTCAATAGCTCTATCAAAATAGGCATTTATTCTATCATAAAGTTTAACTTTCGCCTCATTAAACTTTGCACCACCTCTAATTGATTCTCGTTTAAAAGCCAGACAGTAAGGCGAACAAGAATGAATACCTTTAGAAGGTAAATCAAAACATTTATTAGTATTAACCATCCAAGACAGTTGAGCTAATGATGCAACATTCTTCAAAAAGCTCGAGGCGTCTTTATTCTTTTTTGAAAAAAATTCATATTTGCAAGTTTTGGAGATGGATAATACATTTTCTACTTCTTCAAAATTCAATAAAATATGTAGTCCTTCCTTTGGTGTCATTCCAATAGCCTTCAATTCAGAATCTATGGAGTTTGTGAATTGTACTAATTCTCGTAGCATTAGATTATTTGATTTTATTACACAAATATAGTTATAAATAGGAAAAATAAAATAAAAAATGTCAATAGTATTTAATCAGATAATATTTAATTATCTGATTAAATATAAATTATCCAACAATACTTGTTTAAAAAAAAAAAAAATTATTATCTTTGTTTAAACTTGAACAAGGATAAATTTCAGAGAATTTGAAATATAGTCTTTAAACAGACAAGCTTTAATATCTAATAATCGTATCAGAGATTTTCTTGTTCAAGTTTTTATTAAAATATAATTTATGGACAATCTTGATTTTGACCCTGAATTTGATTTTTCAAATTTAGATGCAATTAAACTCAACAAAAGAAAAATATCTTTTACAGAAATTGTGAGTGTTTTTAAAAATGAAAACTCATGCTGGTATAATTTAGATGGATTTCCTTTAAATGAATATTTCATAAAAATTATTGGTTTTAGTAGCAGTTTTCGCTTTCTATTATTAGCTTTGAACTATCAACAAGGAAAAATAATTTTTCATCAAGTTGAAATTGCTAATGAAGAAGACATCAGAAAAGATTACTGTGGTAAATAAAATCACTGGAAAAACTATTTCAGAGATGAGTTGGGATGAAATTCGCAAAATTGCGAAGCCAATACTAAAAGAGGCAGCAATTAAACAAATGAAATCACAAAGCTCCTAAATCACCCATCAACCACCTCACAATAACCAAACCCAGCAGCACTATGCTTGCCTAATCCCCCAAAAAGCCCAACTTTAATAATTTCGGAAGGAGCAGTCAGTTCAAATTGAAAGTTTCTAAAACCTCTGATTTCTGTCGCTGAATCTTTACCTTCTTTGATTGTCACCTTCCTTGACTTCATTTTTGAACTATCTAACAGCTTAAACGCTAGGTTTGTATCATTAAAAGCTGGATTTATAGCCTCTCCTCTTTCTTGCAACACGCTGATGTATTTATCAATAAGTCCATCTAAAAGGTATTTGCCAAAATGTTCGTGAGTAGGTTCTAAATATTGGTCTTTACCATTTACTTTTTCAGCAACTACCATCGCTGAGGATGCTACTAATTTGGTCTGGCTACTAAAGATTAGCTCGGGTAAAGTCTCTACACGTTCTACGATAAACGTTGTATCATAGTCTCGGTTAAAAAGTCGGATTCTTTGGTCTTGAAATAAACCAATAATAAAACTCTCTGCGGTTTTATCTATCAGAAATGAAACCGTCCATTGCACAGTTGGTGAAGCTATCTCAAAACCATCTGAAAACATTTTCCCCATCTTAAAACGGAAATCTGAAAAAGTAAAATGCTTGAAGCTTTTACCGCTTGGCGTATGATAACCTGTATTATGCAAGAAAGAAGCGTAATCGCTATCGGCGTTAGCAATAACGCCATACAACCAAGCGGATAATGGATAAGCATAATTCCACATCAACTTGGGATACTTCGTTTGGGGAGCAAGATGTAGTGTAAAACGCATGAATATATGTTAATTTTAAAACAATGATTAAACTTACATATTTTCTCAATATTGTTTCAAAAAATAATTCAATTTTTATTATACGGTAGTTTAGGAGGATTGTAAGACTGGAGGACTTGAGGACTAAAGGATTTTAAATAGCATCATACCTAAAGTCATCAAGTCTTAAAATCCTAAAGTCCTAAAGTCTTAAAGTCTTGAAGTCCTAAAGTCTTAAAATCCTAAAGTCCTAAAGTCAAAAAAAATCCCCACAGTGTTTAAAACACGATAGGGATTTTTTTAGGAAACATTCTATAAGCCGGATTCTGTCGATTGAATTTTTCTTTGCAGAAATATCCAAAAGTCTTATCATTTATCTCGAATAGCAGTCGCCTACTACCTCTATCAACCTACCCACTGACACGAACGAGCCGTCCTTTACTTTGTTGTTGCCAACGCCGCTTGCCAGCCTATTTGGTCTTTCAACTCATGAGGTTTACCGATGCCTCGTTTGTCACCAACCGAGCGGTAGTCTCTTACGCTACCTTTTCACCCTTACCCTTGCGGGCGGTTATTTTCTGTGGCACTTGCTGTTACGGTTTCGTCTCCAAAAACGTACCTTCCCGTTAGGAAGCATGATGCTCTGTGTTGTCCAGACTTTCCTCCCCTGCTTTCACAAAGGCGATAAGACGAATGCTTTCTGCTACAAAGTTAGCTGTTAGTTTTTACAAACCATCTACTTTTATATCTAACTTTCCACTGGCATTTATTACAGCGATAATTGAATTAGGCGTTAGATATACTTTATCAGGCGTTAGTTCGCTAATGCTTCCATTCAAAGTAACTCCTTTTGCGACTTTATTATTGGTTAAGTTAGCTTGCATTTGCTTTTTCATTTCATCAATTTGCCCACCAATTTTAAAGGTTAAAGCGTCTTTCATGTTTTTAGCAAACTTCCCTTGGAAAAACCAGTTGGCAGTACTAATCAATAAATTCTTAGTTTTTAAGTCGTAGTCAAAGTTTTCTAAATAAACAGATTTTGTAGCAGGGTTATAGGCTGGCACACCCTTGTAATAAATATTCCCATTGATGCTGCCCTTCAAGCCTGCTTTGATAACCATCTTTTCTTGATCACCATAAATATCAACTTCTGTTACCCCTACATTATACTTTCCGTCTTTAAATGAAAAATTTTGCCCAATCAAAGTATCAGCTGTCAATTTAGCGGCTTCGCTCAATGGTATCTCAGCGATGATGCCTACTTTAAAATTATCAGCAATATCATTAACCAGTTTCAAGTCAGGTACAGTATTGACAGGTTGAAAACTTGGTTTTGCCCCTGTAATCGTTTCTGTATAAGCCTGAATACCAATCATCGCTTTTACCTTGTTATTAACTGTCGTAAGCGGACTCATCTGTAAGGCTATCGGCGTTACTTTTAACCATGTACGATATTTTTCAGAAAGCAAATAAGGTTGCATAGCTGTATTCCAAGCCTGAACGATATATTTTTTAATATCTACATTTTTCTTTACTGCATCATCAACCGATTTCAACAAAGTAGCTTGTTGCGAATTTAAAGCTCTTTCTACTAGCGATGTCACAGGGATTTCGTATCCCCCTAAGCGTAGAGTAGGTTTTTTAATCCATTCATAACCCAATGGGAAACTCTGTACAGAGGCCGTCCAGTTGGGAGCAATTGAAAACTTTGTGCCAAATTTCAGGTTAAAATCAAAGGATAATTCCTGTGGAGGAATCGAAATACCCATTACTTTATAACCAGCTTTTACCCAGACTTTCAGAGGCACACTAAACAAAAAGGCTTCGTCTTTGGTCGTTACGGTAATGTTGTCTCTTTTGTTAACTTTACACATGAAGTTATCAAAATTGTTGTCCTCCATGCTAGCATCTTCATAAATCAAGTCTTTGATATTAGCATTTATTTGTCTTTCAACATCCCCCATGGTAATTTCAAAAGGAATGCCAATAGTGGAAAGACTTTTCTCTACTTGTTTTCCATTATACATGTACGATTCTTTTGGAGCTTCTGGATTAGCAGTAGTATTAGTATTCTTTGAACTTGAACAGCCTTGAAATAAGCTTGCAGCTATTAAGGCAATAAGTATTTTTTTCATTTTTGGTTAAAACAATTGTTGAAATGATGATTTTTATAAGCAATTTTTTATTAAAAATTAATTGGGTTAAACACTAAAAATATAAATTTCTCAATCTTTATCCCTAGTTGGAAACTTAGTAAGTACAGATTACACACAAGCAAGTATTATAACAATATTATACTTATCCCTAGTGAGGGACTTAAGTCCCTCGCTAGGGATGTTGTAAGAATTTCGACTTACCTCCCACTCAAAGCTCACAGCTCATAGCCGACAACTACTTGATCTTCACATTAGTTGCCCCATAGCCGAATTTCTCTTTCTGAGCATCTTCAAAGTATTTTACATTTTTATGCCCCGAAAGTTTTTTATGTATCGCATCTCTCAATACACCATTGCCAACACCATGAATAAACGTAATTTCATCCATTCCATTGGCAATGGCCGCTTCAAACTGTTTGTCGAAAGTTGCTAATTGTAACGCTAACATTTCTCGGTTTGACATCGCCCAAGCATCAGCAGATAACTTTTCGATATGTAAATCAACTTCAAGAGCTGGTTTGTTAGGCAAAACTACTACAGGTTCTGGTGTTTGCTTTTCAAACATTTGTTCAATCAGTTTTTCTGTGTTGATTTTTGTAGGAACAGGATTAACAGAATCCTCGGCATCCAACTGAAACAAATGTGCATCCTGATTTAAAATTGGTGCTTTTTGCTTGCTCTTGAAAAAAGTATTTACCCTGAATTTTAGTCGTCTTATCAATGGCTCTGGCAATTTCATAAATGCCAAACGATAGAAAAATGCTTGGAATACAAACGTTCCCCATTCTTCAAAGTCTTTCACCAATACATTTTGAACTTTGATAGATGATTTTGGTTTCAATGTTCCAGATGCCAACCCTTTATGGTGTGGGTCTGAACCAACCGAAAGCATAAATGGCAATTCCCAATCAGTATTGTTGATAAGGTGTTGCGAAAGTTCACGGTCATTCACAGGCACAAAGGCCATGTAAACACCTTTATTTGCCAAAATCTCAGGCGTTGTTGGTTGGCGACGCTCAATACTAGCCTGTGGTTCAAAAGAACGAGAAGGGGCTACAGGCTTAAATGTTTTTTGTTCTAATTCATCTATAATTACGGCATCCGAACGCTTTACGGGTATCGTAAAACCATCTTCAATTTCTATTTCAATAATATTATTTGACAATATCTTGGTAACGATTCCTTCTTCTTTTCCACGTAATAGTCTTACTTTATCTCCTATATTCATTTTCTTAATTGTTAATTTGTCCGCAATTTAGGACTTTGCAAGCGGTTATCGGTTATTTGTAATCTGTTATGTATAAAATTTAACCTTAAAAAGCTCACCGCTCACATCTCAAAGCTTACAGCTATCTAAACGCCACAACATTTTTTATATTTCTTTCCACTTCCACAAATACAAGGGTCATTTCTGTTAATTAGGACTTCGGAAGCAATATTTTTAGGATTGATAATTCCTTTTACATAAACCCATTTACCATTTTCTTTCACAAAAGTAGATTGCTCATGATGAATTGACGTTTGTCCATTAGCATTTTTGAAATAGGCTTTAAAAGTTACTTCACCATTTACATCATTTGCTTGTCCGTTTTTAGTATGAAGTATTGTTAATTTTTGCCATTGATTTTCGCTTGCCCATTCCGCCAAATCTTGCTTGGGAAACTTAGCGCGTTCAGAAGAATGCGTACTGGCGAATAGATAATCAGGCGCAACAGAGGCATAGGCGGAATACCTAGAACGCATTAATGCCTCCGCCGTAGGTGCTTCTTTTTTTCCTAAAATAATTGGTTCACAACATTCACTAAAAGCTAGGTTTGAACCACAATAACATTGAACAGACATCATAAAGTTTGAAATTGTGAATTGCGAGTTAAGTAGTAAATAGTGATTGACAATTAGAACTATAAACTTCTAATTATCAATTATTTACTAAAAACCATCATTTAAATTATGTTCATTACTTATTTATATATTGGCAACACGCAAAATCTTCTCCATCTTTTTTCCTTTTGCCAATTCATCCACTAATTTGTCTAAATATCTTACTTCTTTAGTTAAAGTATTTTCTATTTCTTCTATCCGATAGCCACAAATTACTCCAGTTATGAGTGAAGCATTCAGATTTAGGGTAGCTTTATGAAAAAAAGTTTCAAAAGTCACTTTTTCATCAATTAGTTGTTGTATTTTCTCATCATCAAAGCCAGTTAACCACGATATTACTTGGTGTAATTCCGCTTTTGTCCTGCCTTTACTCTCAACTTTTGCAACATAATGTGGATATACCGATGCAAAAGTCAATTTTGCTATTCGCTCATTGTGTTCTGCTGTTATTTTCATAAGGTATGTTTTAATGGAAAGTCTGTTGCTATTAAATATTTCAATGCTATGTAAAAGAATTAAATCGACTTTATTTTATCCCTCAAAAATAACTATTAAAACTTAGTTGAGTTTGGTTTTAAGCTTGAAAAAGGTAAATCTGTTAACTAATTAAATTTAAAATAAACTTGTTATTAGGTATTAAGAATAAATCATTACTTTAGAAAAAAATCTAAATACCAACACTAGAAAATTACTATAATTAACACTTTCGTATTAATTATAGAGTTGGCAGATATAATATCAAAATAGAATCAAATTTAATATCAAAAAAGAATTGGAAAAAGAAATTAAAATAGGGAAGAAAATTTTTATACGAAGTGCAGGGAAAAACGAATATTGGTTACAAGATATAATTTACGAGAATCCAAAAGTGCTTGGACTTGGAAATTTAGTTCCTGTAAATAAAGAAAAGAAACAATCAAGTGGAGGAAGACTTGACATTTTATTGAAAGACCCTGAACAAAACTCAATGTATGAAGTTGAAATAATGCTTGGAGAAACTGACCCATCACATATAATTCGCTCAATTGAGTATTGGGATAATGAAAAAAGGAAATATCCACAAAGACAACATTTTTGTGTTTTAGTTGCTGAAAGTTTTGACCGCAGATATTTCAACATAATTCAATTAATGAGTTTGAATATACCAATGATTGCTGTTCAAGCAGATTTATTAGAAGTAGACGGCGAGAAAATATTAAATTTCACGAAAATAATTGATATCTATATTGAACCCGAAGAAACTGAAGAGGATATAAAAGTTGTCAACGAAGCAACTTGGACCAATGATGCTCCTTGGGTAAATACAAATGCTCATGAATTAACTGAAATTTTTAAGGAAGAAAACACTAAAATAAGTATTGGATTTACACAAAATTACATAACCTTAAGTATTGACAGGAAAAATGCTTATTGGTTACATAAAAGAATGAAACCAACCTCAACTTTGTGTTTTACAGTTAAAGATGAAGAGAAAACAGAAACTATAAAAAAACTTTTAGAAAGTAAAGGGTTTAGCTATACATTTAATCGTTATAAAGAATTTATGCTCAATATTGACGCAAAAATTATAAAATCAAATACAAGTTTATTAAAAGAAATTCATCATATTAGATTTAAAAAAGTAATAGACGAAGAATAATGTTTACTAACAGTAGTTTGACAAAATGTTCATATTATTCATTAAAAGCAAGAGGTTGATAGAGAAAAATGCTTTCTGAACATTAAAGCATTTTGTTTCCATACTAGTTAACATGCAAACTTGGTGCTTTGGTTTTTTATTAAACTTTTGTAATAAATTGAAACTACATGCTCCGAAACCCGATGGAAATAAAGTCTGAAAATGTTACAAAGCATTTTAACAAATAGATTACATGAAAAAAGAAGGATTACCATACATTGAGAAACCAGAAATCTTGTCTGCAGAACTTAGAAGGTTGTATAAATACAGGATTTCTAAGAAAATAAAAAAGCAACGAAAATACATAAACTCTGATACTAAATATGAGATTTTAAGAAAATCTGGCTTTCAATGCCATATTTGTGGAGAAAAAGTTGATGAAAATAATTTTCAAGCTGACCACATTTCACCGCATTCATTAAGTGGTAATTGTAGTTCAGAAAATTTTATTGCAGCTTGTAATTTTTGCAATAATTATAGGTGGAATTATCTGCCTGAAGAAATTAAATGGATATTAAAAATTGGAGTATGGGTTAAAACACAAATAGAATTTGAAACTGAGATAGGTAAAAACATTTCAAATGAATTTATTGAACACGAAAAAATCAGAGAAAGCAGAAGAAAAATAATGAGAGATAGTTTACAATTAAATCCTGAGGATTATCCAATTAGAGAAAAAATTGATTATTCAAAATTTAAAAAATAGCTCACTTCTAGCTGTTCCTATCTTCATCAACAAAAATCTCTTAGTAAATATAGTAGAGCTTAATAAGCTAAATTTGTTCAACGAATTATTTGTGAAAACACAAATAATGAAAATGAGTAAAATTTCTATAAACCAAAATAATCACATGAAAGAGAATAAAAACCTAACAGAATTAACACTAGAAGAACTACAGGCAAAACAAAAAAAGGCAAAAGGTGCTGTTACAGGACTCGGCATTGTAATGGCAATTGCTTTAGTTACCCTTATTTATCTAGCTACAAAAAGTGAAAATTATGCATTACTTGCTGTTGCTGGTGGTAGTGGTCTCACCCTTTTACCAAGTATTATCGTCCTAAAGCAAATAGAAACTGAAATAAAAGCAAGAAAAGCTAGCTAACCTGTATAAATCCAATAACTCATTAACCAACCCTCGGCAAAGAGATATTCTTTTTTACCGCTAATAATCGGATGCCGACGATGATAAGAATGGTTGATAAATCTATCAACTCATTCGGCAAAGCTAGTTGTTTGAGCAAGAAATAGCACAAACCGCCTACAATACAAGCTGTAGCATAAATTTCTTTTTTGAAAAGAGTCGGTATTTCATTTAATAACGTATCACGAATTACCCCTCCAAAACAAGCTGTAATTGTTCCTAGTATGATACAAGCTGAAATGTCTAAATCAATGGCTAATCCTTCTTGAATGCCTCTTAGCGTGAAGAAACCCAAACCAAGCGAATCAAAAAAAGTGAGTGTTTTATCTAGTTTGTCGATATGATTTTTTAAGAGGATTGTCAGGATAAAAGTACAGGTTATTAATAAAATCACGGAAGAATCTAAAAGCCATCTTACAGGCAAATGACCAATTAAAATATCACGAATAGTTCCTCCACCAATGGATGTAACAAAAGCGATAACCAATAAACCAAAAATATCTAATTGTTTACGTATGCCTGCTAAAGTACCAGAAATGGCAAAAGCAATTGTTCCGCCAATATTAATAATTGTGAAAAATTCCATCTGAATAACTATTTGTAAAAATGACTTGATGATTACGTTTAAAGCAATCATCAAGTCATTTTCAATATTTCCACAAAAATAATCTATTTTACTGGCACTTCATGCAATAACTCTAGACCTACCGAAGAACGTGGAGGAAAACCTGTCCAATTCTTTTCATTTGAATTAGGCTGAACAGAAAGGTATTTCCCAAAATCTTGATGCTTTAGTTGGATTCCTAAAAAGGCTGTTACAAAATGTTGATTGATATTATTAATATGTCGTTCGTTCCAAGCGGGTTCTGAATAATGCGCATAATCTCTGGCACGTTCGGGTTTATAAGATTCGGCTGGTGGCGGATTAGGTGCTACGTTATGACGAGCATTCATATAAGTAAGCAAGTACCGTTCGCTATTAATTGTTCCTTTATAAATGGCTTTGATGCCGTCTTCATAACCTGATATATCATCCTGACTACCTGCTACAAAAAAAGTAGGTACTTTTAATCCTTTTAATCCCTCGGCATCCCACACACCTCTTTGCATTCCCCAAGGAGCAAAAGCTACTACTGCTTTGATACGGCTATCTTGCGAAGCTATAAATTCAGCATTTCCTGACGTTCTCACTTCAATAGCTTTACTGCCACCTGTCATGGTGGTAAATAATGTACCTGCTTGCTGACTATAACCAGCACCTGCTGCATTCAGAACACCATAACCGCCCATTGAATAACCAATTAATGCGGTATTATTAGCATCTGCTAATCCCTCCAGAAAGCTTTTACTTTTGGGTTTAGCCAAGTCAGCTATTTGATTCAATGTAAATAAAATATCTTTAGCACGATTCAACAAGGTGCTTTGAAATGGAGAAGCATCACGATAAGTGGACTCGGTATGGTCAATGGCTACTACAACATACCCTTTTGATGCTAGATTCTCTGTCAAATAGGTCATTAACAGTCGTGAACCTAAATAACCATGCGAAACTACAATCAGCGGAAAAGCACCTACACCCGTTTTAGGTTTGGCATCTCGGGCTGCTCTACCTAAAAACTGAAAGGGAATTAAAGGGCGTTTAGGGTCGTTTGAAACACCAAATACTTGGTCATAAGCTACGATTTCTTTTTCATTATCAGACAAATTAGCAGGATACCAAACTTCTACTTTCAAAGGACGGTCATAAACAGCATCTACCCCATCTTTAGATTTGAGTACATTTATCTGTCCTTTATGAACAAATTCCAATGTACGGACACCCACTTTATATTCTCCCCTTAGTGACAATTCGGGAGCATCGGGCAAGGCATCCCCAAAAATATACTGTTCATTATTTTGGGCTTGTAAATTGGTTTTAAAAGTAAATAAAACCAATAACATTAATATTGCTATTTTTAGCAATGGATAAGGGTTGTTTTTCATAGTTGCTTTGAGATGATTTGTTTTTTAAATATGGCATAAAAAAAATAAATTCAGCCTGCTATAGACTGAATTTATGATAAATTTAATATCCTCCCAAGTATTTCCTCATCACCCATTCTGCTGTGAGGATGGCAAGAATTAAAAAGAAAATCCAGCGAAGATTTATCATTTCTTTTAAATCTTCGGTAGCTTCTATTTTGTCTGGCACTTGGTGACTTAATATCGTCTGTTTCAGTTTTTCAAATTCATTTTTATTGAAAAACTTCCCTCCTGTTTTATTAGCTAATTGCCTTAGTACATCAAAATCAGCGGTAAGGTTAATATTTTCAATTTGTAAATCTTGAATGACAAATTCACCTGTGGCTTGTTCTACTTTACCAAGTATGGTGGAAGTTGCATTGAAACGATACACACCAGCGGGTAATCCACTAATTTCAAATTTTGTATTGTCGGCTGTAGTCGAATATGTATAGTTTCTAGTAAAGCCTTTTTCGTCTTTTATCGTAAGCTTAATTGGCTGATTGTATAGTTTCTCGTAAATACCGTTATAAATTTCAGTCTCAAACACTACTTTTTCTCCTAAAGACAAAGGTGTTTTTAATGGATAAACTCTTAATTTTCTTTTATCATCTTTGGCCGACAGGTATTGTAAAACCTTGGTAATAAAATCATCTACAACTAAATGTTTTTCTGTCAATTGAAATTCTTCTAACCGCCACGTCCAAAGTCCTTCCCCTGCAAAAATAGCAGATTTTTTTGTCCCCATATTCATAGCCAAAAGTGGTTTCTGTGTTTGAACAGTACCTACTTTTTGATACAATAACACTTCCGTATTAGGGAGCAACGTAAAATCGCCAAAAGGAACCGAAAGCTGTGGAAACTTTGCAATAATATCCATTTGTTCGGCATCAAAATTCAATACCTTGAAATTTTTATTATAAATACCCGTCACTTTATCACTTTCTCCTAAATCAGCATTTATTTGCATCACCTGATTCAGTTGATTTAAATAATTCACTCCTGATTGGTTTCCTAACACAAAAAAAGCTGGGATACCTTTGTCAATGAGGGGCTTAAATATACTTGAATAGGTATTATAGCCATCTGGCAATTGATGTAAAATCAGTAAGTCGTAAGGTTTGTTAATCTCTGGATTAGCATTTTCTGTCAGAATCTTTACATCTAATTCATAATTTTCATTTTTCTCAATGATGCTTTTTAATGCTTTTACATCAGGATGTGGTGCTAATGCCAAGAGTAATATTTTCTCTTTCCCGTTGATTACTTCTATATAAACTTCCTGACGATTATTTCTATTTGAAAACTCTCCTGATAGTAAATCTACCTCAACCGTTAAGTGCTGTACGCCTACTTGAGTGGCGGTAGTATTGAAGGTCAGTGTTTTCAAATCGTCTTTTTGATTAAAAACTAGGCTCTGCTTTTCTAATATCTTCCCTCCTTGTTTTAAATAGACATTGGCAGCTTTTCCTTCAAACCCAAAAGCGGTAATATCTGTTTGTACAGGAAACTTGTTACCTAAATAAGCTATCTTGTTGGCATAAACCGTTTTAACGGCAACGTCCTTTTTAGGAATGGTATCTCCTATGCCAATGCTATGAACAGGGAATTTGAAAGATTCGGAAGCGGGAGAAATACCTTCGTTAACGATTCCATCAGAAACTAGGACGACATCTGTTAAATTTTGGTCCTCAAAAGTATTTTTAATCCCCGAAAGTAAATTTGAAAGGTTTGATGTTTTATGATTGAATTGAAGCTTTTCAAGGTTCTGGGTATTCTCTTCATTAAAGCTTACGAAGGCTACTTCATAGTCTTTTTCCAGAAGGCTTTCTTTTATTTCATTCAGGTTCTTTTTCAGTTCTTCTAATACTTTTTGCCCTGATACATTCATTGATTGTGAATTATCTAGCGCAAAAACTACTGTTTTCTTTTGAATGTTCTGGCTTACTTGCCTGATTAAAAAACTCAACAAAAGCATACTTAAAATACTAACAGCCACAAACCTAAAAGCGGCCATTATGTAATTTTGGGCTTTTGTCCAATTTGTATTTTTTTGATACAACACAAAGGCGTATACACCAGCAAGTAAAAAACAGAGTGGAATAAACCAAGGAGAAGATTGAAAGAGAAAATCGAATTTCATCATGGGCTTTGTTTGTTGTCTCTTATCAAAAAAGGAGTAGAAGGATTAGTTGTGAGTGATGAGTTAGTGAATTGTGAGTTAGTGTTATAAAGGAAAATATACTCAAACATTAACTCACAATTCACTAACTCACAACTATTTAAAATCACTAATTCACTCAATCACTAAATAACTAGGTAAGCATTCCACCATCTACTTGCAATACTTGACCAGTGATGTAACGAGACATATCTGATGCAAGGAATACACAAGCATCTGCTACTTCCTCAGGCTGTCCGCCACGTTTCAATGGAATTGATTTTTTCCATTCTTCAGTAGCAGCAGCATTCAATTCTCCAGTCATTTCAGTTTCGATAAAACCCGGAGCAATTGCATTTGAACGGATATTTCTAGAGCCTAATTCTAAAGCAACCGACTTAGTAAAGCCAATAATACCTGCTTTAGAGGCTGCATAATTTGCTTGACCAGCATTTCCACGAATACCTACTACAGAGGTAAGGTTGATGATAGAACCAGCTTTGGCTTTCATCATTGGCTTGGTTGCTGCTTTTGTCAAATTAAAAACAGATTTCAAGTTTACTTGGATAACAGAATCCCATTGCTCTTCAGTCATTCTCATTAATAAGCCGTCTTTGGTAATTCCTGCATTGTTAATCAATACATCTATTTTACCAAAATCAGCAACAACTGAATTCATCAATTCTTCTGCTTGTTTATAGTCAGAAGCATCTGAACGATAGCCAATTGCTTTTATGCCTAAAGCAGACAATTCTGCTTCTAAAGCCTGTCCTTTTTCTACAGATGAAAGATAAGTAAAAGCAACATTTGCTCCTTCTTGAGCCATTTTAAAGGCAATTGCACGGCCGATGCCTCTTGAAGCACCCGTTACTAACACCACCTTGTCTTGTAATAAAGCCATTTATTTTGAATTAATTGTTATTTCCAAAGTTCAAAAATAACATAACGCCCCAAGACCACAAAATTATATGCAGTATCTTTAGTATTAGCGCTGATAATGTATGTTATTATTGCGTTTAAATATCCATCATTTTTTGATTAAATATAATCATCAAAAGGATGATAAATAAAAAGCGGTAACTCTTTTTTAGAATTACCGCTCTTGAATATTGATATTACTTTACTGGGTTTTAACATAACTACCCAACCATTTTATTTCGGAAGCATGCTTAGACATAATCGTTTGGACACTCTCATCTAAGAAATAACCATCAAACTCCATCAAGAACCAGAAATTGAATTGTTCCCCTTCTTTTACAGGACGGCTCTCTATTTTCAACAGGTTAATTCCTTGACTTTCAAATTCCTGTAGAAATCTAACCAACGTACCGGGTTTCCCATCTTCTGGTAATTTTGCGATAATCGTTGTCTTGTCATTTCCGCTTTTTTGATTGATAAAATCTTTACCAATAATAAAGAAACGCGTACGGTTCTGGGCTGAATCCTGAATATTATCAAATAGAATAGGTACATCAAACAACTTAGCCGCGATGTGCGAGCATATCGCCGCAGAATCTGTTTCAGAAGCAGCCAATTTCGCTGCTTTGGAGGTTGAATCTACTTGTACAAAAAAATCATCTTCTTTTCCACCAAAATAATCATTCAAAAATTTCTCGCATTGTCCAAAAGCGATGTCTTTTGAATAAATTCTTTTTATATCTGATAGTTTTTCCGCTTTTGTCGCAAAGGTAAAATGCACGGAAATGATTACTTCTGAAACAATTTTCAAGTCTGTTTCATTAAGCAAATCTATCGTCTCTTTAACAATTCCTTCTAAATTATTTTCGATAGGTACTACGCCAAAGCGTGCACGACCAGTATCAATACTTTCAAATACTGAACGTATATTGGGCAAAGCCAAATAGTCGCTCATCGCTCCGAATCTACTTTCGGCTGCTTGATGGGTAAAACTTCCTTCTGGACCTAAATAGGCAATTCTTTCAGGCAATTCTAAATTACGAGAAACAGCAAAAATCTCTAAATAAATGGCTTCAATCGCCGCTCTATTCAATAATCCATTATTGGCAGCCACCAGACGATCAACGATTTGCTTTTCTCGTTCTGGACGATAAATAACTGTTTGAGTTTGTTTTTTTAACTCGCCGACTTGTTTTACAACATCCATTCGCTTGTTTAGAATTTCAAGCATTTGGTTATCAAGCGAGTCAATTTGATTTCTTAATTCTTCGAGAGACATTTTAACTTTTATTAGAGCGAACTTCGCTGAATTTATGCCGCTAATTCGGCAGGGTCTTTTTCTATGATTAGATTTTCAATGATAAACTTCTGACGGTCAGGCGTGTTTTTGCCCATGAAATAAGTCAGAATCTTGGGTATCGTTGTATCTTTTGTCAAAATCACTGGTTCTAATCGAATATCATCGTTGATAAATTTCCCAAATTCCTCTGGTGAAATCTCCCCTAACCCTTTAAAACGAGTAATTTCTGGCTTCGGACTTAGCTTTTCGATAGCATTCAAACGTTCTTCGTCTGAATAACAGTAAATTGTTTCTTTTTTATTTCTTACTCTAAACAAAGGCGTTTCCAAAATATACAAATGTCCATTTCTTACTAAATCTGGGAAGAATTGTAAGAAGAAAGTCATCATTAACAGACGAATGTGCATACCATCCACATCGGCATCTGTTGCGATAATAATTTTATGGTAACGAAGTCCTTCTAATCCTTCTTCAATATTTAGGGCATGTTGAAGTAAGTTAAACTCTTCATTTTCATACACTATTTTCTTGGTTAAGCCAAAGCAATTCAACGGTTTACCTCTTAAACTAAACACCGCTTGACTTTGCACATTCCTAGATTTAGTGATTGAACCACTGGCAGAATCCCCTTCGGTAATAAAAAGCATCGATTCATATCGGTTATCTGCTTTTTCATCTGTCAGGTGTACTCTACAATCTCTTAGCTTTTTATTATGCAAATTAGCCTTTTTAGCACGCTCATTGGCTAGCTTTTTAATGCCTGCCATGTCTTTACGCTCACGTTCCGACTGCTCAATTCTTTTCTTGATAGCATCAGCAGTTGTAGGATTTTTATGCAGATAATTATCAAGGTTAGTTTTGATAAAATCTCCAATAAAGCTTCTGACAGACTGCGAACTAGCATCTGGCGACATATTGTTTGAACCTAATTTCGTTTTAGTTTGAGATTCAAAAACAGGTTCTTGTACACGAATGGCAATAGCCCCAACGATACTAGCACGAATATCCTCAGGCGCATAATCCTTTTTATAAAACTCACGAACTGCCCGAACGATGGCCTCGCGAAATGCTTGTAAGTGCGTACCTCCTTGTGTTGTGTTTTGTCCGTTTACAAAAGAATAATATTCTTCGCCATACTGATTACCGTGCGTAAGCGCTACTTCAATATCAGCACCTTTCATGTGGATAATCGGATAACGACGCTCTTCTTCAGCTGAATATTTACTCAACAAATCAAATAAACCATTCTGTGAATAATACTTCTGACCGTTGAAATTGATTGTCAATCCAGCGTTCAAATAAGCATAATTCCAAATCAGGTTTTCCAAATATTGAGGGATGTAGTGATAATTTTTGAAAATAGTATTATCAGGCTCAAACATCACTAGCGTACCATTTCTGGCATTAGATTCTGTTCCATCTGGCGATTCAGCAATCAATTCACCTTGTTTAAACTCAGCCCATTTGGTTTTACCATCACGGAACGATTGTACTTTGAAATACGACGAAAGTGCATTGGTAGCTTTGGTACCAACACCATTTAGTCCTACCGATTTTTGAAAAGCACCAGAATCGTATTTACCCCCTGTGTTAATTTTAGAGACGCAATCTATTACTTTCCCCAGAGGAATACCACGACCATAATCTCGAACTTCTACCCGATGGTCGCTAATTTTAATCTCAATGGTTTTTCCATTTCCCATCATGTGCTCATCGATTGAGTTATCCATGATTTCTTTCACTAAGACATAAATACCATCATCAATAGAAGAACCGTCTCCTAATTTCCCGATATACATACCTGGACGAAGGCGAATATGCTCTTTCCAGTCAAGAGAGCGTATATTATCTTCTGTATATTGTACTGAAGTAGGGTTTGTTGACATATTCAAGCAAGGATTTAGTACTATTATAGCATTTATTTCAATATAAACGCTATCCAACAACAATTAAAAACCAATATTTACGACAAAAATGATTCAATACAAAATTGTACGTTTTCACTATTCCGTTTATCAGAGAAACAAAGCTACAAAAACATTAAGAATTTATAAAATTAGCATAATTTAATCTTATGAGACATAATTAATATTGACACTGGGCGTTAGAAATTACTAAAAGTTGTTTTACTTTGCATTTTGTTTAGAATTATCAAACATTGTCAATAAGATTAAATTGATAGCACAAAGAATCCTTTTAAACCCACAGGCAACAATTTATATGTTTAAAATCATGCAAGCAAACGATTGCCCAAATCAGGTAGGCGTACGATTTATTTCTTCACACATCTGTAAATTTATCGTTTCTATTCTTTTTCTATGTCTCTCCTTTCTATCAAATCGTAGTAATGGTCAAACCTTTAACCTCGGAGATCTTCAAAATCTAGCCTTGCCTATGCAAGGGGCTAAAATTCAAACATCAGCAACTAAATTGCCAAATGCAGACCCAAGAAAGGTAAACTCATCAGGTAGTAATAAAGTATCAAGTGATAGTTTGAAGACAAAATTAGCAGACAAAGCTTTATCAAGTGCAGATTCTGCTAGTGCGGCCTATCGTAAAAAAATATTTGGTATCGATATTTTCAATAATCCAAACATTACTTTTGAAAGTTCACTGAATATCCCAACGCCTAAAAATTACATATTAGGGGCTGGTGACGAATTAGTGATTGATATTAATGGATATTCTGAAGAGCATTACACGCTTCCAGTTACTCCGGATGGATATATTAAAATTGCTAAAGTTGGGAATGTTTTTGTAAGTGGTATTACCATTGAAGAAGCTAAAAGAAGAATTGTTGATAGATTATCAAAAATCTACATTGGTCTTAAGCCATATGGTGGTGCGCCTGCCAACACTACGGCCACAGTATCACTTGGTAGCATCAAAACTATCAGAGTTTCGATATTAGGAAATGTAGTTGCCCCAGGAACCTATTCTATTTCGTCTTTATCAAGAGTAATGAATGCACTTTATCTAGCTGGTGGACCTAACGAAAATGGTACATTCCGTGAGATTAAAGTAATAAGAGATAAAAAACTGATTGCCCAAGTAGATTTATATGATTTATTGACGACAGGAAACTTACGCCAAAACATTGGGCTACAAGACCAAGACCTTATTCAGGTAGGTGCTTATAAATCAAGAGTTGAGATTATAGGAGAAGTTAAAAAGCCAGCTGTCTTTGAGGTTCTTCCAAACGAAAATTTAGAAAGAATCATCAATGAATATGGAAGTGGCTTTACAGCGATGGCTTATAAAAGTCTCTTGAAAGTTCAACGCATCACTGAAAAGGAAAGTAAATTAATCGATTTGAGCAATGATTTAATTTCATCGTTTTATCCAAAACCGGGCGATATTATTACAGTCGAAAAAGTTTTAACAAACAGAGTAGAAAATGCTGTAACGTTAGAAGGTGCGGTATTCAGACCAGGAAAGTTTTCGGTTAACGATAGTCCAACGCTAACAAAATTAATCAAGCGAGGAGAAGGTTTCAGAGAAGATGCTTTTCTTGGAAGAATAACCATTACCAGACTTCGTGATGATTTAACCAAAGAAAATATTTCAATCAATTATAATGACCTTACCTCAGGAAAAATACCTGATATAGCCCTTCGTCGTGAAGATATTGTGACTATTTATTCAGTAGTTGAATTAATGGAAAAATATACTGTCAGAATTCAGGGAGAAATCAATTTGAAAGAAACAGCCCCTTTAACGAGTGCTACCGATAAAGGCTCAACTGGTGTATCAGAGACACCAAGCGAAAGCCCTAACAACGACTCTCCTATTGGAACTTTTCCGTTTATCCATAATATGACTGTAGAGGATTTAATTGAAAAGGCGGGTGGTTTGAAAGAGTCGGCGGCTACAGGTAGAATTGAAGTAATCAGAAGAAAGAAAAATATTGGTAAAGATGACCCAGCGCAAATCAATTCAACGATTGGAGAACGCTTTAATTTTTCTATCAATAACAATTTGTCACTTGACCCAAATGCATCTAAATTTATTTTAGAGCCATTTGATGAAGTGTTTGTTCGTTCGTCTCCAAACTACGAAAAACAACAATTTGTCTCTATTGAAGGGCAAATTACGTTCCCAGGTGTATATGGGCTAGAAAGAAAGAATGAACGTATTTCAGACGTAATCTCAAGAGCAGGTGGATTAAATGCACAAGCTTATCCAAAAGGAGCTACATTGGTACGTAAATTTAAAATAAGCAAACAAGAAGCTGACAGAAAAAGCGAACAGTTTAGCGAGCTTTCAGATAATACGCAAGAAGCATCTGTAAAAGTGAAAGCCGTTAAAGAAGAAACTTCTGAATCAGTAGGTATTGATTTAGTAGAGGCCTTAGATAACCCAGATTCTCCAGCCAATATGTTGTTGCAAGATGGCGACATCATTAAAATCCCGAAAGAGCCACAAACTGTAAGAATGCAAGGGGAAGTATTGTACCCTACTTCAACTAGATATATTGATGGCTTGCCATTTAAACACTATATCTCTGAAGCAGGTGGTTTCACAGAATTATCGTCACGTAAACGTTCTTATATCATTTATGCCAATGGTTCTGTTGATAGAACGAGAAAATTCTTAGGGTTGATTAATATATATCCTAAAGTTTACCCTGGTTCAGAAATCATTGTTCCAAGTTTGAATATTAGACAAGGTGCTACGCAACAGGTTTTACAAACAATTCAAACAATATCAATAGGCATAACAAGTCTAGGGACTGTTTTTGCACTTATCAGAGCTTTCAAGTAATATTATAATTTAGGATTTAAAATGTCAGCAAAACAACATACCACATTACCTGAAGATCAGTTTTCTCTGGAAGATATTGCTTTAAAAGTAGTAAAGCTAAAAAAACTGATAGCTCAAAACTGGAAGGTAATACTTATCTCTACTATCGTTGGTACTTCTTGTGGACTAGCATGGGAGTTAATCACTAGGAAACCGCCCGTTTATACTGCGACTATATTATTTAATATGGAAAATAGTAACAGTTCAGGTGGAGGAGGTTTATCTGATTTAGCAAGTGCTTTTGGGGTAAATACCGGAGCAGCTCCTTCTTCTAATTTATTTGCTGGAGAGAACTTTAACGAGCTTATTAGAACCAAAAACCTTTATAACAGGGCACTTCTTACTAAAGTAAAAATAAAAGGTAAAGAAGAAATTTTTGCTAATTATTTCTTGAGAAAAAGTGGGATACGTGAAATTGAGATGGATGATGATGAGGTGATTCAAACCTTTACATTTAAACATGATGCTTTTGAGAAGTGTACGGTTAAAGAAAAAGCTCATCTTAGAATTATTCAGAATTTTTTGATGCCACTGACCAACTTGGTGAACGAAAGTAAAAAAGCTTCTTTTGTAACATTGCATGTTATTACAAGAAATGATACGCTTTCAGACCTTTGGGCTCATCTTTACTTGAAGACGATTACTAATTTTTATATTGAGACTAAGACTAAAAAGACTAAAGACCTACTTAATTTAGTAGAAAGACGAGTAGACTCTTTAAGAAAAGAACTATATTATACCCAAGGTGCTGCGGCAAGATTTGCTGACCAAAACCAACAGGTAATCGTTCAACAAGGCTTAATCCAACAACAACGACTATCTACCAATAGCTCTCAATTACAAAGTTTGTATTTTGAAGCCGTAAGAAGCTTAGACAATATGAAGTTTTCAATGGTAAAGGAATCTCCGCTATTTACAATTATAGATGATGCGGAATTGCCTTATCCAAAAGAAATAGATAGAATTACAAAAGGAACAATTATTGGAACTGTTCTGGGGCTATTTCTTTCAATCTTATATATTGTATTTTCAAAAACTTTTGGAAAAATAGCACAAAAGACAGAAGAATAATTTCAAAAATATTATGCACGAAACAGTAATAGAGTCAGGACGGTCAGAAAAGTACTATTGGCAAGACTTATGGAGATTCAGAGAATTACTTTATATTTTAGCAATTAGAGATATTACCGTAAAGTATAAACAAACATTTGTGGGAGTAGCTTGGGCTATTTTTAGACCCGTACTTACTGTATTAGTTTTTGTTTTTGCCTTTGATAAAGTAGCAAAAATTGAAAGTCATTCTGCAATACCTTTACAAATTATTATTTTTACAGGAGTTATTTTTTGGAACTTCTTTGCGATGTCATTCCAACAAGTAAGCAATAGTATTACTGGTAATGCCAACTTAGTTTCAAAAGTATATTTCCCAAGGTTATTAATGCCGTTAAGTGCTGTAGCTGTTCCTTTACTTGACTTCATCGTTGGCTTTGTTGTAATGATTCCTTTTCTTATTTATAAAGGATATCCACCTACGGTAAATATTTTATTTGTACCAGTTTTTTTATTTTTAGCCTTTTTTGCTTCGTTTAGTTTGGGAGTAATTTTCGCATCTTTAAATGTGCAATTCAGAGACTTTCAACAAATAGTTCCCTTAGTAGTTCAATACGGCTTTTTTGTTTGTCCTGTGGCATATCCGCTGGCTTCGCTCAAAAGCTTTCCTTGGTATCCAATTTATCAGTGGGTTAACCCATTAGCAGGCATCATAGAAGGGTTTAGGTGGTGCTTAATTCCAAATTATCAAGATTTTGAATGGAATTCGTTTATCCCAACTATTATTTTTGTAACGATTACAACTACACTAGCAATTATTTTTTTCCGTAAAAAAGAAAACTCTTTTGTGGATTACATTTAACATTATTCGTAATTGAAAAATAATGTAAAAAAACCCCTTGAAAATGACGGTAATTGAAGCTGAAAATATAAGTAAAAAATACATTATCGACCACATCAAAAGCAATGCGAAAGCTGATACGCTCAGAGAGGTAGTCACAGATAAATTAAAAAACATATTCTCAAAGAAAACTGAAGAACAAATAAGTCACGAAGAATTCTGGGCTTTGAAGGATGTTAGTTTTCAAATTAATCAAGGTGATAGGGTTGGTATTATTGGCTCTAATGGTGCTGGTAAATCAACAATGCTTAAAATCTTGAGTAGGATTACAGAACCTTCACAAGGGAAAATCAAGATAAAAGGAAGGGTAGCCAGTTTATTAGAAGTTGGAACGGGGTTTCATCCCGAATTATCAGGAAGAGAAAATATTTTCTTAAATGGTTCTATTTTAGGAATGAAGCGACAGGAAATCAAAAAGCATTTTGATGCTATTGTTGATTTTGCTGGCGTTGAAAAATTTTTAGATACTCCCGTAAAACGATATTCATCAGGGATGTACGTACGTCTGGGTTTTGCTATCTCTGCCCATCTAGAACCCGAAATCTTAATCGTTGATGAAGTATTAGCCGTAGGTGATGCTGAGTTTCAACGAAAATGTTTGGGTAAAATGAAAGATGCTTCTACTTCGGGAAGAACTATTCTTTTTGTAAGCCATAACCTTACGGCTGTGCAAGGGCTTTGTAATAAGTCAATGTACATGCAAAAAGGCAAATTACTGGAAATGGGCGAGACCAATCAGGTATTGGCGACTTACCTGAGCCATGTACAAAAAACAGCCTTAGAATCAAGCTGGTCGATTCATAGCGAAGCCCCTGGTAATGATAGCATTAGATTAAAGAAAGTAAAACTTACACCTGATTATCACGATAACCTAAAACATATTGATGTAAGAACTTCTTTCAAAATTCAAATTGAATTTTGGAGTATGGTTGAAGGCATTGATACTAATATTAGTCTTCATCTTAATTCTTTGACGGGAGAATGTATTTTTAACATTGGTACGCCATCTTTGAACCTAAGAAAAGGTGTAATTTATGCAGAATGCGAGATTCCTGCTGATTTTATGAATGATGGGTCTTACTCAATTTCATTGATGGTTGTCAAAGATAAGTCTAGTGTAATATATAATTTCGGAGAGGTATTGATTTTTGAGATTGAAGATTATCGCGAGGGTAGTGAATGGTATGGAAAATGGCCGGGCTATATCCGACCAAAAATCAACTTCCCTATTACTCAACTTGAACTAGAAAATGTTATTTAGGAACAAGTATATTCTATTTTTTTTACTTATTCTAGCATAACATCAACAAATGATAAACGTTACAAAAACATACCTACCTCCGATTGAAGAATTCCAGCAATATGTAGAAGGTATCTGGCAGAGAAACCAATTAACTAATAATGGGCCTTTAGTTCAGGAATTAGAAAGAAAACTCAAAGAATACCTAGGCGTAAAACATTGTTTTTATGTAAGTAACGGAACTATTGCCTTACAAATAGCCCTGAAAGTACTTAATATTACAAAAGAAGTAATTACTACTCCATTTTCATATTGTGCTACTTCCCATTCAATCGTGTGGGAAAACTGTACGCCTATTTTTGCAGACATTTCTCCAGATGATTTTTGTATAGACCCTTCAAAAGTTGAAGCATTAATTACTGAAAATACACAAGCTATTTTGGCTACTCACGTATATGGTAATCCTTGCGAAGTAGAAAAATTGGCTGAGATTGCCCAAAAGCATAACATCAAATTAATTTATGATGCAGCACATGCTTTTGGGGTAAAAGTAGATGGAACATCTTTATTTAATTTTGGAGATATAAGCACTTGTAGTTTTCACTCGACCAAAGTGTTTCATACTACAGAAGGCGGTGCTATTTTCACAAACGATGATGATTTAGCTTATCTGATTGATAGTTATAGAAGTTTCGGACATAAGAGTGATACTTATTATACGATTGGTATAAATGGTAAAAACTCTGAATTCCATGCAGCAATGGGGCTATGTGTTTTGCCCAAGGTTACTGAAATTGTAGAAGCCCGTAAAAAGATTTTTGAATTATACGACCGACTATTGAATTGGGATAAATTAGTCAAGCCTGTCGTAAAAGTACCTATAGTAAGTAACCATGCTTACTATCCTATTTTTCTGGAATCAGAAGAAGTATTATTACAAGTAAAAGCGGCGCTTGAAGCTGAGAACATTGTTCCAAGAAGATACTTCTACCCTTCTTTAAGTACCTTAAAGTTTGTTACCGAACAAAGTAATTGTCCAATTTCAGATGACTTTGCTCCTAGAGCTTTGGCATTACCTCTTTACTATGATTTAGCACATACCGATGTTGAAAGAATTAGTACGATAATCAATAACACTATTTCATAAACGATATGACTTTCTTGTATCCTATCATATTTGCCATTTTCATTGGCTTTGTATTTAGAGTATCGGCACGAGTTTGTCAAAAATCATTAATTGACATTATTATTATTGCTTATGTTGTTTTCTGTGGAAGTGTTATTCTAACAGGTTTTACCCTATCAGAAATCAACAAAATGAATGATAGAAGGTTTTGGGCTGTTGGTGTATTTATTCCTGCGTATATTTTCTATATTCAATTCAACAATTTCTTCGGGAAAGATAGGAACGAAAACTTTACTATTTTTCAAATAATTGGGAGCAGAATCCAAGCCGTTTGGAATTGGTTTGGTAACCTATCAGTATTCTTAAAATTTATCTTCGGTGGTCTTTTCATTACGCTAGCGATTATTGAAATTACCAACTTTATCCTAATCTGCTATACTCCTCCTAATGAATGGGACAGCATGACTGGTCATTTAAACCGCTTGTTGTACTATCTTCAACATGGAACGATGGCTCATTTTGGCGGAACAAACTGGAACATAGACACTTACCCTAGAAGTGCTTGTACTATCCAACTCTATAATTACCTAATGTCTGGCAAGGTTGAAAACTGGTTCAAAGCCATTCACCATACTGCTTATTGGATGATAGGATTCAGCGTTTTTGGTATTGCAAGAAGTATCAGTAAAAATCTTACTGCAAGTTTTTTTTGTGGCTTAGTTGTTTTGATGTTACCTGATGTGTTAAAACAAGCCATTACAACTGAATCTGATGTTGTGCTTGCTTCCTATTTGGGGTGTCTGGTATATTTTCTATTTAGCTTTAATGAAAAGAAGAGAAGAAGATACATTTACTTGGCAGGATTAACTTTTGGCATCGCTTTAGGACATAAAATAACCTTTGTGTTTTCGCTCCCTCCTGTATTTTTGATATTGCTTTATACAGTTTTTAAAGACGACGAAAAGAGCAATTTTCTTCATATAACATTTGCTCATTTTAAACACCTATTTGTAGCCTTTGTGCTTGGTTTTGTGTTGTTTACACTTCCAGCGGGTTACATTCCTAATATTCAGGAATATCATCATCCGATTGGTCCTCCTACTGCTTTAAAACACCAGTCTATTGACAGAGCAGGTACAAAGGCAAATCTTATCAAACAGGGGTCTCGTAATGTCCTCAGGTATAGTATCGATTTAATCAATTTAGATGGCTTCAGAAATTGGGATGAAGGAGAAAAAGTGAACCGAGCCATGAAAAAACCAATCATGTGGTTTGAAAGAAATGTGCTCAAAATTCGTTTAGAAGCTGAAACTGATTTTACGATTGTTCCCTTTACGTATAATAAACGATTCGAGTTTTATAATATGAGTCCCTACTGGGGTATTTTCGGATTTGCGTTAATTATTCCATTGATTATCCTTGTATTAATTGGTGTCATCCGAAACAAGGCTGTTTATTATTATTTGGGTCTCGCATTTGTTTTACATTTTATAGCCTTATCCTATACCGCTGCCTACGACCCTTGGAAAGGTAGGTACATGATAAGTACGGCGATTTTTGCTGTTCCTTTTCTGACATTACTTTTCACAGGAAAATATTCTATCGAAAAGCCTAATCATCTGGTCTTAAAAACCTATGTGGGTTTTGTAGTAGCTATTGGTATTGTTTCGGGGCTGTTAGCAACATTTTTAAACTATAGATGTTTACCAATAAGTGCCTATGGAAGAAAGTCGGCTTTTGATATGACGAGGATGGAAATATTAACAGAAGCCAGACCAGATATTACTAAGGCTTATGAAAATTTCAATAAACTTGTTCCACAAAATGCAACAGTGGCATTAGCTACAATAAATGATGATTATGAATATCCGCTTTGGGGAGATAAATTAACTAGAAAGTTAATCGTTATTAACCCATTTGAACAAGGGCTAAGACCTATTCCAAAAGAAGCTGATTATTTATTCTTTGCTAAAAGTGTAATTAAACCACAAATAGGCGATATTCGCTTAGGAACTGATACAACGATGGTTAATGTAATTGTAAAAGGTGAAGATTATTACCTCCGAAAATTACGCTAGTTATCCTTAAAGACTGATTATGAAAATTGCCATTATGCAACCCTATATATTCCCATACATTGGGTATTTTCAATTAATTAATGCTGTTGATAAATTTATAATTTATGATGATGTTAATTATATCAATAAGGGCTGGATTAATCGTAACAGGATATTAGTCAATGGAAACGATAGCTTATTTACCATTCCATTGAAAGAAGCAAGTCAGAATAAATTGATTAACACAATAGACGTTAATTGGGACGCTGCTTGGAAAAGTAAATTTCTAAAAACTATAGCATTAAGTTATAAAAAAGCGCCGTTTTATGCAGATGTTCTGCCATTAATTGAAAAGACGATTAATACAGAACAGACAAATATATCAGCAGTTATTACGAATAACCTAACAATTATTGCAGCATACCTAGGCATTACTACTGAAATAGTATCAAGTTCAAGTATATACGTCAACACACATTTAAAGGCACAAGAAAGAATCATTGACATTTGTTTGCAAGAAAAAGCTGATACATATATCAATCCGATTGGCGGACTTGAATTATATGATAAATCTGCTTTTAGCGAGAGAGAGATGGAACTGTTTTTTATCAAAAGTAAGCCATGTATATATCCACAGTTCAAAAATGAATTTGTGCCTTGGCTTTCAATCATTGATGTATTGATGTTTAACTCAAAAGCAACGATTAAAGAGTTCTTAGATAACTTTGAGTTAGTGTAGATGATATTAAAAGAAATGGTTTTCATACTTAATAAATACCTTATAGCATGGCAAAAGTAGTAGTTTTCGGAACGGAATTAGTGGCAGAATTAGCGCACTATTATTTAACACACGACTCTGAGCACGAAATTGTTGCTTTTACAGTCAATCAGGCATATATCAAAGAACCTACTTTTTGCGGACTTCCAGTGGTTCCATTTGAGGAGGTGACTACGCTTTATCCTACGACTGAATATAAGTTTTTTGCTCCTCTTTCTGAACGCAAAATGAATCAGGTGAGGGCAAAAGTGTATCAAGAAGCAAAGGATAAAGGATATGAATTTATTTCATACATCAGCTCTAAAGCAACAGTATTGACTGATAAAATCGGTGAAAACTGTTTTATTTTAGAAGATAACACCATTCAACCTTTTGTAACGATTGGGAATGACGTAGTACTTTGGTCGGGTAACCACATTGGGCATCATAGTGTGATTAAAGACCATGTTTATTTCACTTCTCACATCGTGCTTTCTGGTCGTTGTGTTGTTGAGCCTTATTGTTTTTTGGGTGTAAATGCTACTATCAGAGATGGAGTACATTTAGCCGAAGGTACACTGATAGCTATGGGAACGAATTTCACTGGTAAAAAGACTGATGAATGGAGTATTTATAAAGGTAATCCAGCGGAAAAAGCAAAAGTTTCAAGTAAAGACATTAATCTATGATTTGGGAGAAAAAAGGGTTGATATATAAGCCTGATGGCAAATTTGGCTGGAATCAAACACATGCTCATGTGGTTTGTGCAGACACTAGTTTTGAAGATAAAGTAAGAATTTATTATTCTGCACGCGACCAAAAGGGAAGATGCGTGGCATCATTTCTGGATTTGAATCCTAGCAATTTAGCAGAAGTAATTTATGTGCATGATAAACCTATTCTTGAATTAGGAACAGCAGGTACATTTGATGACTGTGGTATTATGCCCACGTGGTTATTGCATCATCCTAATGGCGAAAAGTGGCTCTATTACATCGGTTGGACAGTTAGAAATACGATTCCATACCATAATTCAATCGGGATTGCCAAAAGTACGGATGGATTAAACTTCACCAAGCTATTTGAAGGGCCTGTCATTCATACCATTGCTACAGAACCTCTTTTTAATGGAAGTTGCTGTGTTTTATTCGACAAAGGGATTTTTAAAGTATGGTATCTCAATTGTACACATTGGTATGGTGCTCCTGATGGAAAATTAGAACCTTGTTATAATATTAAATATGCGGAGTCTGAAGACGGTATCAACTGGGTCCGCCAAGGAAAAATTGCCATAGATTATAAAGATGCCGTAGAAGGAGGAATTTCTAGACCATCCGTTTTAATAGAAGACGGTATCTATAAAATGTGGTATTCTTACAGAGCCATCGATGATTATAGAAACAATGTAGCAAGAAGCTACAGAATTGGCTATGCAGAATCAGATAATGGGATAGATTGGACAAGATTAGACGACCAAGTGGGGATTGATGTATCCGAAAGCGGTTGGGATGCTCAAATGATAGAATATCCTTTGGTGATAAACCACCTTGATAAGAAAATAATGTTTTATAACGGGAACGGTTTTGGTGCTAGTGGTTTTGGTTATGCTGAAGCTAAGCTTTAATGTTATTATTTTCTACACTACCTTATTTTCAATTAATTAATAATTATAACGCGTCTGATAATGTCTGAAATAATCAAACCTGAAGTAAGCATTCTTGTTACTGTTTATAATCACGAACATTTTCTTAGAGAGTGCTTAGATAGTCTAGTAAATCAAGTTACTAATTTCAAATTTGAAATTGTCGTTGGTGAAGATTGTTCCCCTGATACCTCAAGAGCCATTCTCATTGAATATGCCATCAAATATCCAGATATTATTGTACCCCTTTTGTATGAAGTAAATCAGGGTTCTAAAAAATGCCCTGGTAAAGGCAATTTTGTTAATACTTTTTATCAATGTAAAGGTAGATACATCGTACATATTGAAGGAGATGATTATTTAATCAACAATCATAAACTTCAAATGGAATATGATTTTCTTGAGCAAAACCCAGAGGCATCTGCTTGCTTTCATAATGCCATTATGGCATATGAGGATGGCTCAGGGAGACCTAATGAAAATATTAATCCGCCTGACCAAAAAGACAAAATATATCCTGAGGACTTACTGACTAAAAAGGAAGTGTGGTTTATGGCAACAGCCAGTGTAATGTTTAGGAGACATTTGATTGGTGAGAAATTCCCAGATTGGTTTTTATTATCTAAAAGCGGAGATATTCCCCTTTACCTACTCTTATCAAGTAAAGGCTATATCGGTTATTTACCAGAAGTAATGTGCGTTTACAGAAGACACTTAGGCGGTATGAGTTATACTGATAGTAACCTTGATGAGGTTTTTATTAAGAATAGGATGTTTATGTACTCAAATGTTGATAAAGAATTAGGCTATAAATATACCCATTTGATTAAACCCATTCTTGGTGAATATTATTTATTGTTGACGAATGTTTTTAAAATAAGAAATCAATATTTTCAAAGTATTTATTTTGCTTTTATTTCTTTGTATTTATCAAGACCCAATTCAAGCAAGCACTTAAAAGATGTTTTACAGACGTTTATCATTCCTAGTGGACTGATGAAAGTTTATGCTAATGTAAAATGGAAAATAGAAACGCTATTTGGCAAAAAAGGCTCTCAATAATTTGAGAGCCTTTTTTATGGACCAGACAGACAATATTTTATGCCGATTAAGTCTTTTGCTTTTTCTTCTTCGCAGCAGGGAAAAGTACATTATTGAGAATCAATCGATAACCTGGTGAGTTGGGATGTAAATTCAAATCGGTTGGTTCTTCATTCACATAATGTCTATAATCCTCAGGGTCGTGTCCGCCATAAAACGTCCAGAAGCCTTTCAGAAAAGTGCCGTGAATATACCTAGCTTCATTCAAAGAACGATTCTCGCCTAATACCACTACTTCAGGTTTTATCAATTCTTTTTTATAAGAAGTAGTTTGCCCCATGAATCCATGAATCGTTGTTTCATGATTTTGTGTCAACATCGTTGGAATAGGATCCCATTTAGCAGAAAACTGAAATAGGTTAAAAAAATCATTCTCCTCTCCTACTGGTCTCGATTCGTTGGAATAGGCTTCAATATTTGAAAATTCTATTACCTGTGGCAGAAAAATTAAATTAAAGTTCTGAAAAGCAAAAGTTTTAGCAAAGTCAAGCTTTCCATTGGCATTTTTATCATAACCATCGCCATCATAAAACGCATCGACAATATCAATTCCTTCGGCCGCTAATGCGATATCGTAAGTATCTGTAGCCGTACACATGGCAAACATATATCCTCCGCCTGCTACAAATTCTTGAATCTTTTTAGCTACGCCTAGTTTTAATTGGGATACTTTATCAAAGCCAAATTTTTGAGCGTTCTTTTTATCCTCCCTCAATTGTGCCTGATACCACGGTTGCCCGCTTTGGTTTAAAAACTTACCCATTTGTCCTGTAAAATCTTCGTGATGTAGGTGTAGCCAGTCGTATTCAGGCAACTTTCCATTCATTACCTCATCATCAAAAATCAAATCATAGGGTATTTCGGCGTAAGTCATCGCCAAGGTAACGGCATCATCCCAAGGTTGGGCCGTTTTAGGAGAATAAACAGCTACTCTGGGCGGTTTTTGCAATTTGACGACATCCATATTTACATCAGGACTAGTTACTTCTACCCTAATTTGCGAAGCTTGTCCTTCCGAAATCACTTCGTAACTTACCCCTCGGATAATCAACTCATTCTCGAATTGCTGTGCTTGTGGGAACATAAAAGCCCCTCCTCTATAATTCAAAAGCCACTCTACTTCTGTATCATGCGTTTTAAGAATCCAATAGGCAATTCCGTAAGATTTTAAATGGTTTTTTTGAGTGTCATCCATCGGAATCAAGATCTGAGAAGCCCATAAACGGCTTGTAAGCGTCAAGAATATGATAAACGGAAATAATAGCCTTTTCATTGGTGAAGTTATTTAAGTTCTCTGAACTAAATTTGTTATTCATAAACGATAAACGAATTTAGTATATTATTAGTGCTAATCACAATCCAGATTAGGATTAAACATACATTCGTCATAATTTATGTTGGTTTCAAATCGAATCCATTTCAATATCCACAACTATGAATTTATTAGAAAATATTCGTGAGGGCTTACGCTCTATCAAAGCAAATATGCTTAGAACCACCCTCACTGCCCTAATCATTGCCATTGGTGTAACTGCCTTGGTTGGTAGCCTAACCGTAATTGATGGTATTCAAAGTTCTGTAAACAACAGTTTTGCAGGCCTAGGTGCTAATGCCTTCGACCTTAGAAACAGAGATATTTTCAAAATCAGAAAAGATGGCGAGAAAGAAAAAAATTATCCCCAAATTGATTATCGTGAAGCAAAACTATACAAAGAAAAGTTTGGTCACTCAGCCATTATTGGTCTAAAAATTAATGTTAGTTTTTCAGTAGAAGTAAAATATGAATCGAAAAAAACCAATCCCAATTCAAGGATAATGGGTACTGATGATAATTTTATGGATATAAAAGGCTATAAAATTTTGAAAGGCAGGACATTCTCGGCAAATGATTTACAGTATGCCGTCAATGTTTGTATCATTGGTGTCGATATTGTGGATCAACTCTTTGGTAAAAACATTAATCCTCTTGATAAAGAAATCAATATTCTTGGACAAAAATTTAAAGTAATAGGCTTATTAGAGAAAAAAGGTAGTTTGATGGGCGGTGGTGACGACAGAGTAATCTTTATGCCTTTAGAAACAGGAAGAAAGATGGCTCAGGGCAAGACCCTCACTTATGATATTGTTACGTCTGTCCCTAACATTACAGATATTGATAATGTAATAGAAGAAGCTAGAGGGGTGATGAGAGTTATCAGACAAGACCAAATCGGTCAACCAGATTCATTTTCAATAGAACGTTCGGATTCTTTGGCTAAACAGTCTGAAAGTATTACAGATATTCTAAGAATAGCTGGCTTTGGCGTAGGTTTTATTACCCTGCTGGGTGCTGCTATTGCTTTAATGAATATTATGTTGGTTTCGGTTACTGAACGGACGCAAGAGATAGGTATTCGAAAATCATTAGGAGCTACCCCCTATCTAATTCGTTTACAATTCCTGATTGAAGCCATTGTAATTTGTATCTTAGGAGGTTTAGGTGGTATCATTTTAGCCATTATTATTGGTAACATCTTTGCTCAATTATTAATGAGCGGTACTTCAAGCTTTATTATTCCTTGGCTATGGATGTCAGTTGGAATTGGAGTTTGTGTAGTGGTAGGCTTATTTTCTGGAATTTACCCAGCTTATAAGGCCTCAAAGCTTGATCCGATAGAATCGTTGAGATATGAATAATTTTTTTCAAATTTATTCAATCAACAATCAAGCTAGTAATCAGAAACTTACAAGAACACTTACAAAAAAGTTTCAGATTAATTAAATGTTAAGGTTGTGTAGTAAAAAAGTATCACTTATCTTTGCATCAAGTTTGAGAAATCAAATGCCCAGATGGCGGAATTGGTAGACGCGCTGGTCTCAAACACCAGTGTCTTCACTGGCATGCCGGTTCGACTCCGGCTCTGGGTACTTGTCACAAGCCTGATTACATTATGTAATCAGGCTTTTTTTGATTTATATTCTTATAAATTTTATTCTATTTAAGAAATTCTATAATTTAAAATTAATCAATTCATGAAAAACATTACCATACTTGTTTTATCTCTTTTAATTTCAATGTATGTAAAAGGTCAAGTTGTTATTGATAGTACAAGAGATTCAAATAATAAAATGGTTCTTTCATCAATAATTCAATCAAAAGAATCCACTCTCTCAAAAGATAAAATTTATGAAAGCGTTAAAATGGCTATTGCAAAACGTTTTGGAAATTCTAAAAATGCTAGTATATACTATGAAAGTAAAGAAGAAGGAGTTATAAACTTTAAAGCTCAAACCAAAAAATTAATTTATGTTAATTCTACTTTAATAGGCAAAGAAAATAGAAATGGAGGACATTTTAATTATGATTGCAAAGTATTGTGTAAGGCTGGAAAATCAAAGATTATCATTAGTGATATAACCCATGAAGGTGGTCAATATATCATGATGAGAAAAGGCTCAGACTTTGGAGACTCTTTTCCTTCAAAGTGGGGTACTCTTGCAAAAAAGCAAACAATAGAACAATGGCCACTTATAAAAGAACAAGCTTTTGAAGAATTTAAGTCAATTATACAAGATTTTTTACAATCAATTCTTTCAAAAGAAAAAGAAGGTGAATTCTAGTATTTACATTTAAGTCATTATAAATAAATTAATTATTTAAATATTGATTAAAGTCCTAATTGCTAAAAACAATTAGGACTTTATTGTTTCTACTACATTTTATTCCTAAAATATGTAATTAAAAATATCTTATCTTTTAAATAATTTCACCATTAGATAAAAATTAAACTTTCAAAAAGTTTTGAAAGTTTAATTTTTGTTCATACATTTGATTATGGAATTAGCAGAAGGAAAACAAAAGTTTATTGAATCATGGGGAAAGCTTGGTTCTGAGTGGGGCATTAACCGTACAATGGCTCAAGTACACGCCTTGCTCCTTATCTCACCTGAACCTATTACAACCGAAGAAATCATGGAAAGTTTAAGTATTTCTAGGGGCAATGCTAATATGACGCTCAGGGATTTGATTAGTTGGGGATTGATTGAAAAACAACATAAAGCTGGCGAGAGAAAAGAATATTTTTATGCTGATAAAGATGCATGGAATATTGCAAAACAAGTAGCAAAAGAGAGAAGAAAAAGGGAATTAGACCCTGTTGTCAAAATTTTGGATGAACTTTCTAAAGTTAATGGAGATTTAAAAAATCCTGAATTTGCAACTTTTCATAAATCAGTAACCGATATAAACAAATTTGCCAAAAATGTAGACAAAACCATTGAAACCATGCTCCATGCAGAAGAAAATTGGTTTTGGGGATCTATTCTTAAAATGTTCAAATGAGCATTTTTTTCGATACAAACTTTCAATATTTACTGAAAATTCAATATATACAAAATGAAAACTTTACAAGATAATCTCATCTTATTTGACGCTGAATGTCCGATGTGTCAGTTATATACAAAGGCATTTGTCAGCACTGGGTTATTAGAAAAGAATGGAAGAACTGCTTACCAAGAATATCCTGCACAAGCATGCCCGACACTTGACTGGCAAAAAGCGGTTAATGAAATAGCCCTTATAAATCAGAAAACTGGTGAAGTATCTTATGGCATCGAAAGTCTCCTCAGGATTTGTAGCGTTGCAATGCCAGCTTTTAAACCTCTTTTCCAGTTTAAATCTTTTATTTGGCTAATGGCAAAACTATACGCTTTTGTTTCATACAATCGAAGAGTAATTATTCCAGCACCGCTAGTCAGTCAAAGTTTTCAGTTTCAACCAAGTTTTAAAAAACATTACCGTATTGCTTATCTTATTTTTAGCTGGTTGATAACGGCGTTTGTACTTTCTGCTTATGGAAAACAAATGATTGAAATATTACCGAAAGGTCACATTTATAGAGAATATATCATATGCGGAGGTCAGATTATATTTCAAGCTTTCAACATGTTCTTCTACAAAAGGGAAAAGTTATGGGATTATCTGGGGAATTTAATGACTGTTTCTCTTGCAGGAGCACTGCTACTATTACCCATTTTAATCATAGGAAACTGGATAAATTTTGGTTCATATTTTTATCTAATCTGGTTTTTAATAGTAGTATCTCTTATGTTTTTTGAACATTTCCGCAGAGCAAAGCTCTTACAACTAGGGTATCTAGTAACATTCACTTGGGTATTATATAGAATCATTGTCCTCATCTTCATTTTTAAAAACTGATTATGAAATATAAGAAAATAGTGCTTGCAGGGGGTAATGGTTATCTCGGAGGCGTGCTTGCTGAATATTATAGACCTTTTACCGAAGAGATAATTATTCTGAGCCGAAGTAAGGCGAGTCGAGTGGGGAACATAAAAACAATTCATTGGGATGCAAAAACATCTGGTGAATGGGAAGGGTATTTAGAGGAGGCCGACATGCTGATTAATCTTTGTGGTAAAAATGTAAACTGTAGATATACTCTCAAAAATAGAAAAGAAATTATTGATTCAAGAGTTATTCCGACACAACTTTTGGGTAAAGCAATTGAAAAACTGGCGGTTCCACCAAAACTTTGGATTAATGTAACTTCAGCAACCATCTATCGACATGCAGAAGACTATCCTCAGGACGAAGAAACGGGTGAAATTGGCTATGGTTTTTCAGTTGATGTTTGTAGGAAATGGGAAGATACCTTCTTTCAGACTGATACACCCTTAACTAGAAAAGTAGCATTACGTATGGGAATTGTTTTGGGAAGTACGGATGGCGTTTTTCCTCGTTTACTAAACCTTGTAAAATTTGGTCTCGGTGGCAAGCAAGGAGATGGTCAACAATACATTTCTTGGATTCACGAACAGGATGCAGCAAAGTGTACGGAATGGCTAATGAGCAATCAGGAAATCAATGGCATTATTAACTGCACTGCCCCCGAACCTGTTAAAAATACAGATTTGATGGCTTCATTACGAAAATATTATGGAATTTCTTTTGGGCTAGCCTCACCTACTTGGCTACTGGAAATAGGGGCTCTCATGATAGGTACTGAAACTGAATTGATATTGAAAAGTCGTTGGGTAATACCAACACGACTTCTAGCACATCAATATAAGTTCATATTCCCAACGCTAGAATATGCTATGAAAGACATTTTAAGTGTTAAGGTCTAATCATTACAATTGTTTTATACCTATATTTTTATATCCAAAAGATGATTCTATTTTTATTGATTTAGTTTATTTTTGTTCAAAACAAATGACGTCTTCACATCTAAAAATTTTCTAATATGGCTTTTGATGTTTATTTAGCCCACGAATTTAATCACCAACATGAATCTAAGATATTCGATGATTTAGTTATCATTTTAGCGAAACAGTATGAAAGCGACCCATATAAAAAAGTAGTTTTAATTGGAAATGTACATTGTGAGAATAAAGAGTTTGATGCACTTCTAATTAAAAATGATGCTATAACAGTAATAGAATTTAAAAGCTATGGCGGTGAAATACACTTTAATGAGAATGGAACATGGTATGCAGACAGTCAGCCAATAAGAGGAGGGGCAGGAGGTAAAAATCCTTATGAACAATTAAGGGAGAATAGACAATCTCTAATAAATTTCATAGAAAAAATCAATGAATACTTCACAAAGATTGATTTGGGTCATGTCTCAACATTGCTAATTTTCGATAAGAAAATTACTTTTTTCCCTGACTTAATGTCTCATAAAATAGTAAAGTGGTTTAATGTCGAAGATATCTATAACGTTTCAAAAAGAATAGATTTTATTAAATCTCCAGAAATCAGATTAAAGGACAAAGAGATAGAATTAATCGTTCAAAAATTAAATCTTAATGATAGAAAATATAAACACTACAAAAAAATAACGAATAATACTCAAACTTTTGAAGTTAAAGAAAATATAACAAATAAAATGGCTAAAGAGAATAAAAGCAAAAACATTGAAAACATTGAAGAGTTAGCAAGTTGGGCTTATCTAATTGTTAAAGAGTACTATGATGGTAAAAAGGGATTATCAAAAAAAACTATACGAGAAGAAGGTCAAGAAATTTTGCAACAACATGGTTGGTCTGAAAGTGAATCAAGACATATATTTCAACCTATTAATAAACTAATTGAAGGCAAGGGATTTACACTCTTCGGCTCTCCTAAAAAAGTCATTATTTTAGAACATATTATTACTCATATCTTAAATGATTACAAGGAGGATGGTCTAAAGAATGTAATTACTTCATTAGAAGAAACGATTAAATCTGGGCATGGTAGTGAAGCCATGAAAGAATTATTGAAGAAGTTAAAATAACTTTTTAACAAAATAAACCCCCTCTCAACAAAACGTCAAGAGAGGATTCTTTTTTTATCGCATACATGGGTCATCTCGAATTTTTTAAATTCAAAAAATCGGTCGAAAAACTAATTTCGACCAATTTTTATGATTGATGGACAACGAATTCCTACTGTTTGAGCGATAGCGAGTTTAGGAATTCTTGATTTTCTTTTGTTACTTTTCTTTCATCAAGGAAAGAAAAGTAAGGACTAGACAATAATATGTAGAAATCCTCTCAAATTGGCACTTAAACGCACTGTTTTGTGAGAAAATTCGGTATAACTAATGTCTAATCATAATTCAACACTGGTGCTAACCATCTTTCCGTATCTTCCAAACTCATGTTTTTACGGTTGGCATAATCTATTACTTGGTCTTTAGCTATTTTACCTAACCCAAAATATTTACTATCAGGATGCGAGAAATACCAACCACTTACTGAACTAGCTGGATACATCGCAAAACTTTCTGTCAGGATAATGCCCAATTTTTCCTCCGCTTGTAATAAAGCAAATAAGGCTGCTTTTTCGGTATGGTCTGGACAGGCTGGATACCCTGGTGCTGGACGGATACCATCGTATTTTTCAGCAATTAAATCTTCCGTACTTAAGTTTCCTTCATTTGAATAACCCCAGAATTCTTTACGTGTACGTTCGTGCATCAATTCAGCAAATGCTTCTGCCAAACGGTCGGCAAGGGCTTTTACCATGATTGAGTTGTAATCATCATGATCACGGTCATACTTTTCAATCAAAGGCTCAATACCTATACCAGCAGTTACCGCAAAAGCACCTATATAATCTTGTTCACCTGTTTCAACTGGCGCAATAAAGTCACTTAAACAAAGGTTTGGCAAATGCGATGCCTTTTGTCCTTGTTGGCGTAAATTATGCAAAATCGTTGGCGTTTCGTCATTTTTTACCACCCGATATTCTTTGTGCGTATGCACACCATGTTTTTCACAAGGAATCTCACGGATTACTTCTTCAAAATCTGATAAAATAATATCATCTTCATTTGAATTGGCTGGATAGAAACCAACAACGGCACGGGCTGTTAATAATTTATTATCGATAATTTCTTTTAATAAAGCCTGCGCATCGTTGAATAATTTTCGTGCCTCTGCTCCTACTATTTCATTATCAAAAATCTTAGGGTATTTCCCTGATAACTGCCAAGTAGAAAAGAAAGGAGTCCAGTCGATATATTTAGCGATTTCGGCTAAATCATAATTATCAAAATAACGATTACCCAGAAATGTTGGTTTCTTAGCTTTGAAATTTGTCCAATCGATTTTGTCTTTATTTAACCTAGCTTTTTCAATCGGCACATAGTTTTTATCTTTTTGGCGACTAGCATGGTCGATTCTCATCTGCGCATACTGTCCTTTGATTTCATCAAAAATCTCTTGATTGGTCTGCTCACTCTGCATTAACCTACCCGCCACAGGTACACTTTTAGAAGCATCCAATACGTGAATTACTGGTCCAGCATAATGAGGGTCAATCTTCACTGCGGTATGGATTCTGGAAGTAGTAGCACCACCAATCAACAAAGGCATTTTAAAGCCTTGACGCTCCATTTCCTTGGCAACCCCAACCATTTCATCCAACGAAGGCGTAATCAAACCCGAAAGTCCGATGATATCAACATTATGTTTTCTGGCTTCATCCAAAATTTTGGCAGTTGGTACCATTACCCCCAAATCAATGATTTCGTAATTATTACAGCCCAACACTACCCCTACAATATTTTTACCAATATCATGTACATCGCCTTTTACAGTGGCTAATAAAATTTTACCTGCTGAAGAACTTTCGCCATCTTGCTTTTCTGCTTCAATAAACGGCAATAAGTAGGCTACGGCTTTTTTCATTACACGAGCTGACTTTACAACTTGTGGTAAGAACATTTTCCCTTCTCCAAACAAATCTCCTACTACGTTCATGCCATCCATCAATGGCCCTTCAATTACATGCAAAGGCTTTTCTACAGACTGTCGAGCTTCTTCTACATCTACGTCAATAAATTCTGTAAGACCTTTAATTAAGGCGTGTTCTAAACGTTTTGATACAGGTAAATCTCTCCAAGCATTGTCTATTACTTGTTCTTTCCCTTTTGATTTTACCGTTTCTGCAAAGGTTACCAAGCGTTCGGTAGCATCATCTCTGCGGTTCAACAATACGTCTTCACAAAGCTCCAGCATATCTTTTGGAATGTCGTCATAAACACCCAACTGACCTGCATTTACGATACCCATATCCATACCAGCCTTAATAGCATAGTACAAAAAGACAGTATGCATGGCCTCACGAACAGGCTCATTCCCACGGAATGAGAAAGAGATATTGGATACTCCACCCGATACTTTAGCGAAGGGTAGGTTTTCTTTTATCCATCGTGTAGCATTAATAAAGTCGACAGCATAGTTATTATGTTCTTCTAAACCAGTTGCTACTGTCAGGATATTTGGGTCAAAAATAATGTCTTCTGGAGGAAAACCTACTTCATCTACCAAAATATCATAAGCACGTTTACAAATTTCTATACGTCTTTCATAAGAATCTGCCTGACCTTGTTCATCAAAAGCCATTACTACTGCCGAAGCGCCATAACGTTTAACTTTCTCGGCCGATTCTCTGAATTTACTCTCTCCTTCTTTTAAGGAAATAGAGTTTACGATAGATTTCCCTTGCACACATTTCAGCCCTGCTTCGATTACCTCCCATTTAGAGGAGTCAATCATAATCGGCAATTTAGCAATGTCTGGTTCGGCCATCAATAAATTCAAGAATGTTTTCATGGCTTCTACCCCATCAATCATTCCTTCATCCAAGTTTACGTCGATTACCTGTGCTCCACCATCTACTTGTTCGCGTGCTACCGCAATGGCATCATCATATTTTCCTTCACGTACCAAACGAGCAAATTTCTTTGACCCTGTTACGTTACAACGCTCGCCAATATTCACGAACATGGTATCTTCTTTGATAATCAAAGGCTCTAAACCAGAGATAATCTGATGATTATGTACTTCAGGTAATTGTCGTGGAGGATATTTAGCAGCTACCTCTGCAATGGCTTTTATATGCGCAGGGGTTGTTCCGCAACATCCACCGATGATATTCATAAAGCCATGTTGAAGGAAATCTTCAACGATGACTGCCATTTCCTCTGGCGACTGGTCGTATTCACCCATTTCATTGGGTAAACCAGCGTTAGGATGGGCAGAAACCATAAACGGTGCTTTATCAGCCAAAATCTGTACGTAAGGACGCATTAAATCGGCTCCTAAAGCACAGTTTAATCCTACTGAAAGTAAATCAATATGTGAAACAGAAGCCAAGAAAGCCTCAGTAGTTTGTCCAGATAACGTTCTTCCCGAAGCATCCGTAATTGTTCCAGAAACCATGACAGGTATTTTGGTATCTGGATGAGCCAATACGGCTTTAGGATTATTTTGTTTGGGAATAGAAGTACTTTTTAAAGGACGAATCGTTCCGTTCTTTTTATCATTCTGAAATAAATCTATCGCATATAAAGCCGCCTTAGCATTTAAAGTATCGAAGATTGTTTCTACTAATAATACATCCGCACCGCCATCTACTAAGCCTTGTATTTGTTCGTAATATGCATCTACTAATTCATCAAAAGTAACTGCTCTGTAACCAGGGTCGTTTACATCAGGCGAAAGCGAAAGCGTACGGTTTGTAGGACCAATAGACCCTGCTACAAAACGAGGTTTGTTAGGGTTTTTAGCTGTGTACAAATCTGCTACTTCACGCGCAATTTTAGCTGATTCGTAGTTTAATTCATACACGTATTCTTCCATGTGGTAATCAGCCATAGCAATAGAAGTACCTGAAAAGGTATTTGTTTCCGCAATGTCAGCACCAGCTTCAAAATACTTGGCGTGAATCTCTTTGATTACTTCTGGCTTTGTAATAGAAAGCATATCGTTGTTTCCCTTTACTTCATGCGGGAAATTGCGAAACTTTTCACCACGGTAATCAGCATCACTTAATTTATATTCTTGAATCAATGAACCCATCGCACCGTCAAGCACTAGGATTCTGTTTTTCAAGATTTCTCTTATATTGGGATTGTTCATATCTTTTATGAGCTATAAGCCATAGCCTTATAACTTTATTTACTTATTTATCTTTCCGTGGCACAATATTATACACTTACATATAGATGAATATTCGGCAAAAACACTGAATAAATCGATGATTTCGTTTATAATAAAATACAAAAATACTTGTGTTCTTCCAAATAACATAAATTAGGCACAAAGTTATCCCAAAAAGATAATTCATTTGCTTTGTTGAATCAAATTGGATATTATTTCTACTTTTAAATAGTGAATAGGATAAAATTCATTAAATTTAAAGCCTAATTTAAAAATTTAAGGATAAATTATCTTAGTAAATACTTAAACCACCCAAACACATCAAAATGAAACTAGACTCAACAGACAGAGAAATCTTAAAGCATTTGCAAGAAGATGCTCATCTGACTACCAAAGAATTGTCGGGCAGACTGAATTTATCCCCCACCCCAGTTTATGAACGTGTAAGAAGACTTGAAAAAGAAGGGGTAATAAAGGGCTATGTTGCGTTGGTAAATCGTGAAAAAATTGAGAAAGATTTAATGGTTTTTTGTAGCATTCGCCTAAAGGAACATGCGCAAGAAGCAGGGGCAAAATTTGTCAAAGAAATTGTTCAGCTTGATGAAGTACAGGAATGTTATAATATCTCTGGAGATTACGATTTTATGTTAAAAATTATCGTCCACGATATGCGTGAATACCAAGGTTTTCTGATGAACAAATTAGCATCTTTGGAAAACATTGGCAGTACTCATAGTATTTTCGTAATGTCAGAAATTAAGGCGGAGACTAAATTGAAGGTGTAATTTTGTTATTATGTTTTACAGAGTAGGCACCTTTTTACAGATTAGTCAACTTTTAAAAAGTTGACTAATCTAAATTCTCTCCTTATACTACATAAGTAGACACTCTTTTTTCTTTTGGCTATTAGTATAATCTACAACTAGAAGGATATTCAAATCAAACCACGAATTTTTTGAGTCAGTTCTTCCGCTTTATTTAAAGTCATTAAATGCCCTCCTCCGTTTACGATTATATCACTTTTCACAAAGTAAAAAGGCAAAATTTTATCCGCTGTTCCATGAATATGTACTAAATTTTTGTGAATAGTTTCGTTTTTCCAATTCACTATTTTATCAATTGCCCAAACTAAAAATTTTGGATCTGTATCTACCATAATACTTGCTAATATAGCCTTATCTTCGCTATTATCCGTTCCAAAAAGCCAATTACTAAATATATTTGGTGTTTTCAAAACCGCTGCGGGAACAAGCCTATGTAGTTTTAACAGTCCTGCAAGGCGATAATAAAATGGAATTTCTTGGTATGTTTTAGCAGAAGCAATGATAATTATTTTTTCGACGTCTATCAACTTTGCCACTTCTGTAGCCATCATTCCTCCAAATGAAAGTCCTATCAAAATTGGGCGATTGCTCTTAATTTGTTCGGTCAGCCGACGTGCATAATGTGCTATGGTTTCATTTTTGTTGGGTGCTATCCACCGAATAAAAGTAATTTCATAACCCGAAAAGTCTAGCTTCTTAAAAACTCTTTCATCCGCTCCTAGCCCACTAAAAATATAGATACTTTTCATTGAATTAAGTGATTGGTTTTAGGGATAAATCATTTCAAACTAGGTCGTGTCTTTAATAAATACAATTTATGAAAACTTGGAGAATTGAGTTTGAATAGTGTAATTTGCAAACACTTCAAGTTGTATATACTATGTAAAGTAACCTATCAAAAAATATGATAAAAACACGAATCACTTTATTGGATAGCTTTAGGGCATTGGCAATATTATCAGTAATGCTTTTTCACTATTTTTCACGAAGAATACCACCTTTATATCCTGTTTCACTGTATCCTTACAATAATGATTACGATTATTTCAGATGGGGTTATTTAGGAGTAGAGTTCTTTTTTATCATCAGTGGTTTTGTAATATTTTTCACGCTTGATAACACGCCATTTTTTCGTTCCTTTTGGAAGAAAAGATTAATGAGATTATTGCCTTCTATGATTATTGCTTCGGTAATTACCTACATTATTTTCAACCTTTTCGATACTGATAATATATTTTACAACAGTCATAAAATAGTTAATTTCATACCAAGCCTTACTTTTATTCAACCCAATTTATTGAATAACCTATTCAGTAGATTTAATGTAGAACTCCATTATTTAAACGATTCTTATTGGAGTCTTTGGCCTGAATTACAATTTTATTTCCTGTCTAGTACAATTTATTATTTCAATAAAGAGAGATTTCTTAAAAATTTCATGCTGACTTCAACTATTTTGGTTGTTGTTAATTTCATCGTTGTCAATGATTCCAAATTAAATATTAATTTATTTTCTTCAGGTTTAATACGTATTGGTTTGACCCCATCTTTTTTGATGAGTTATTCAAAATGGATGCAAGAAGGATTCAATTTAATCACTTATTTGCCTTTCTTTGCTATTGGTGTTTTGTTTTATTCATTATTCAAAAACAAGCAGAACAACGCAGAAACGCCGCTTTATATTAAAATCTACCTCCTATTTTTTTCATTATTTATTATTTACTCAGGCGTTAATTTTTCTACAAAGGCAATCTATGGGGGTATGTTTTTATTGTTTTTCTTATTTATCTATCTCCCAGATAAGCTTGCCTTTTTTGAAAATAAAATAGTGAGCGATATTGGTGAATCTTCCTACTTCTTGTATTTAATACATGAAAATACAGGTGTTTTAATCATCTATTCATTTGGTGCCTATTTTTCACCATTTGGTTGGGCATTCACTTTAATTACTATTCTAACATTGATTGCTCTTAGTAATCTGTACACGTTCAGGATTGACAAGCACTTAAATCGTTGGTTGAAAAAGAAATTAATGTAGTGATAGACAACGTCAAATGTAGATGCTAAATCCTACATAAAATTATTACGCATTTCTTGTTTTAAGAATTTTAGGGCATCGTCTGATGGAGCAATATTTTTAGAAAGTACTACTTCCAGAATACGTTTTGATAACTCAAGTGAAGGGGCATTTGGGTCGATATCTTTGGCTGATAAATTAATCAATGCTACTATTTCGTTCATAGCATTTTTGATGTTCAACCAAGCCTCATCACTCAAATATACTTGTTGAGCGAGGTTATGCGAAAACTCCTCTCTGATTTCAGCTAACATCAATTGTTGAAACCCTGCAACAGTGTCAACTCTACCCGACAAACGGATTAACAAGTTATTAGGCGAAATTCTTTCTAAGAACAAAGCCATGCGTTCGTAGGCCTGTAAACGAATAGGCAGGATTGTTTTGGCTGTTTCAGCTTTAATATTTAATTCTTTTTGTACTAATTCTTTTTTCAAGAAAGAACTGACTGTTAGATACATAGCCCATAAAACTAAAGCAGCGGGGAGTAAAACCTTTATTAAATCAGCAACTAATTCCATGATGTTGGGGTTTATTATTCACGATAATCCTTCAAAAATAAGTAATTTTGCCCAATGAAATTACCCTTTAATAAAGGAATCGATATTAAAGACTGTAAATTGAGGGAATTGGAAAGTACTTTTTAGCTGTATTATTCCAAGTCAATCACTATTACTTATTCATTAATGCTAAAAATCAATGACAGATACTAAAATTATTCCCATCAATATTACTGAAACTGCCAAAACAGAGGTAATCAGGGCTTTGGGTATAAAAGGCATTCCTGAGAATTATTTTTTAAGAGTTGGTTTACGTGGTGGAGCGTGTAGTGCTACTTATCTGATTGGCTTTGACAAAATGACAGAACACGATGAGCTTTACGAAATCAATGACTTGAAAGTGTTAATAGACAAGCGTCATTTGATGTATTTAATAAATATAGAGCTTGATTTTGAGGAGGAAGGAAATGGCTTTACCTTTAACAAATTATAATATTATCATTCAAAATTATTATTCATGAAAATTGCCGCAATTGACATCGGCTCGAATGCCGCCAGAATGCAAATCTCAAGAGTGCTGGAAAACGATGGTAAAATAAGTTTTAAAAAAGTAGAATACGTTCGTTTTGCTTTACGTTTGGGACATGATGTATTTAATGACGGAGAAATCAGCCCTGAGTCTGAGGTAAGAATATTCAAATTATTAAATGCCTATAAACTTTTATTAGACTTACACGAAGTAAAAGATTATATGATTTGTGCTACTTCTGCCATGCGTGAAGCAGGAAATGCCGAAGCTGTGATTACCCGTATCCACAAAATTTTGGATATGAAAATCAACATCATCGAAGGCGCTAAAGAAGCTGAACTTATCAACGACGTAGTAGTACAAGCCTTGGATGATGCCAATTATTTGCACATCGACGTAGGTGGGGGTTCGACAGAGTTAAACATTTATTCTGAAAGAAAGAAAATCGCTTCAAAATCTTTTAAAATTGGCTCTGTCCGTCTGTTAGAACATAAGGAAAAAGAGGGCGACTGGGATAAAATGCGCAGATGGATTGAAAGCAATATTGATGTAAAAACAGCTAATATTACCGCCGTAGGTACGGGTGGAAACATTAGCAAGTTATTCAATATTTCTCCTAATCATCAAGATGCTACTTCTATTAGTTATGAAGAATTGATACGCTTAAAAAACTATGTGGCGTCGTTTACTTATGAAGAGAGAATCAATAAATTACGATTAAACGCAGACCGTGCAGATGTAATTGTTCCCGCAGCACAAATCTATTTATCAGCAATGGAATGTGCAGGGGCTAAAAAAATATTTGTGCCTGATTTAGGTTTGAAAGATGGTATCATTCAGATGGTTTATGAAAGAATACAGCATCGTAAAAAATAAGGATATAAACATGAATCTTTCTTTTTTTTATTTAGAAAAACAAGTTTCGAGGTTTTGTATTTATTATCGTCTAGTCCTTACTTTTCTTTCCTTGATGAAAGAAAAGTAACCGCGCGGCGGACCGCAAAAGAAAATCAAGAATTCCTAATCGCATCGGCGAACCGACTCGCTTCGCTCAAACAGTAGGAATTCGAAAGGCGGCATCAATCATAAAAAAACGGTCTAAATTAGTTTTTCGACCGCTTTTTTATGATTTTGAAATTCGGGATGACTCATGTTTATATTATGATAAAAATACGCCACAGCTTACTTGATAGGTTTCCTCTGCTGACAAAGTCAGCAAGCCATCTCCAGAATTATAAGCATTGGTATTGCCTGTCATTGGCTCTATCGCCACACAATCGCGTGTTGGTGGAATATAAACAACCATAAAAGTAAATTGTTTATCTAGTCCTTCTTGCCAAACATTGATAGCAACATTCTGTTTAGGAGAATGAAGTATAGCCGTAATTTTATCAGCTTTTTTAACGCTAAAAACAGCATCTAGGATTTGATTGTTCAAGGCAATACCTCCACTAAAATCAACAGGTTTTTTACTGACAGAAATCATCTGTTCGTCAGGAATAGATTGTTCTGTTGCAGGAAAATCAATGTGCCAATCGTTGGCAGTTTCACCTGCTATTTTAAAATACGGATGCCATCCTAATACTACTGGCATTTTTGTATAACCCGTATTCTTGATGGTATACGTAATCGTAAATCCTTCAGTTGTTGACAACGTATTGGTTATCGCTAACACAAAAGGAAAAGGATAGCCAACATGATTGCCTTTGTATTCAAACTGTATTACAATGCTTGCTTTAGTATCGTCTGCCTCTTCTTGAACAACTTCAAAATTTGCAAAAGCCACAAATCCATGAATAGCATTATGTAGTCCTACTTCATTAATCGGTAATTGATGATTAGCATTTTCAAATGTATATTTCCCATCTCGTACCCTATTCCCCCAAGGAAACAAATGTGCAGATGGGTAAGCCGTCATTTCATTTACTAGTTGCTCGTCGGTGTCTGCCCCAACGATTACGTTGAAAAATTTGCCTTCTTTCTGGAAGGTCATTTTACGGATTATCCCACCGAATGCTGGCAAAATATTCACTGATTCTCCTGTTGTAGGATTGGATAAAATGTATTCTGTAAAACGCCCAAATTGTTCTTTTATAATTTTCATCTTGAAAAATATTGTTAACGCTATTGTTTACTATTTTAAAAAACTCAATGCTCAAAGCTAAATGCTCATTCCTACGTATTTTACATTTCGCCTTCTACTCCCAAACCGAACAAGGCAAAATCATATTTTACAGGGTCTTTGGCATCTAGCAATTTTAAATTTTCAGTTAATTCAACTGCCATTTGCCAATCTGGTTTTGGTCTTTCTACTAAGCCTAATTTACGGGCGACTCTCTCTACGTGTACATCACAAGGACAAATAAGTGTTGAAGTATCTAAGCGATGCCAAATTCCAAAATCAACCCCATGACTATCTTTACGAACCATCCAACGCAAAAACATATTCAGACGTTTACAAGAAGAGTTTTTCAGGGGTGTGGCAATGTGCTTTCGTGTTCTTTCTGGATAATTTTCCAGACTAAAGAAAAGCTCGTGAAAAGACATTAGGTTCTGCTTGACATTCGTATGCTCTGATGACGTATATTCAACCAGAAAGCCTTCTTCTAAAGATTCGTATTTTTGGTAATAGTGACGAAACCAAGCGATAAAATAGAGAGTATCAATATCATTGAAGGTGCGGTGTTTAAACGACAAAAACGGCTTGAGGTCTGCATCTTGATGATTGATGATAAAATCATGTGGGCTACCATCCATCAATGTTATCAACTCTTTGCATTTATTGATAATGGTTTTTCTTTGACCCCAAGCTAATACGGCTGACCAGAAGCCCATGATTTCGATGTCTTCTTTTCTAGTAAAAAGATGCGGAATAGAAATTGGATCGTTTGGAATAAAATTAGGCTGATTATACTTTAAATATTTTTCTTCTAATAAATCTGCGACGTAGTTAGTCATTTTGAAAGGGGAATATAAACTTACGTGGAAACGGGGAGATTCGAACGCTCGTCCACTAGTTAATCATTTTTGAAAGGGGGAAATAAACGAATGGGAATGAATTTATTCATTCCCATTCGTTTATTTAATTCTTGAAGCAACAAATGCGATAATTTTAGATGGGATAGAAAAAATCCATACTAAAACAGTATATAAAAAAGCAAAAGTTGAAATGGCAGGAAATGCTAATGCATAAAGAACATTAAACACGATATGCCCAAAAGTAATTTGTCTTTTATTGCGGCGCATTTTTTATGGGGTCATATAATTAAGCTCTGCTCTGATTCTTTTTTCAGTAGGATTCAATTTTTCAAAAGCCCTTGGTGAAAGTTTAATAATTACTTTATCGCTTCCTAAATCTGGCAACTTTCCTACTACTTTTACCCAGATACTTTGCCCATTAGCAACATTTTTTACATTAATTAAAGTTCCAACTCCCGCCGAACGATGCAATGCTAAATATTTACCTGAGTTATCTTCTACGTCAATTAATTCTGCCAATCCAGTCTCGATAGTTCTTCTATATCCTGATGCTGTTCTTACTACTTCTGATGATGTTTTTATATCATTAGGCAAAGGTTCTTCTACCTTTGCTGTTACTTTAGCATGTTCTGTCGCATCAACTGACTTATAAATTTCTGTTTTGGGCACCTCACTCCTAACTTGATTATCAGGGTATCTTTTACTTCGTTCATATTCTTTTGCATCTACAATCAGCACTTGTCCAGCTGTTAATTGGTCGCTCGTTAAGTTATTCCATCTTCTGATGTCAGCAATTGAAATTTTGTATTTGTTCGCAATTCCATATAACCCTTGTCCATATTCTACAGTATGTGTGGCAGATTTTGGTGGATCTGGTGTCAATATTGCAGTATTATGATTAGCGGATGTCCTTGCAGGAACAGTATACGTAGTAGCTTTGTTATAAGGTACTTTTATCTGTTGCCCAATATTCATATTCTCTGATATTCCAGGGTTTGCCGCTTTGAATTCAGACATTGAACTTCCGTATTTCCTCAAAATAGAATACAGCGTTTGTCTGGGTTCTACTTTATGAATTACATAAGTTTTTCCATCTTCTTTACGTACTGTAACTGAATCTAGGCTAATTTCTTTTGCCAAAGCAGATGTATATGTTGCTGACAAAAGAAAGATAGAGACAATCTTAGCAACGGACTTAGTGTTATATTTCATATCCGATGAGTTGATTTTGATTTTTAATATATAATAAAATGCTAGATTTTATTGAAAAGGTATCTATTCCTATTCCCTCACTTTCAGCAATAAAATCATGCAGTAGAATTTGTTTCTCTTTATTGGTTACTAATAAATAGTTTTGGAATTGGTTTCCTCTGTAAATATAGTAAGAAATTATAATTTTGTCATTGACTTCAAGATAATCTACCCCATTTTGGGCTTCAATATTTATTAATTGGTAGAGGAATCTAAAAATCGTTGGAAAATATGGACTTGAATCTGGATAATGCCTAACCAAATGCTCGTTTGGGTCTGGAACAAAATCATAAAATGGCGCTGTTTCTATCGCAATTTTATGATAAACTGGCATATTACTTTCATCTAACTGATAAAGCACTAAAATATTGCCATCACAACTAAAGAAAATCCAATCCTCTATTTTTTCTTTAATTGCACAAGTATCAATGTTGATAACGATTACTCCCAAAGGTTCAGGTTTTTGTTGGTCAGAATATTTGTGTAAGATTAAATGATTTCCAAAAATGCCTACTAAACCCAACCACCACGATTTTTCAGGAGAGAAGTCTTTCCATAAAATTTTGCCCGTTTTTAAATCCAATGCAGAAAAGCTTACTCGTCGGCTAGTTTCATCCCTTATTTCCAACACCATTTTATCATTAAAAAAGGCTGTATTCCAAATTTTCCCCCCGAAAGCCTCCTCTATTTTTTTTAGCATAAATTTTATTGTTATTTTACGTTTTAATTTGAATCTTCGATTACAAGTTTAAACATATATTTTTGCAATTTCATTCTAATCCAATTTATCAGTGTTAAAAATATTAGGTATTATTCCTGCTCGCTATGCTTCCACACGTTTCCCGGGAAAGCCCTTGGTGGATATTAACGGAAAATCCATGATTCAACGTGTTTATGAACAAGCCTCAAAATCTAATCTGCTCTCAAAAGTAGTAGTTGCTACAGACGATCAAAGAATTGTAGAACATGTAAAAAGTTTTGGGGGCGAAGTAGTGATGACTTCCTCTAAACATCCAAGCGGCACTGATCGTTGTTTCGAAGCATTACAAATCGTTTCTAAAACCGACCGAAGAAAAGAGGGCAAAGAATTCCAAAGATATAATTATGTAATCAATATTCAAGGCGACGAGCCTTTTATCCAACCCAAGCAAATTGACATTTTAGTTAAATGCCTGACCAGTAAAACAGAGTTAGCAACACTGGTAAAACGTATTGAGGACGAGGCTACTTTATTTAACCCTAATACTCCTAAAGTTATTTTCAATAATTTTAACGAAGCAATTTACTTTACCCGACAAACTATTCCTTATTTAAGGGGCATCGAAAAAGATAAGTGGTTAAATGCCCACGATTACTTTAAGCATATCGGTATTTATGCTTACAGAGTAGATGTATTAAAGAAAATCACGAAATTACCTGTTGCTCTGTTGGAGAAAGTGGAGTCATTAGAACAACTAAGATGGCTTGCTAACGGCTTTAGAATTACTATTGCGATAACGCCTTATGATAGTTTTGGAATAGATATTCCTGAAGATTTGGAAGAAGCGCAGAGAAAAATATTTTCGTAACTAAAAAAGAGCTGTGGAATAATCATCCACAGCTCTTTTTAGTTAATAACTTACTTTGCCGTCAGATACACAAATGGAATAATACATTCTTCTAATGATATTCCTCCATGTTGAAAGGTATTCCTATAATGACTTACGTAATGATTGTAATTGTTCGGGTAGGCGAAGAAATAATCTTCTTTAGTAAACACATACGTTGTAGACACATTTACTTTTGGCAAGAAAAAACGCTCTGGTTTTCTACAAACCAACAGATGGTTTTCATCGTCCCAGTTTAAGTTTCTACCTTGTTTATAACGTAAGTTTGTATTAACAGAACGGTCGCCAACAATCTTCACTGGATTTTGTACCCTAATCATCCCGTGGTCAGTTGTGATGATTAATCTTCCTTTTTTATCAGAGATTTTCTTTAATAAATCAAACAAAGGAGAATGGGTAAACCAACTTGCCGTCAAACTTCTATATCCTGACTCATCTGGTGCCAGTTCTTTAATCATTGCCATGTCAGTTCTCGCATGCGACAACATATCTACAAAGTTGTAAACTACTACATTCAAATGATTCTGAAGTAGCTTTGAGAAATTTTCAACCAAACTTTTCCCTTGGTTGTTGTGAATGATTTTGTGATAAGATGACTTTACAGCAAAAGGCATTCTACTCTTACGAATTTGTTCTTGGAAGAAAAATTCTTCGTGCTGATTGAACCCTTCTTCATCTTCGTTATCCCCAATATCTTGTACCCAATGTTTAGGATATTGTTTTTCTATTTCAGATGGCATCAAACCAGAGAAAATAGCGTTTCTGGCATAAGCTGTAGTGGTGGGTAAAATAGAGTAATATGTTGATTCTTCTTCTACCGAAAAATAATCTTGAATTAATCCTTCTAATACCTTCCATTGGTCAAAACGCAAGTTATCTATCAACACAAAGAAAAGAGGAGAGTCTTCTCTGAGCAATGGGAAAACCTTTTTCCTCATCAATTGATGTGAAAGAATAGGATTATTTCCTTTGGGTTCATTCAACCAATGCTCATAGTTATCGGTAATAAATCTTGAGAAATTAGCATTAGCTTCCGACTTCTGCATGTTCATTACCTCTGCCATCGATTTGTTTTCAGTCCTGTCGATTTCCAATTCCCAGAAAAGCAATTTCTTATAAACATCTGCCCATTCTGCATGATCCATTCTGTCTTGATAGCGCATCGCTAACTGACGGAACTCTTGCTGATAAGACAAATTGGTTTTCTCTTCTTCAAGGCGTTTTTTATCTAAAATTTTCTTTACAGAAAGTAGTATCTGATTAGGATTCAATGGTTTAATTAAATAATCAGCAATTTTAGAACCAATTGCCTCTTCCATAATATCCTCCTCTTCCGACTTAGTAATCATCACAACCGGCAAATTAGGCTTCAATTGCTTTATTTTTGGAAGTACCTCTAGGCCAGTCATACCGGGCATATTTTCGTCGAGAAATACTACATCAAATTTCTTTTTTTCTACCTCCTCTAAAGCATCCGCGCCAGAATTTACAGGTGTAACATCATACCCTTTTTGGGTCAAAAACATAATATATGGTTTAAGCAAATCGATTTCGTCGTCTGCCCACAGAATTGAATATTGCATAATAAAATTGATTGTTTTCAAGTACTACAATCCGTACTGTACTTTTTAAAATGTAAAATACAGCCTTTTTATTGCTGTATTTTGTGTTAATTTTAGTTAAATAAACTTATTTAGTTAATTCTTTCAAATCCAAGTCCGACACCTTTAATATACCTACTTTGGGTAATCGCTTTGTCATTTCTCGCCAATTAGGTTCTTTAGCATATATTTTCTGAAGCATTTCAGATGCCTTGATGATGCTCTTATTGTTGGCCATTGTAATGGCTGTCCAATATTGCATTTCGATATTATTGGGCAAAAGCTTCATGGCAGCGCTATATTCCTCCATGGCTTTTTTCATATTGCTGGTTTCTGTGGCTAAATCGCCAGCATCCATGTGGTCGTATGCTCTCCTAATTTTTAGCAGTCTGGCAAGTTCTATTAAGGGAGACTGGTGGTCATCTACTCTTAAATCTACCAGATGGTCTTCATCCCACGGTTTGTTAGTAGAAGTACCCTTCACAACTAATAAAGCCGCCGATTGTTTTCCTCTGATGTCCCCTCCTACTGCTTGTCCAGCTTCCAATGCTTTCAATACTCTTTCAGCCAAAGGTAACCTCCAATTATCTTGAAAAGCTTTCGACATAGCCGATGGTACTTTATTATTAAGCATCATATTACTCTGAACAGAATAATTAGTTCCTTTAATATGCCCCGCAAAATCTACACAACTTTTACCAGTATGTACGGCTACATTACCTTTGGCATCAACGATTCCTACCTGACGAACGTCTTTCCCTCCATCATTTGACAAAAGAATATCCAAAGCTTCTTGTGCCGTTTTCCCACTTTTTAACAGTGCCAATCCTCTTATTCCAAATGATTTATTGACAAAACTCTGTGTAGCAATCACTCCAACGCCTGCCTGTCCCCACGAAACGGCAGTACCAACGCTAAACCAGTGGCTTTGTACCCCAATGGCCATCTCGCCCGTTTTACTATCACGGGCTACAATAGAAAAAGTATGGGCAAAAGGCTCGTGTTTTTTACTAAATTGAGCAAAAATATTACTGGAGAAACATAGAAATGTGAAACATAAAAATAATTTTTTCATAGGTTGAGATATTAAGTGTGTTAAAAAAAATGGTACTTCAAGGTAAAACATTATTATTTTCTCCCAATCGTTCCTTGCTATTGCTCTTTTACTTGTCCGTTTTCACATTTCAAGATTCTCGCAGGGAACTTGCGTATCATATCAAAGTCATGTGTTGCCATTAAAATAGCGGTGCCAGCTTTGTTAATTTCATGAAAAAGCTCTAGGATTTGTCCCGAAACTTCAGGGTCTAGGTTTCCTGTTGGCTCATCTGCAAAAAGTATTTGCGGTTCGTTCAATAAAGCGCGGGCTATTACTACTCGTTGTTGTTCCCCTCCCGAAAGTTGGTGTGGCATTTTATCACGAGACGTTGACATACCTACTTGCATTAATACTTCAGCAACTCTTGCTTTCATTTTTGCACTATCACTCCAGCCTGTTGCCTCCAAAACCCACATTAAGTTTTCCTGAACATTTCTATCCATAAACAATTGGAAATCCTGAAATACAACCCCAATTTTTCGCCTAAGAAAAGGGCGGTCGGCTAACTTTAATTTTTCAATAATAAACCCTGCCACTTTGGCTTTACCTTGTTGTAGCCAAAGATCAGCATATAATGTTTTTAGCAAAGAACTTTTTCCACTTCCTGTTCTTCCTATCAAAAAAACAAACTCTCCTTTGTTGATACTAAAGTTAACGTCGCTTAAAACTATGCGTTCGTTTTGATATACAAATGCACTCTCAATGACAATTACGGGTTCTGATGTAAACATTTTTTGCTTGCTATGTTATTTTTTCAAATATACTGACAAAATAATAACACTTAACTATTTTTTTGTGTGTTAGTCTCCTTATTTACGATAATCTTCCACTCACAAACATCTCCTGACATCGTATAATCAACATCCCTTAGCTATTTCACAGCTTGGTGTATGTCGTTTTCAAATACTTCTACTAGTATCTTATTTATCAACCATAAATTTTGCCAAACATTAATCACCTGATTTACAAGTCAGTTACTTTACTATTTTTCAGAAATTATCAACATTTTTATTATTTTACATTAGCTAATTAATTTTTATGCTTTATATTTGAATAATTTTTAGACTAATCTAAATTATTAATTAGAAACACAAAATGAAAAATATCTCCAAACCGATATTTTATTTAATGATGGCTAGTTTTGTTTTCACCAAGACATACAGTCAAAATGTAATTTCAGGGAAAGTAACCATCGGCGAAAGCGACGAAGCAGTCATTGGTGCGAACATTTATATTCCCGAATTAAGAACAGGGACGAATTCTGACGTAAATGGCTTTTATCAAATCAAAAACTTACCGAAGGGCGATTTTACAATTCAAGTAAGTTATATTTCATTAAAGACCATTACTCAAAAAATAAAAATCCAGCATACGATTAATCAGAACTTTGTCATGGAAAATGCTGCTACATCATTAGAAGAAGTAGTAGTGACAGGCGCAGGCATAAAAACATTGGTCAAAGAAAGTCCAGTACCCATTGCTGCACTTTCTAGGGCTCAATGGCTACAAAGTACTTCAACCAACTTGGTGGATGCCATTGTAAAATTGCCTGGGGTATCACAAATTATGACAGGGCCTACCCTATCAAAGCCCATTATTCGTGGATTGGGTTTCAATAGAGTAATCACGGTACATGATGGCGTTCGTCAAGAAGACAACCAGTGGGGCGAAGAACACAGCTTACATATTGATGAGTTTTCAATAGAACGATACGAAATCATTCGTGGAGCAGGGTCATTAATGTATGGTTCTGATGGTTTAGGTGGGGTTATTTCTGTGATTTCACCTACTCCAACTGAATCAGAAAAAATTAATGGAAGTGTTTTATATAATTATCAAACAAATAACGGCTTGCACGGATTTTCTGTGAATCTGGGTGGAAATAAAAATGGTTTGGTCTGGACGGGACGATTGAGCAATAAAAATGCAGGGAATTATCAGAATCCTTATGATGGATTGGTATATGGCTCTAAATTCAGAGAGCTTGATTATTCTGGTATGATAGGATTGAATAAGAAATGGGGCTTTTCGAGGATTTATTTTTCAAAGTTTGGACAAGACATTAATATCATTGATGGCATGAGAGATGCCCAAGGATACTTTACTAAGCAGGTATTAATCAACGGGAAAGCAACAACCGAAAGAGTATCGGAAGAAGAATTAAAAAATCCTGCTATCAATCCCTCCAATTCGCAGTCATTAATTAACTACAAAGTATCTTGGAACAATTATCTAATGTTGGGGAGAAATACTTTCAGCTTAAACTTGGCTTATTCTCAGAATCACCGACAAGAATATGGTAATGTACTGAAACCTTTTGAGGCTGATTTATATTTTTTCTTGCAGACACTTTATTATGATGCTAGGTTTAATCTGGCAGAGAAAAACAATCTTGAAATCACGATTGGTACTAATGGAATGGCTCAAACGATGAACAATCGTGGAAATGAAACATTGTATCCTGATTTTAATTTGTTAGATAATGGTGTATTTGCTTTTGCAAAAAAGAAAATCAACAGATTATTCATCAGTGGAGGTCTCAGGTTTGACCTCCGCCAGTTGGATATTCATAAACTATATATTGATACAGAAGGAAAATTTCAAACCAAACCTTCTGCTAATACTACTGAACGTTTTGCAGGTTTTAACAAGACATTTCAAAACGCCACAGGAAGCTTTGGTGCTGTTTACAAAATCAACGATTTATTATCGGTAAAAACTAATATTGCTCGTGGTTTCAGAGCACCCTCTGTACCCGAAATATCCTCAAATGGCGAACACGCAGGTACTTTTCGCTATGAAATCGGCAATATCAATCAACAGTCGGAAGTATCCTTGCAAAATGATTTAGGACTTACTTTTGAAAATAGTTCGCTATACATTGATGTTAATCTGTTCAGTAATCGCATCAATCATTATACCTTTTCAGAGCGTGTTCAGAATATTACAGGAAAAGATTCTATGATCAATGGCGTGCCTGTTTTTCGTTATCAGCAAGGCAACGCTCGTCTATTGGGCATGGAAGCTGTGGTTACTTATAACCCTGCCTCAGCACGATGGTTTAGTATTACCCAAAGCTACTCTTCTGTGAATGGGGTAAACCTTTCAGCAAAAACCGATTCTGCTAAATACCTGCCTTTTATGCCTCCGCCAAGATGGCTAAGTAACATTAAATTAACTAAAAATAATTGGGGAAAACATTTAAGAGGTGCTTACTTCTCTGTAGAATTAGAACATAATCAACAGCAAAACAATGCACTGTTGGCTTATAATACTGAAACAAAAACACCTGCTTATTCTCTTATTAATATTGGCACGGGTGCCACCGTTACCAATCAAAAAAAGAAAGCCTTGTTCGCTATCTATCTAAATATTAATAACCTACTGGATAATGCTTATCAGAGCCATCAAAGTAGATTGAAATATTTAGACGTTAATCAGACTACAGGTAATCGTGGGGTTTATAACATGGGCAGAAATATGAGTATAAAAGTGTTAGTACCGATAAATTAGTTTTTTCAGCTTTGAGATGTGAGCCTTGAGCAATGAGCTTTTTTGCTTTCAGATTTCGGATATCTTTTTTTGCTTTGAGATGTGAGCTTTGAGCAATGAGCTTTCGGATTTCAGCTGTCAGCCTTTGTGATCTTCATTTTTAAAAGCTGATTGCTGATATCCGAAAGCTGAAGACCGAAAGCCAATGTTCGAAAGCCCAAATAAAAAAGCTCTTCAAACTTTAGTGTTTGAAGAGCTTTTTTATTGTTATTTATAATACCGATAGCCGAAGGCTGACATCCGAAAGCTAAAAAACTCATTGCTCAAGGCTCAAAGCTTATAACCTATAGCTACTAAGCATTAGTCTTAGCATGGTCAGCTAAGAATTTTGCTAAACCACTATCAGTTAATGGGTGGTTTAATAATGCTAACATCGCAGAAAGCGGACCAGTCATTACATCAGCACCGATTTCAGCACATCTGATAATATGTATTGGATTACGTACAGATGCCGCTAAGATTTCAGTATCAAAACCATAGTTATCATAAATTGTACGGATTTGCTCAATTAATTGGATACCATCAAATGAAATATCATCTAAACGACCAATAAATGGAGAAACATAAGAAGCTCCTGCTTTGGCTGCCAATAACGCTTGACCAGCAGAGAAAATCAATGTACAGTTTGTTTTAATTCCTTTTTCTGAGAAATATTTAAGTGCTTTTACGCCGTCTTTAGTAATCGGAATTTTCACTACGATTTTCTCGTCTAATTCTGCTAATTCTTCTCCCTCACGAACCATTCCTTCAAAATCAGTTGCAATTACTTCCGCAGAAACATCACCTTCCACAATATCACAAATTGCTTTATAATGCTTTAGAACGTTGTTTTTACCGCTGATTCCTTCTTTTGCCATTAAAGATGGGTTGGTAGTTACTCCGTCTAATACACCTAAATCCTGAGCTTCTTGGATTTCTTTGAGATTGGCTGTGTCAATAAAAAATTTCATGTTGATATGTTTTTTGAGAATTATGTTAATTTAACGCTATATGAAAATGGAAAGGATATTTCAAATGGAATTACGCCGTCTTCAATCTATCATTAATACTTGTCACAAAATTAGGAAAAGCATTTGAGAATGCAGAGAATTATTTAATAAAAATTATAACAGTATAGAACAGTTGTTTTTGCTTTACTATTTTAAAAGATATTTAATATGAAGATTGTTGAAGAGAATTGGATGGACATAAAACAAAAAAAGGCAAATTCACCGCTACAACCTGCCTACCCTTGCTTCGGTCAAGACCTGGGGGATTCGGAGGGAGCTGGTAATTTGCCGTCACAAAGATGGCAGGTTTAGTTGTTTTTTCAAAACCTTCACCGCAACTTTGAGGAAAGTTTTCTGATAAAATCTAGTCAACCTTGACTGATTTATAGGATGACCTTTTGATTTACAGTTAATTAACTCAACATTATGACACTAAAAAATATTTTAAAAAAATTTACATTTTTTCTCTTTTTAGCCTCTTTTTGCTTTTTTTTAGTGAATTGTACGGGGTCAGCAGATGCTTTTTTAGAAAAAGCGAAAGAACAATTGAAACAAGGTAAGCCAAGAGAAGCCATAGAATACTTGAATCAGGCTATCGACAAAGACCCTGCCAATGCCAAAGCTTTTAACATGCGTGGTGCTGCCAATTTTGAATTGAAAGATTTTACGACAGCCTTACTAGATTACGAACAAGCCATTAAACTAGACCCCAACAATTATCAACCCTACTTTAATAGGGCTTCAGTAAAAATGGAAAAGTCGGATTGGGATGGAGCTTTTGAAGATTGTAGCAAAGCCATTTTCATACAGCCAGATACTGCCGAATTGTATGTAAAGAGAGGTATTATTTTAGCAGCTTTACATAAAACAGAAGAAGCCATTGTAGATTTCGATAAAGCTATTCAGCTAGACCCAAAGGAAACCAATGCATTGTATAATCGTGGGAATATCTACTTCCAATTGGGTGAATTAGATAAATCTTTAGAAGATTTTACGAATGCGGTAAAAGCCGACAATAAATTTGCCAAAGCATATTATGGTTTGGGCGTAGTTCAACAAAAACGAGGGAACTCAGATGACAGTTGTTTGAGTTTTAAAATGGCAAGCCGTTTGGGTTATACTGATGCTAAACAGGCGATTGAGACGTTTTGCAAATAATTTTTTAGCTGTAAGCTATAATTTAGCTATAAGCTTTGAGTATTAAGCAATGAGATTTAAGTACTTGCAGGCAAGCTATACTAGGCAAGCACATTTATTAACTCAAAACTCTTCACTCAGCACTCGAAACTCAAAAAACTCATCACTCACAAATCATAACTCAAAAAAATGAAATACCTCGGCATAGTTTTTACCATGATTTTCTTATTGTTTGCAGGCTGGCAATATAACGACCCTGACCCTGTACTTTGGATTCCGATTTACTTAGTGGCTGCCTATTGTTCATTAAAAGCATATCAAGGCAAAAGCAACCCTGAATTGCTAGTAGTCGTAACCATTATGTCTTTTGTAGCAGGATTAAATACGTGGTTTCAAATGACCTCTTGGGAAGGTTTTTTCTCTGAAGGTGGAGGCTTATCGATGAAAACCATTAATCAAGAATTAGCCAGAGAAGCCTGCGGACTTTGGATTTGTACTTTTTCATTTCTGTTGTATTTAGGGATGAACTTTTTTCAACCCAAAGCAAAATAGGATTTTTCAATAAATATTCGTTGCAAGCAAAGCAATAGAGGTTCGCTTCTGTTGCTTTGTTTTTTTTGCCATTTATCTAATCCTCAATGTTTTCATCACATTCTAAAAAAATAAATGAAGGTAAAATGTTAATTTGTATAAAAATAAACTTCAAACTTTATGCAACTAACGATTACAAACCTGAATAAGACCTATTCTAACGGCGTTCAAGCGCTCCAAAACGTAAATTTAACAATCAATCAAGGCATGTTTGGTTTATTAGGCCCAAATGGAGCTGGTAAATCGTCTTTGATGCGAACCATAGCAACACTCCAAGAAGCCGATACAGGCACAATAACATTAGGCGATATTGACGTATTAAAACAAAAAGAGGAAGTACGTAAAACATTGGGGTATTTACCACAAGAATTTGGAGTATATCCAAAAGTAGATGCCATTACGCTATTAAACCATCTGGCCGTATTAAAAGGCATTACCAATGCCAAAGAACGCAAAGAATTGGTAGAATCATTACTTCAAAAAACCAATCTTTGGGAGGCACGCAAAAAGAATTTGGGTGGTTACTCAGGTGGTATGAAACAACGCTTTGGCATTGCTCAGGCCTTGCTAGCAAATCCTAAATTGATTATTGTGGATGAACCCACCGCAGGACTTGACCCCGCCGAACGTAACCGTTTTTTAAATCTTCTATCGGAATTAGGCGAAAATACCATTGTGATACTTTCTACCCATATTGTTGACGATGTAAAAGAGTTGTGTCAGGACATGGCGGTATTCAACAAAGGGCAAGTACTTTATAAAGGAAATCCGTTTGATGCCATCAAAGAAATAGAAGGAAAAATATGGCGTAAGCGTATTCAAAAGGTTGAATTAGAGGAATACAAGAAAAACTATACCTTGATTTCCGACAAACTGATTGGAGGGTCACCGGTGATACACGTTTTAGCGGATAACAATCCAGACGGCTCTTTTGATGCTGTTCAAGGAGATTTGGAAGATGTTTATTTCACGAAAATTTTTGCTAATGCCTAAACCGATAATACGATGTTTTTAGAGATTTTACGTTTTGAATTTAGCTATCGAAAGAATAGAGCAGCTACTTATTTATATTTTTTGATATTATTCATGTTGTGTTTCGCAGCTGCTACGTCAAAGTATGTAACAATAGGGAGTGCCGCTGGTGGACAATTACAAGCCAATTCTCCATACTCCTTATCATTCATGACAATCATCATGACTTTCGCCGTAACTTTTATCAGTTCGGCAGTGATGGGCGTAGCAGTTTTGCGTGATTTTGAACACAAAACCGAATCATTGATGTTTACCACTACCATGTCTAAATTTGATTATTTGATGGGTAGATTCTGGGGTTCATTCTTTGTGATGGTGCTGATATATTCATCTATTTGGATGGCCTTTATGCTAGGTTTTTCAATTGGTAAATTTTTACCTTGGGACCCATCTTGGAAGGAAAAAGTAATGCATCCATTTGATATTTGGCATTATTTTCAGCCATTTATCTTTTATGGTATCACCAATCTTTTCATTCAAGCTACCATCTATTTTGCCGCAGGAACATTGAGCAGAAAGCCCTTGGTAATTTATACACAAGGTATTATTCTATTTGTCTTGTATGAAATAACGGGTACGATTACCCAAGATTTGGAGAACAAAGACCTCGCATCATTAATTGACCCATTTGCGGTAAGGACTTTCCAGATTTATACACAATATTGGACACCCGCTCAGAAAAATAATCTGTTGATTCCTCTGGAAGGCATGATGCTATGGAATCGTGTACTTTGGTGCAGTATCGGGGTACTTATATTAGTCATTACCTATTATGCTTTTAGTTTCAATGTGGTTACGTCTTCATGGCTCAAGAAAAAGAAAGTAGTAAAAGAAACACCATTGACTATTAAACCAGAAAACGTATTGATTCCAGTGGTACATCAATTCACTAATTTTTCAGCGAATCTTATTCAGCTATGGGAGCAATCAATTTTTTATGCGAAAATGGTTGTTAAAGAAATCCCATTCATTGCTATCGTTTTTGTTGGGTTTACAGATTTAACCATCAACTCATTTTATTTCGGTGAAATGTACGGAACAAGCTCCTACCCTATTACAGCCAATGTATTAGGCTTTTTAGGGGAGTTCGATTTGTTCTTTTTAATCATCGTTGTTTTTTACTCAGGCGAGTTAATCTGGCGTGAAAGAACAGTGAATATTAATTTAATTATAGATGCATTACCCGTGCCAGATTGGGTGGGACTATTTTCAAAATTTTTAGGCTTAATTGTCATCTATATAGGTTTGCTGTTCTGCTTAGTTTTCTTCGGGGTATGTGTTCAAGTAGCACATGGCTATTTCAATTTTGAATTGTCACTCTATTTCGAAACCCTATTTACCGACGAGTTAATCTTTCTGACTGCCTTTACTTTACTCTCTTTCTTTATTCAAACCATTGCCAATAACAAACTAGTTGGTTTTGCCCTGATGTTTGTTTTCTTTATCATCAACTTGTTTATGAGTGGCGCTGGTATCGAACACCCTCTGTTTTCATTCAATAGTGGTAGTTTAGGAAGCTATTCTGATATGAATAAATACGGGCATTTTGTATCGTCATTTTCATGGATGAAACTCTACTGGCTGGCTTTTGTGGGCATACTTTTTATCCTATCCGTTTTGTTAAGTGTAAGAGGAACAGAGGTTTTGATGCAAACACGTTTGAAAATTGGCAAGCTTCGTTTAAGTAAACCTGTACTTACTTTTGGTATCACGGTACTGATAACCTTCGTTGCCACGGGGGCGTATATATATTATAATACCAACAAATTGAATAAGTATGTTACCAAGGAAGATCAAGATAAAATACAGGCAGATTATGAAAAAACCTTGAAAAAGCCATTTGACAATGCTCCTCAACCTCGTATTGTAGATGTTAATTTAAACGTTGAGATTTATCCTGAAAAGCGTGATTTTACTGCCGAAGGTTATTTTTGGTTAAAAAATAAAACAGCTAAAACCCTGAATGATATTTATATCCAAAATGATATTCAGCATAACATGAAAATTGAATATTTAAAATTTGAAGGAGGTGCAAAAATTAAAAAGACCTACGATGATTTTGGATTCACTATTTATCAATTAAATAAACCGTTGGCTTCTGGCGATTCTGTTAAGATGAGCTTTAAAACTATCTATGAAACAAAAGGTTTTGTTGCCAAAGGCTCTAATACTGATATCGTCTATAACGGTACTTTTTTCAATAATGGCTATTTGCCTTCTTTGGGCTATAGTGATGGCTTTGAAATAGGTGATGACGATACTCGTAAAAAATACAAATTGCCTGAAAAAGAACGCATGATGGAACAGAATAATCCAATCGGACTTTCACAAAGTTTGTTTGGTGATGATTCAGACTATATCCGTTTTGAAATGGTAATAGGCACAAGTAAAGACCAAACGGCTATTGCTCCTGGTTACTTACAAAAAACTTGGGAGAAGCAAAACCGCAAGTATTTCCATTATAAAATGGATGTGCCGATGGTTAATTTCTATTCTATTATCTCTGCTGATTATCAGATTAAGCATGATAAATGGAAGAATGTAGACTTAGAAATTTACTACAACAAAGGGCATGAATATAACCTTGACAAAATGATGGCCTCTATGAAAGCTTCATTCGACTATTTTGATAAAAACTTTGCCCCTTATCAATATCGCCAAATGAGAATCATGGAGTTTCCACGCTATGCTTCTTTTGCTCAGTCGTTTGCCAATACCGTTCCATTTTCAGAAGGAATTGGTTTTATCCAGAAAATCAACGACCCAGAAAAAGATTTGGATATGCCATTTTATGTAACTGCCCATGAATTAGGACACCAATGGTGGGGACATCAGGTAGCCGAAGCGAAGGTAAAGGGAAATGCGATGCTTTCAGAAACACAAGCGCAATACTCAGCTTTAATGGTGATGAAACACGCTATCAAACCTGAATTAATGCAAAAGTTCTTGAAATATGAATTGGATAAATACCTGAGCGGACGTGCAAGAGAAAGTAAAAAAGAGCAGCCCTTAGCCTTGGTAGAAAGTCAGGGATATATTCATTATAACAAGGGGTCAGTAGTGATGTTTGCTTTACAAGATTATATCGGTGAAGATAAAGTAAATAAAGCATTGCATGATTTCTTAGCAGATTGGAAATATCCAAGTTCTGATGGTAAATACAAACGTTATCCTACTAGTCAGGATTTGCTAAAGTATTTCAAAGCCGAAACGCCAGATTCATTAAAATACATCATTCATGATATGTTTGAAACCATTACTTTGTATGAGAACAAAACCGATAAAGTGACCTACAAAGTATTACCAAACAAAACTTATGAAGTAAGCATCAAAGCCATTTCAGAAAAATTCAGGGCAGATAGTTCTGGTAATGAAAAACCTATTACCCTGAACGATTGGATTGACGTAGGTGTGTATGGAGAAGACAAAGATGGTAAAGACAAATTGCTTTATATCCAAAAATATAAAGTATCTAAAAAAGACAACACCTTTAAAATAATTGTAAAAGAAAAGCCTAAAAAAGCAGGAATCGACCCTATTAATAAGCTGATAGATAGGCATTCTGACGACAATGTTAAAACGGCTGTTTTAGAGGAAAATTTGTAGTAATTGGAGACTTTAGGACACAAGACTTAAAGATAGAGGTATTTTTCTTAATGTTCTTCCACTTGTTCTGAAAGGCAAGTGGAAGTTTTGATAAAAAGGATTTTAATCCTAAAGAGATAGAGAACGTTTTTATTTGTCATTCGATTTGCTCTTGCGGAACAAATCGAATAGCTTTAATAGTAAACAAAAGTAAATGTTGGTGTTAATTCACCAACAAGGGCGGAATATCCTTTTGTTAAAATAGTTTTTTCTGGATTTGAAGACTGAAAGACTAGACGCTTAAAAAAAGAGAGGGCTTTAAGAATTAAGTGTAAGCACTTACATTCTTAAAGCCCTCTTTAACAAACCTTACTTGTATTAACTACTTTTCTCCTAAAAAACGTAATTTAAAATAATCAGTAAAAAAGATATTTTTAGGGTCACGTTGTTGGCGTAGCATTAAGAAATCATCCCATTTTGGTGTCTGACTTTTTAGATATTCTGCCCAATGTTTATAATCATAGCTAGGTGCAAATTTTCCCCAGTGTAGCCTAAATGGAATATTATTTTTCTCGAAAAGTTCCCAGTATTGTTCATAAAACCCTCCTTTTACAGATGGATTTCCTTCATTTGAGGCATACCAAAAAACATCTACCCTAATAACATCTCTATTATAAGAAGGGCTCAACCAAAAATTACTAGCTTTACCTGCGTATATTTCAGTACTATACGTTCCAGTGGCTTTTCTGCCATCATGCTCAAAAAAATCTTTCAGTAGGTTCATTACCTCTTTTGTTTTCTCAATCGGAATCCACAATTCTGTAAATTCTGTTCCCATCAGTATATCACCAGCCTCGTTATCCATCGGTAAACTTCGCCACATATAATCCATAAATAACATAGCCTTACCATCCTTAGTCAGTGGTTGAAGTAAATTGATGATTGTTGGGAATAATAGCCACAAAACACCTTTAAAAATGCTAAAAAACAAAGTAATTGGAAACAAGATAATGTATAGAATGACTGTTAATAACACAGCTAATATACCAGACTTAATACTGTTATAGAATGCCTTGAAGCTTGGTTGCAGTTTTTTCCAAGTTTTCAAGAAACCATTGTTTCCTAATGTTGTAAACATTACTGACGCCCCCAACTGTTCAATTTGGGTTAACAGATTGGTATCAGCAAATTCTTCATAAGGAGCTGGGTAAAATACAGGAGGGTTTATTCCCCGAATAGCCTGCCACATTACTACTCTATCTACGCCTTTTTGGGGCCACCATAGCATTCTAGAATAAGGTGTTTTTTCAAGATATTGTTGATAATTAGGCTTTGTGGCATTGCCATCACCAAACAAATCTATTGGACATTCTTCGTAGGTTGTTTTAGTGGTTATCTGTTGTCCATAAATATTAAAGAAAGGTACTAATTGCATTCTCACTTTTACAATAACACCTAATAAACCCAAGGAAACACCTAAGGCGTTAAATAAATCACTATCTTTTTCTACCCATTCAGCATTCCCTTGTCCATCTATTACCCTGAATGCTAACAGGTTTTCTTCGATAGTGTACATCGTTGTTCCACCTGCTGAGCCGGTTGACAGAAATCCTGATACTGTTTGATGGGTAATACCGCCTAAATCACTTAATGTCCAGCCTTTTAGAAAAGTTTGATACAATAAACTATTGGCTAAGGTTGATGCTCCTGTTGGGTCCATGGGGTCATAACCAAGGTGAATACCTGCATCTACCTCAATAATTCCTTTTTCGTTATCAATCCAAGTCAGACTCATCAAATTATCAAAAATAAGGTTCAGGTTGGGGCCTTTGGGCGGATTTTCTTCAGAAACTTTGTCGGGTACAGGTAATTCTCCCGGCCCAGGGTCTGTATAGATGGCCCTAGCGATAGAGTGAGATGCCCCTCGACAACGGATTTGCAAATTGTTATCATAGGCATATTTTACCAGTGAAATTACTTCACTTTCAGATGCAGGGTGATAAAACCCATCTGAACTGATTGGAATAATTGTATTTAATGGCATTGTGAGTGATAGTTAAATATGATACAAAGGTTGATTTAGTAATTTTCAGTAAATAGCTGATAGCAATTTCAATTGAAATATTATGGGTACAATAACATTTCAATACTAAAAAATATTGAGTTGACTATAAAGAAGGATTAGGAAAAAGGTATATGTATTACACAAACGTAATTATAATTCATCATTTAACCAAATATTTTTCACTTCAACATAAATATTTAGTTTTCCTTAGCTTTTATTTATTTTAGTAAAATAAAGTTCTTGCAAATAGCTATTCGTTTCTGTATTTTTAAACAAAAGGCATCATCTACATATCAAGTGAATTAATTCACAACATTTGTATATCTGTTAATCTTAAAGGAGCTCAAAAGACTATACGATATTCATAAAATACTTTAACACATATTTTTCCAATCATTTATTTGCGTATATTTTGGTTGATTACCGTTGCTCTTCCACTTGTTCTGAAAGGCAAGTGGAAGTTTTGATAAATGATTTTAATCCCAAAAAGATTGAGAACGTTTTTATCTGTCATTCGATTTGCCCTTGTCGAACAAATCGAACCGTCTATGAATTTTACAATTTAATCCATTCCAAAATCATTTTAATTCATTTATGAGTAAATATCAAATTGCCGAAATCAATATTGCTAGAATGAAGGGCGTAAATATCAACGACCCAATTATGAAAGAGTTCTATGATAATCTGGACACTGTAAATACCATAGCAGAAAGTAGCGAAGGTTTTGTTTGGAGGCTAAAAGACGATTCAAATAATGCTACCAGTATTAATCCATATAATGACGAGCAAGTAATTATCAATATATCTGTTTGGGAAAGTATAGAGACCTTAGAAAATTTTATGTATAAAACTTTTCATTCTGAGTTTTTGAAGCGTCGTAAGGAATGGTTTCAAACTTATGGAAAAGCTTATACAGCCATGTGGTGGATACCTAGCGGACAATTCCCATCTCTTGAAGAAGCAGTTGATAACCTAGACTATCTTCAAAGAAATGGTGCTTCTGAAAAGGTTTTTGATTTTAGAAAAAAGTTTGCAAAACCTGCGTAGTGCAAAACCCCAAATGCACTTTTTTATTTTATAAATTAAGGACTAAAACTATCCTATGTTCTCAAAATATTGATAAATTGGCTAATGAAGCTGTTTAAACTTTCCTTTTCGGGTTAAACTAAGTCTTTTAGAATAGCTTGTTCCAAAATTTACTCAACGTAGCGATGCTATGCTTCGTAAATTTTGAAAAAATCAATTCAAAAATACAATACTTTCACCTCAGAAACGGAAAGTTTAAACAGCTTCAACATTAAAATTTGTAAATGTATGAAACTGACTTTAGACACGATAATTATTTTTGTTCAAAATGTCGATAAACTCAAGACCTTTTATGTGGACATATTAGGGCTAACAATTGTTGAAGAGTTCAATAAAGAATGGCTTCTTCTACAAGCGGGAGTATGTAAAATTGGCCTTCATAAAATCCCTGAAGAGTATTTAGAGGCAAACCAAGAATCATTCAAGTTTGACAATAACACAAAAATTGTATTTGAAGTAGGCGAAGATATTTACGCAATCAGAGAAGATTTAATCCGCAAAAATGTCTCTTTAAAAGAAATCAAAAAGTTTGATAACTACGACTACCTGTTTTGTGATGGCGAAGACCCTGAAGGAAATATTTTCCAATTAAAGCAAAAAAGAAATCGTTAAATATCCTATCAGGAGGAATGTTATTACAGGGTAATCTCCAAAAATTTTGATATCTCAACATCCATCATCATACTTTTGCAAGCAAAATTTCTTTCCACTTTTCTATTTTGTCTTGTACGTCTTGTATTTTAAATGGCTTACTGATATAATCATCCATCCCTGCTAGTATCGCTTTGCCACGATCATCTGATAAAGCATTGGCCGTGGCAGTGGTCTGGCATGTTTGGGATATGGCTATGACGCGTAGGTTTATTTAATATAGACTCAAACAGTTTTGTGTTATCATCCAATGATAGCATGTTGTGGTTTCCTGAAGAGCTAAATAAAATAACAGGCAAGTCTTTTCGTAATTCTTTGATAATCTTGGTCACTTCGATACCCTCCTTGCCGGGTATCAGCATATCAATAATTACTAAATCATACGTATCTGTTTCTATTGATGTTAATGCATCTTCGTAATGTTCGAAAGTTGTAGCATCCATCCCCCAAATATCACATTGTGTTTTAAGAATTTTCAGGTTAGTTTTATTATCATCCAATATCAAAATACGCTTACCTTTCAATGAAACCATTTCTACGTTTGCATTGGCTTTATACTTTTTAACGTCTTTATTGACTTCTACTTTGATGTTAAAGATAAACGATGAACCTTTGCCTACTTCACTTTCTACGCGTATGCTCCCTCCCATCAGTGATACCAATCGCTAACTGATTGCTAAACCAAGACCTGTACCGCCATACTTACGGGTAGTTGAAGAATCTACTTGAGAAAAATTTTCAAATAATTTATAATATTTATCCTGAGGAATGCCAATACCAGTATCCCTTACTGAAAATTCTAAATTATAAAAACCTTGCTCATCAATGCCCCCATTCTTAACGCTCACTTGGATTTCTCCCTTAGCAGTAAACTTTATACCATTGTTTACTAGGTTAAGTATTATTTGTCTGAGTCGGGTAATGTCCGCTTTGTTTTCTAAGGGTACATCAGGCTCAATGTAATAAAGCAAATCAAGTCCTTTTTCATTGGCATTGACAGAAAGTAAATCATAGGTTTCTTCAATGACATTATTGATATAAAATGGTTTGCTCTCTAGTTCTATTTTACCAGATTCAATCTTAGAGAAATCCAAAATATCATTAATGATAGCAATAAGCGCCTCGCCACTGATACGTATAGTCTCTACGTAATCCATTTGCTCTTCACTTAGCTCGGTATTTACTAATAAGCTTGCCATACCGATTACGCCATTCATTGGTGTACGTATTTCATGACTCATATTAGCTAAAAAGTCAGACTTTGCTTTGTTTTGTTCCTCAGCAATTATCCTTTTTTCTGCTAATTCAGTATTCAGTTCTAGGAGTTGTTCATTAGCCAAATGTTGGAAGGTAGCATCTGCAAAAACCCATAAACGACCTTTGATATTTTGAGAAATAGTAGGAACACATGAAACGCTTAGGACATAAGTTACAGGGTCACCAAAAATCCATTTCCAGTAATTTATTTTTTGTCCTGGCAAGCTAAACAATCTGATTCCCTCTTTGATGATTTCGTCTTTGTTAACAGCCTTATCTCTTAACTTCTGCATCGCCTCGGCAATAATCAATGGCTTGTTGTCGTCCTTCGGGATATTTAGTATCTCGGCAGCTTGGCTATTTACCCAACCTCCCTTTCCTACATCGTCTACAAATACTACGCCCTGAGGAATAGTTTCGAGAATAGCATTAAAACGAGTAGTGAGTTCTTCGATTAAAAAATAATTCTGAATAATAAAGATGGTATCTTTAAGACCTACAGAGGCATGGTTTAAAAATGAAGCTGTTTAAACTTTCCGTTTCTGAGGTGAAAGTATTGTATTTTTGAATTGATTTTTTCAAAATTTGAGAAGCATAGCATCGCTACGTTGAGTAAATTTTGGAACAAGCTATTCCAAAAGACTTAGTTTAACCCGAAAGGGAAAGTTTAAACAGCTTCTATCATAGAAAAGAATTGAGATAATGCCATCTATTCATTTATATTCCAAGCCTTTCTTAAATAATACAGTAAGCCATTGGATAAAAGAACTCACAATGCATTCAAAGCATATCTCTTTGCTTTTTTCCTGATTAAATAGGACAACTTTACGATTACTTTCTCTTAATTTCGGTAAATCAAAAAACATTCACTCTCTTTATGAAAAAAACACTTTTAATCTGTTTATCGCTTATTTCTGTTACTTGTTTTGGTCAAGTAAAACTAGCACGACTTTTCTCTGACCATGTAGTATTACAACGACAAAAACCTATTCCTGTGTGGGGTTGGGCTAATGCCAACGAAAAAGTAAATGTTACTTTGGCTGGGCAATCTCAAAATACTAAGGCTGATGCTACAGGAAAATGGATGGTAAGATTTACTCCGCTTGAAGCTGGCGGGCCTTTTAAAATGACAGTAACTGCAAAATCTGGTAGTGTTAATGTAAATGATATTTTAATTGGCGAAGTATGGCTATGCTCAGGGCAATCGAACATGGAATGGAGAGTTTCACAAGCTAATAATTTTAATGAAGAAAAGAAGAATGCTGACTATCCAAAAATCAGACATTTCTATGTAGAACATGAGGTAACGATTGACCCACAAGCAGATTTAAAGACGGGGGAATGGAAAGTAGCCTCGCCAGAAACTGTTGGTAATTTCACAGCAATCGGGTTTTTCTTTGCTCGTGAGTTATATCAAAAATTAAATATCCCAATTGGTTTATTACATTCTTCGTGGGGAGGTTCGCAGGTGGAAGGTTGGATTAGTAAGGAAGGAATGTTAACTTATGATGAACTAAAAAGCTATGCTCAACACTTACCGAGCAACTGGAAAGATGCCGACTATGCTCATGACCAGAAAGTACAAAAGCAGTTATTAGGCAATAATATCAACCCAAGCATTGAAGACGAAAAGAAATACTTGACAGCAAATTATGATATTTCTAAATGGCTTTATGCGGATAGCCCAATGGGACAATGGGACTGGAAAGGCATTTGGGCATATCGTGGAGATGGCTACATGGCTCGCACTATCGAAGTGCCGGAAGAGGCTGTTTCAACCGAAACAACTTTGGCCTTAGCAGAAAACGATAGTTATAATGAGATTTATATTAATGGTAAATTAGTTTCACAGGGTGTCATTAAAGGTGTTCGTAAGATTACTGTACCTGCTAATACTTGGCAAACTGGAACAAACCAATTAATGATAAAATTCGGGAATATGCAAAGCCTTCCTTGGATGGGGTTAGGACTAATAGGTTCTGCTACTGATTTGTATGTAGAAGTCGGTAATCAAAAAATTAGCATTGCGACAGGCTGGAGATTGATGCCATCTTTTGCTGGGAAACATGAATATGTACATTCTAGCAACAATGTTGGTACTACTATTTACAACGGTATGATAGCCCCACTTGTCCCTTTTGCCATTCGTGGCTCTTTATGGTATCAGGGTGAAGCAAATACTGGCAGAGCTTATCAATACCGCCAAACCTTTCCACTGATGATAGAAGATTGGCGTAAAAAATGGAATGATGACTTTTCTTTCTATTTCGTTCAGTTAGCTAATTATGGCCCTTATCAAAACAGTAATCAAGGCAGTAATTGGGCAGAATTAAGAGAAGCCCAAACAATGGCCTTATCATTACCTAAAACTGGAATGGCTGTCATTACAGATATTGGCAATCCGAACGATATTCACCCAACAAACAAACAGGATGTAGGACATCGTTTGGCAATAAATGCCTTGAAAAAAGATTTCGGACAAAATATTGAATACAGTTCTCCGATGTTTGAATCTGTTAGTTATGAAGATGGTAAAGCGATTGTTTCTTTCAAAAATATTGCAAAAGGATTAGTCATTCAAGATAAATTTGGATACTTAAAAGGCTTTGAAATTGCAGGGGAAGATAAAGTATTTTATTATGCTAAAGCTGAACTTGTAGATAACAAAGTGATTGTTTATCATCCAAAAGGCTTAAAGCCTATTTCAGTACGATATGCTTGGGCTGATTCACCAATGGATGCCAATCTGTTTAACTCAGAAGGCTTACCTGCCAATTCATTTAGGACAGATACTTGGTCAGGAATGACAATCAATACTAAATTTGAATAAATAAGACAATCCCTTTTAAGTAAGCTACCCACTTAAAAGGGATTTCTTTTTTAATGATAAAATAATACGCCTTTCAGTTCACAAAAGACAAAGTCCTCTTTTAATAAAAATACAATATTTAGTAATACTTAATTTATATTTTACTACAAAACACCTTCAAATTCGCATAAAAGTAGATTTAATATAAGCAATTGATAAAAAAGTATTAACAGTTCCACCACAAAAACTGTCAATTTTGTATTATAAATTATAAAAGTATTTTTTATGCTATCTGACCCTAAGCAAAGCATATTTTTCGAAAAAACTAACCTACATAAATAACCATCTTTATTGAAATATTTGTTAAAACAACCTTAAATGAAAATTCAATTATTAGATATTATCGTTATTATCGCCTATTTAATATTAGTTTCAGTGATAGGAATTGTATTAAAAAAACAGGCACAACGTAGTAAAAATGATTATTTATTAGGGGGAAAATCAATGCCTTATTGGATGTTAGGCGTTTCGAATGCTTCTGGAATGTTCGATATTTCGGGTACGGCTTGGATGGTGGCTATCATGTTTATTTACGGGGTAAAAAGTATTTGGTTGCCTTGGCTCTGGCCTGTTTTCAACCAGATTTTCATGATGGTTTATATGTCTATTTGGTTGCGTCGTTCTAATGTGTCAACAGGTGCAGAATGGATGCTTACGCGCTTTGGGACGAATAAAGATGCTCAACTTTCTCATAAAATTATCATTGCATTTGCCCTTTTGTCCTGTTTGGGTTTTATGGCTTATGGGTTCATTGGTTTAGGAAAATTTATTGAAATTTTTATTCCTTGGGATGTTGTAAAAGGCTATGTTCCTTTTGATGTAGCGCCTGAATACGTAGCCCACCTTTATGGCATTATTTTTACCTTATTCACGGTATTTTACTCTTTATTGGGTGGTATGAAAAGTATTGTTTGGGCAGACTTGATTCACTATGTCATCATGGTGTTTGTATCTTTTGCCGTAGCCATTATTGCCATGCAAGCCTTATCCAATCATTTGCTGATTGTGCCAAAAGGGTGGGATGACATATTTTTTGGTAAAGAATTGAATTTAGATTGGTCGGGAATTATCGATGAAGTAAATACTAAGATTGCTAGCGATGGGTTCTCTCCATTCGGGTATTTCTTTGCGCTAATGACAGCGAAAGGAATCTTGTCAAGTTTGGCAGGTCCTGCACCAAACTATGATATGCAGAAAGTGCTTTCCACAAAATCGCCCCGTGAAGCTGCTTTAATGAGTATGATTGTAAACGTGGTATTGTTACCCACTCGCTATTTATTAATCATCGGCATTACTGTGCTAGGTTTATTGTTCTTCAAAGACATCAATATTTCAACCGCAACAGGCAGCGACTTTGAAAGAATTTTACCTGCTGCGTTGAATACCTTTATTCCGTCGGGCTTATTAGGACTAATCTTGGTAGGGCTAATGGGCGCATTCATGGGGACATTCGCTGGGACATTCAATGCGGCTCAGGCATACATGGTGAATGATATTTACCTGAAATCTATCAATCCTAATGCTAGTAATAAGCAAGTTGCTAGGATGAATTATATCACTGGCCTGGTAGTAGTTTTTATAAGCATTATGCTTGGTTTCTTTGCCAAAGATGTCAATAGTATTCTTCAATGGATTGTCTCAGCCCTTTATGGAGGTTATATCGCAGCCAATGTGTTGAAATGGCATTGGTGGCGTTTTAATAGTTATGGTTTTTTCTGGGGAATGTTTGCAGGCATTGCTTCGTCAATGATTCTTCCAACGATTTTTACAGATGCTTTGCCGCTTTACTATTTTCCAATTATTTTATTATTATCAATTATTGGGTCGGTAGCTGGTTCATTATTAACACCCGCTACTGATACAGAGGTACTCAAAAGTTTTTATAAAAATATCCGTCCGTGGGGGTTCTGGAAACCGATTGATGAGCTAGTAAAAGCAGAAGACCCAACGTTTGAAGCTAATCGTGAATTCAAATCAGATATGTTTAATGTATTAGTTGGTACGATTGCACAAACGGCGATTACGGCCTTACCAGTGTATGTGGTATTATTAATGCCCATGCATGTAGGAATCGCTGCCATTATTTTAGGAATATGCGCTTTTATACTTTGGAAAACTTGGTATAAGAAACTCCCTAATGATTAAAAAAGTATTTCAATCATACATTTATAAATAGCATGAATACATTTGAAAAAAGATTACAAGCTTTAAATAATCATTATGAATCGTTAGTGACCAAGCCTAACCAACCAGTGGATTTAGGAAACGGAATCTATGAGCGCTACGAAAATCCAGTACTTACGGCACAGCACGCACCAATTACTTGGCGTTATGACCTCAATCCCGCTACGAATCCTTATTTAATGGAGCGTTTCGGTATTAATGCTACCTTTAATGCGGGTGCTATTAAGTGGAAAGATAAATATATATTGGCTGTCAGGGTAGAAGGAATCGATAGGAAATCTTTCTTTGCCATCGCCGAAAGTCCAAATGGTATTGATAATTTCCGTTTTTGGGAGTTCCCTATCAATATGCCTGAAACTGATGTACCTGATGGCAATGTGTATGACATGCGTTTGGTGGCACATGAAGATGGATGGATTTATGGTCTTTTTTGTACAGAACGCAAAGACCCTGATGCTAAAATTGGCGATGAGTCTTCGGCAGTAGCTCAAGCAGGCATGGCACGTACGAAAGATTTAATCAATTGGGAACGTCTTCCTGATTTAAAAACGCCTTCTCCACAACAAAGAAATGTGGTCTTGCACCCTGAATTTGTCAATGGTAAATATGCTTTCTATACTCGTCCACAAGATGGATTTATTGAAGCAGGAACTGGCGGGGGAATTGGCTTTGGCTATGCTGATACGATGGAAGATGCCTTCGTCGAAAAAGAATATATCGTTGATGAGAAACATTATCATACGGTTTACGAAGTGAAAAATGGACAAGGACCTGCCCCTATTAAAACGTCTTTGGGTTGGTTACATTTGGCTCATGGTGTTCGTAATACTGCGGCTGGGTTACGCTATGTATTATACGTATTCATGACAGATTTGAACGACTTAACTAAAGTAATTTATAAACCTGCTGGATATTTTATTGCTCCCGAAGGCATAGAAAGAGTCGGAGATGTATCAAATGTTATCTTTGCGAACGGTTGGATTTTAGATGATGATGGGCAAGTATTTATCTATTATGCTTCTTCAGATACGCGTATACACGTGGCTACTTCAACGCTAGATAAGCTCTTGGACTATGTCGTTAATTCTCCAACGGATGGTTTCCGTTCGGCTACGTCTGTAGAGAACATTTATGAAATTATTAAAAAGAATAAATCGTATGCACAATCACAGCAGTTTGCTGAAACACTCTAAGACTTTTATTCACTCTCAAAATTTATAATACTGAAGCTGTTTAAACTTTCCGTTTCTAAGGTGAAAGTATTGTATTTTTGAATTGATTTTTTCAAAATTTGCGAAGCATAGCATCGCTACGTTGAGTAAATTTTGGAACAAGCTATGCTAAAAGACTTAGTTTAACCCGTAAGGGAAAGTTTAAACAGCTTCAATAGTAAGTAGTCATGAAGGATTCGTTCTTCATGACATTTTTTATTCACATGAAATCTATGCAAATGAGCAACAAAACATACCAAAAGGAAGTAAATCAGGAAGTAGAAAATATTTTAGATTACTGGCTTAATAATACTATTGATGATGAATTTGGTGGTTTTTATGGACAAATTAACGAAAATGATGAAGTAGTGCCTAATGCCGAAAAAGGTTCTGTTTTGAATGCTCGTATTTTATGGACTTTCTCAGCAGCATATCGCCATAATCCTCGACCAGCGTATTTATCTACTGCAACAAGGGCTTATGAGTATTTGAGAAATTATTTTAGCGATAAAATCTTTGGTGGCGTATATTGGTCAGTAGATTTTAAAGGAAATCCATTGAATACACGTAAACAAATTTATGGACAGGCTTTTGTAATTTATGGACTGAGTGAATATTATAAAATCACCCAACAACAAGAAGTACTTGACTGGGCGATAGACCTATTTAACATCATAGAAACCAACAGTTTTGATAAAGTATATGGAGGATATTTAGAGGCCTTGGCACAAGACTGGCAACCTATTGAAGATTTAAAATTGAGCCAAAAAGATGCTAATGAGAAAAAGTCGATGAATACTCATTTGCATATTTTGGAGGCTTATGCAAATTTATTGAAGGTTTGGGACAATAATTTGCTTAAAAACCAGTTAAAAGCACTGATTGAAGTATTTATCCAATATATTATTGATACGAAGACGGGACACCAATATTTATTTCATGATGATGATTGGACGGTGAAATCTCACATCATTTCTTATGGACACGATATTGAAGCTTCATGGCTTTTATATGAGGCGACCGAAGTGCTTGGTGACGAAAATTTATTGAATGAAGTACACAAAATTTCCCTTAAAATTACTGATGCTGTGGGAAAAGGATTGCAAGGAGATGGAGGCTTAGCATATGAGTCTGAAGGAGAGCATCATGATACTGATAAACACTGGTGGGTACAGGCAGAAGCGATGGTTGGTTATTTGAATGCCTTTCAATTATCTAAAAATCCGAAATATCTTCAACAATCTATCAAAAGCTGGGAGTTTATAAAAGCGTATTTAATTACGCCATCAGGCGAATGGTATTGGGGTGTAACAGGTGAACACAATAAACCAATGCCTCATCAAGACAAAGTAGGCTTTTGGAAATGTCCCTATCATAATGTTCGAGCTTGCTTGGAAGTTTATGATAGACTTGAAAAAATAAGTAATTAAAAAATGAGTATCTTTACAAAATTTTTGAATCTTATATAAGATAAGGAACTAGATAATTTCTTCGGAAATATTATAATATTAAAAAAATAAAAATGGTTAATGTTTAAAGTCGATACTATTTTAGTTTCGGCTTTTTTGTTTTTCCAATAACCTAAACAACGATTCATATACCATTGCTTTATTTATTCGCAGAAAAACGCATTTCGTTGTTGAAATTTAGCATATTTATTTCTTTATTCAAACATATTGTCAAAAAAATTATGATAATATATTACAATTATTCTCATTACCTCAGATTCCTCCGCTTAAGTTCAAAAATGTTCCTTCTATGCTAACAGATTTTAATAATTCTATGGCTTTGGCACTTCTTAAACCTGTCTGACAACAGAAAACAATCGTTTTTTCTAAGTTTATTTCATCAATGCTTTCTAATAAATCATCCAATGGAATATTAATTCCACCAATATTATCTCTTTCAAATTCATGTGGGTTTCTTACATCAATCAATTGAAAATCTCGCTGTTCCGCAATCCATTGCTCTAATCTTTGGATATCGATTACATTACTGTTTTCAACAGGAAAATCACCACATAAAATTTGATAATCGACCAAATTTTTAATTTGCTTATTCTCAGGAATAGCCTTGAATTTGATGATTTGAGAACGCATTGTAAGCATATCAAACATTAATAATTTACCTGATAATACCTCCCCTGCCCCTGTAATCATTTTAATTACTTCGGCTGCTTGCATCGTTCCGATAATACCTGCTAATGTGCCTATTACGCCTATTTCAGCACAATTAGGTACACTTCCAGCAGTCGGTGGTTCAGCATATAAACAGCGATAAGTTGGGCCATCTTGAAAATTAAATACAGAAACCTGTCCTTCAAACTTAAAGATTGAGCCAGAAACAAATGGTTTATTCAGTATCACAGAAGCATCATTTACTAAATAGCGTGTAGCAAAATTATCAGAACCATCTACGATAATATCATACTTCGCAAAAAGCTCAAGTGCGTTGTCTGCACTGAGGTTAACAGGAAAAGTTTGGATATTAACATTGGGGTTAATCGCCAGTAAACGTTCTTTGGCTACTTCTACTTTCTTTTTGTCAATGTCAGCAGTAGTATATAATATTTGCCTTTGAAGATTAGAGATTGACACCACATCAGCGTCAACAATTCCAATATTGCCTACCCCTGCTGCTACTAAATATTGTAAAATCGGACAACACAAGCCTCCAGCACCAATAACCAATACTTTGGCATCATTCAGTTGTTGCTGTCCTGCTAACCCAATTTCTGGTAAAATTATCTGACGATTATAACGCTGAAAATCCATGTTTTATTAAAATATTGAGTGATTGAGTGATTGAGTGATTGAGTGATTGAGTGATTGAGTGATTGAGTGATTGAGTGATTGAGTGATTGAGTGATTGAGTGATTGAGTGATTGGAAATGCGATTTACATTAAATGAGTTCCCAAAAAATTATTTATTTTTTATTTAAAATTAATCACTCATTCAAAAATCACTCATTCACAATTAAAACAAATCACTCAATCACAAATCACTCATTCACTAAATGTAAGGACGTATCCCAATCTTTCCAAACAGGCTCATAGCCTTGTTGTTCAATCATTTTAGCAATTACTGTTGGGCTTCTTTCATCACTAATTTCAAATTGCTCTAACGACTCAGGTTCAACAACGTATCCCCCAGGATTAGTCTTTGACCCTGCACTCATGGCAGTAATACCCAATTTAATAATGTTATTTCTAAAAATTTCGTTCTCTCGCGTTGAAATTGAAAGTTCTACCTCTTCTTTAAAAATCCTGTAAGCACAAATCAATTGTACCAACTCAGCATCCGACATCACAACTTTTGGTTCAAGTCCACCTGAAAAAGGTCTTAATCTTGGAAAGGAAATAGAATATTTAGTTTGCCAATATTGCTTTTCAAGGTAATCAAGGTGTAATGCCGTAAAGAAAGAATCTGTACGCCAGTCTTCTAAACCAATCAATACTCCTAATCCCATTTTATGAATACCTGCTTTTCCCAAACGGTCGGGCGTTTGTATTCTATATTCAAAATTAGATTTTTTTCCTTTAGGATGATGAATTTTATAGTCTTCTTGATGATAGGTTTCTTGATAAACCAAGACTGTATTGAGTCCTTCGGCAATCAGTTCGGTATAATCTGTTTCATCCAAAGGTTGTACTTCCATCGAAATATGCGAGAAATATGGGCGAATTAATTTGATAACATTTTTCAAATAGCTCACCCCTACAGTTTGGTTTGCCTCGCCTGTCACCAACAACACATGCTCATAATTCATGGCTTTTAGCACTGCTACTTCTGCCAGAATCTCTTTGTCTGTCAATGTTTTACGTTTGATTTTATTATCAAAACTAAAACCACAATAGGTACAAATATTCTGACATTCATTGGAAAGATACAACGGAACATACATTTGAATGGTTTTACCAAAGCGTTTTTGGGTCAATTGCTGACTAACCCTAGCCATTGATTCTAAAAAAGGCATGGCAGCAGGAGAAATCAAAGCTTTGAAATCTTCTAAAGTTCTGCGGGAAGTATTCAAAGCTCGACGCACATCATCAGCCGTTTTAGCAAGAATACTCTCCTGAACCTCCGCCCACTGATATTGCTGAAAAAGATGTTGAAAGGAATGCATATTTATTGAGTGATTGAGTGATTGAGTGATTGAGTGATTGAGTGATTGAGTGATTGAGTGATTGAGTGATTGAGTGATTGAGTGATTGAGTGATTGAGTGATTGGAAAGGCGATTCACACTGAATGAGTTCCCAAAAATTAATTTATTTTTTATTTAAAATTAATCACTCATTCACAAATCACTCATTCACTAATTATTTAAGAAACCCAGTCAAAGGGCTACTGGCAACTGCATTATTTGTTTTAGGAGCAAGCCTAGCTTCGTATGCCATTCTTCCCGCTTCCACTGCCATTCTAAAAGCCCTTGCCATCATTACAGGGTTTTCTGAAACTGCTATGGCCGTATTCACCAATACTGCATCAGCCCCAATCTCCATCGCTTTTGCCGCATCGGACGGTGAGCCAATTCCAGCATCTACCACCACAGGCACGTTACTTTGCTCAATAATAATCTCCAAAAAATCAATCGTTTTCAATCCTTTATTGGTACCAATCGGCGAGCCTAAAGGCATCACTGCCGCTACCCCTACTTCCTCCAAACGCTTGCATAACACAGGGTCTGCATGAATATAAGGCAATACTACAAAGCCCATTTTCACCAGTTCTTCCGCGGCTTTCAAGGTTTCAATTGCATCAGGCAACAGGTATTTAGGGTCGGGATGTATTTCTAATTTTAGCCAATTTGTTTCCAAAGCTTCTCTGGCTAATTGTGCTACAAAAACAGCCTCTTTAGCATTCCGAACACCAGAAGTATTGGGCAATAAATTAAACTGAGGGTTATGTAAATAACCCAAAATATCCTCTGATTGCTTCGCTAAATGTACTCTTTTCAAAGCAACTGTCACCAATTCTGACCCTGATTCTAATAGACTTTCTTCCATTAAACCTAGTGAGGAGAATTTCCCAGTACCTGTAAAAAGTCGGGATGAAAATTCTTTATTAGCAATTGTTAACATATAGCTGTTCAGTTAAAGCCTTCATAAAATTGTTTGCTACTGCTGATGGATTATCAGCCAAATTAATCACCGAAGAAACTGCAATGCCATGCAAGCCTGCCAAAAGTATATCTTCCACATCTGCCAGTTGTACACCCCCAATGCCTACGATGGGCAAATGAAGTCCAGAGGCTTTGCACGATGCCAAAAGACTTTGGTATTTTTCTAAACCCAAAATCGGACTCAGGTTCTTTTTGGTTTTAGTAAATCTGAAGGGACCTAAACCAATATAGTTTACCTTAGCCTGATGCAAAAAAGCTAGGTCTTCAAAAGTATTGGCTGTTCCTCCAATGATAAAGCTATCTCCTAAAATTTCTCTTGCTACTATCGGCGAAGCATCTGTTTTTCCCAAATGCACACCATCAGCTTGTATTTCTTTCGCTATTTGGACATTGTCATTAATAATCAACGTAGCACCAAAAGCTTTACATACCTCCTGAGTTTGTAAAGCAGTTTGTTTCCAAGCCTCAAAATCTTGATTTTTTACCCTGAGTTGCACCCAATCGGCACCGCCCTCACAAGCTAAACGAGCTTGTTGCCAATGCGAAATATGAGGTAAATCTTGGCTGATATAGTGTAATTTAGAAATCGTCATGATTGAAAATGATAACCCAATAAACTTGGGTTACTCTTTAAAAATTGATTCATATAATGTTTAGCATTTTCGCAGGTTTCTTCAAGGCTTAAACCTTTTGAAAGATTAGCAGTAATTGCCGAAGAAAGCACACAGCCAGAACCGTGTTTTTCACCATTCGGAATCCTTTCAGCGGTAAAAGAAAATGTATTGATTCCTGTAAATAGAATATCTTTACAGATTTCATTGTCTGAATGCCCTCCTTTTAAATAAACATTACAAAACTTGCTCAGCCCAAAGGCTTTTTGCTCAACTGAAGACCCTCCTACTACCAATAACTGAAGCTCGGGCAAGTTGGGAGTAATGAGATAAATCTTTTTAAGAATTTTTTCTAATAGTATTTGATTGATATTTTCATGAAAATCAAACCCTGCACTGGCTTTTAAGATTGGGTCCCAAATGATTTTTATTGTTGAATTCCACGACAACAAAGTGTTGATGATTTCATCTAAATCTTTCAAACTTTGTACTAAGCCAATCTTAACAAAATCGATAGGATATTTATCAAAAAGCAATTTTGCTTGATGGATAATAGTCTGATTGTCGAGCCAAGTAACACCCTCAAAATGATTATCATGTTGAAAAGTAATAGCAGAACAAACGCCTAATCCATAAATTTGATGTTGCTCGAATGTTTTAATATCTGCCAAAATACCAGCCCCAGCACTTGGGTCGAGTCCTGCAATACTCAGTACAAAAGGTCTATTATTCATTTAATTTTCTGCTTGAAAATACTTCTCCCATACCGACCCCATCAACACATATCCCTGAAAACCAATCCTTTCTAAAAACGCTCTATTTTCTTCTCTGATACCCCCCAATGCATACACAGGGGTGTTACTTTTCCGAACATGAAAATAAAACTGTAATTCATCCATGGTAAAAACACCTACATAATCAGTCTTAGAAATACTTTTGAGAATCGGACTTAAAAAAACGTAATCAGCCTTAAAACTCAAATTTTCAATAGCATTCAATGTATGCAATGAACAACTGACAGATAGTCTATGCTTACGTAACATTTTTACTGTGTTGAACAAAGTTGCATCATCTATGCTTTGTCTGAATGTCTCTGTAAAATGTACTCCCTTCACATTATATTTATTAATCAACTCATAATGCGAATGCAATACAATCTTGCGATAGCATTTCGGTTGAATCTGTCTAAGAAAATCTTCATACTCTTTCAGCGACTTTCCTGGTTTTCTGAGGTGAAAAATCAATGATTCATCCATCAACAATTGTTCGATGATGGATATTTCACCGTCAAAATCAGTGGGGTTGGAAAGAATTACTTTTTGCATGTCGACTTTAGTTAGTGATTTAGTGAATGGTGAATTAGTGATTTTTAAGTTTGATTCAGCAGAAATATTTAATTTTACTAAACTAAATAATTATTCCATCTCAATTTAATCTTTTTATCTTTGAAAAATCACCAATTCATAATGCCTTCAATTCCAATCAATTAAAATCACTCATCAAATTGCCTAAAATCACAATTCACACATTCACTAAATCACTCATTCACAATTAATTATATATAGACCTCCGAACCTTGTTCAACAAAAATTTTTGCTCTTTCTTGCATACCTTTTGCCAAAGCCTCTTGTTCTTCAACACCCATATTGTCAGCATAGTCGCGTACTTCTTGGGTGATTTTCATCGAACAGAAATTAGGACCACACATCGAACAGAAATGGGCAATTTTAGCTCCTTCTGCTGGTAACGTTTCATCATGATATTCACGAGCGGTGTCTGGGTCAAGAGATAAGTTGAATTGGTCTTCCCAACGGAATTCAAAACGTGCTTTACTCAAAGCATTATCCCTTATTTGTGCACCATAATGTCCTTTGGCAAGGTCGGCAGCATGGGCAGCAATCTTATAAGTAATCACGCCTACTTTTACATCTTCTTTGTTAGGCAGTCCTAAATGCTCTTTAGGTGTTACATAACACAACATAGCACAACCAAACCAGCCAATCATAGCCGCCCCTATTCCAGAAGTAATATGGTCGTAAGCGGGTGCAATATCTGTTGTTAATGGTCCAAGCGTATAGAAAGGTGCTTCATGACATTCTTTCAATTGCTTATCCATATTTTCTTTAATCAAGTGCATCGGCACGTGACCGGGACCTTCAATAATCGTTTGGACATCGTGTTTCCAAGCAATTTTAGTTAGCTCTCCTAGCGTCTCCAATTCTGCAAATTGTGCGGCATCGTTAGCATCAGCAATACTTCCTGGACGAAGACCGTCACCTAAAGAAAACGCCACATCATAAGCCTTCATGATTTCACAAATTTCTTCAAAATGGGTATAAAGAAAGTTTTCTTTGTGATGTGCCAAGCACCATTTTGCCATGATACTTCCCCCACGAGATACGATGCCTGTCACTCTTTTTGCCGTCATGGGTACGTATCTTAATAATACACCTGCATGAATCGTAAAATAATCAACACCTTGTTCTGCTTGTTCTATGAGGGTATCCTTGAAAATTTCCCAAGTCAAATCTTCTGCCTTTCCTCCTACCTTTTCAAGGGCTTGGTAAATAGGTACAGTTCCAATTGGAACAGGAGAATTTCTAATAATCCACTCACGGGTTTCATGAATGTTTTTACCTGTAGATAAATCCATGATGGTATCAGCACCCCAGCGACAAGCCCAAACGGTTTTTTCTACCTCTTCTTCAATGTTCGATGAAACAGCCGAATTACCAATATTAGCATTAATTTTCACTAAGAAATTACGTCCAAGAATCATCGGCTCGCTTTCTGGGTGATTGATATTATTAGGAATCACCGCTCTACCCATGGCTACTTCCGAACGTACAAACTCAGGAGTAATTAGTCCTTTTGGGGTATTTGCCCCAAAACTATGTCCTTCGTGCTGATGCCCTATCGTGCTAAGTTCTTGTATTTTCTGGTTCTCACGAATGGCAATGTATTCCATTTCTGGCGTAATAATGCCTTTTTTAGCATAATGTAATTGCGATACGTTCTGTCCAGCTTTTGCTCTCAAAGGTTTTTTAAGGTATTCAAATCTTAGCGCATCAAGAGCAGGATTGGCTAAACGTTCTAGTCCATAATTTGATGTAATTGAAGGGAGTTCCTCAACATCTCCACGCTCTAAAATCCATGATTGTCTTAGTCTTGGCAAGCCTTTTCTTACATCAATATCAATGTCTGGGTCTGTAAATGGTCCACTGGTATCATATACTGTTACGGGTGCATTGGCTGAGATTACTTTGCCATTTACAATCGTATCTGACAAGCTAATTTCTCGCATTGCTACTTTAATATCATGAATTTCCCCTTGTACATAAACTTTTTTGGAAGCTGGAAAGGGGGCTCTGCTGATTGTTTCAGCATGAGGAGTTTTTTCTGTTTTCTTCATGTTTTTCATAAGCTTTTGAAATATTGAACGCCAGATTTTCAACCGCCTTGAGTAGCCCGAATCAGCATCAACTGGTCATTACTTTTAAGCTTGATGCTTCCCCATTTATCACGAGGAATTACTTCTTCGTTAATGGCAATGGCAAGACCTCGCAATTCGATAATGCCTTGCTGATTGAGCACCTCGATTAAAAGAGGGTTTTCAGGAAATTCAAAGATTTGGTCGTTAATAATGACAGTCATTCCATGTATTTATTTAAAATAAAAACAAATGGACTTTAGCGAAAACCAAGGAGAAATTAAAGCGTGTATGAGTGAGCTTTGGGAGTAAATATTTTATAGCGTTAGTTGTACACCTAATCATCTACAAAAAATTATAACCCATCAACAAATCAGAATGAAAAAATCAATCTATCGTTTTTTAAGCTAACCAAGAAAAGCAGTGAAATTTTGAAAACGATGCTTAAATCTGTACACCGAATCTGAAAAGAAAATTCTGCCTTACTTTTTCCTACGCAGCAATTACGCCGTTCAGGTTTTGAGGGTATAATCTCAGCCCGTTATATTTAAGGCACCCCTAAAGTTTGAGACAAATGTAAAATATAAAAATTGAATTTGTAAAATTTTATTTTGTTTTTTTTCAAACCTATCTAAATCCTGACTTATTTAAAGAAGAGAATTTTTATAATACAAATTTCACTTTCTAGGTTTAGGGCTATCCTCATAGTTTCCTAAAAACAAAGGGAAAACCCTTAATTATTATACATTTCTGCAAAAATTGTTGCATTTTCCGCAAAAAATTGCAAATTTACAGGATAACCATCATCTATGCTTATAATACTTTAATTGCAAAAGCTATTGATTTTTTCAACCCATATTATCCAAATGTCTAAAATTTATCGTGAAATCACCCCGCTTACTTCTAATGACTGTTTCATGGTTTTTGCCAGAACAAAAAGTAAGTTTGACTTCCCTTTACATTACCATGAAGAATTTGAGCTAAACTTTATCGAAAATGCAGATGGTGCAAAAAGAGTAGTTGGCGACAATATCGAAATAATTTCAAGTTATGAATTAGTTTTGGTGGGTTCTAATGTACCTCATGGCTGGTTTTCACATGAATCTATTTCTGAAAATATTAATGAAATTACCATTCAATTTCACCGAGATTTATTTGATGAAAAATTCTTAAAAAGGAATCAAATGAGCTTTATACGTTCTATGTTGGAACGTTCGGCAAGAGGCATTTCTTTTTCTCAGGAAACCATCCAAGCAATTAAACCTCGTCTGATAGGGCTTACACAAACCAATGGTTTTTGCTCTGTCATGGAATTGATGTCTATCCTACACGACTTGTCAGTTTCCAGAAATATGAAAACCTTAACAACATTGACTTTTGCCAACGAAAATGCTACTTATGACAGTCGTAGAATTGAAAAAGCCTTTGTTTACATGAGGAATAATTATGACAAAGAAATTTCATTGGAAGATATTGCAAAGATTGTCAATATGACTGTAGTGAGCTTTAGCAGATTCATCAAAAAAAGAACGGGTAAAACCTTTATTGATAGCTTAAATGATATTCGTTTAGGACACGCTTCACGCTTGCTTATTGATACGCGACAATCCATTGCAGAAATTTCCTTTAAATGTGGCTATAATAATCTTTCATATTTTAATAGAATCTTCAAGAAAAAACATGGATGTACCCCTAAAGAGTTCAGAGAAAATTATTCTGGGACTAGAACATTCGTGTAAAGAAAACCTCAGTTTCCTGTGTATAAAAGTACAAATATGGGAATTGAGGTTTTAAAAGTACTATAAATTATTTTGATAAGGATTTCCTTATTATTACACCCTCCTCTCTTTATTTTTTTCTCTTAAATTGTCTTTTCAGATACAATATTCCTTCAATCGTATATATTTTATTAGAAAGAGATAACTCTTTCAATTAATATCACGTTAATTGAAAAACGAAACTATTTTTCAAGAATTCATTCTTCAAAAACCAAAAAAGATTTTCCATGAGAAGCATTAAAAAAATCCATCAAGCAGCATATCGCCCTATTGCCGATTTAATCACTTACTCGCCTTTGCCTACTAGCACCTTAGCCCAAGTAGATCCATTTATTTTCTTGAATCATCATGGATTTCAACAGTATCCTGCCAATAACAGAGGTTTACCGTTTGGTCCACATCCACATAGAGGAATGGAGACAGTAACATTTATCCTCGCTGGCGATATTATGCACAAAGATTCAAGTGGCCATGAAAGTATCATCAATAGCGGAGGAGTACAATGGATGACGGCTGGTAGTGGCTTAATTCATGCAGAAGTATCCTCAGAGGCATTCAAGAAACAAGGTGGTGATTTAGAAATCTTACAACTATGGTTAAACTTACCCGCTAAATTAAAAATGACTAGTCCCTTCTATTTGGGTTTGCAAGAAGACGAAATTCCGACGATAAGTTTGGATGATGATAAAGTAGCCATAAAATTAATTTCGGGAAAATGGGGGGAAAACGAGGGTGCTTTTGAATCAAAAACAGGCGTTTTTTTAAGTACTATTACTTTCAAAACATCTGCTGAATTAACCATCAACATTGCCAAAGAAAGAAACATATTCTTTTACTTAATAAAAGGTGCGCTCACAGTAAATGGACAGACAATCAAAGCTAGGCAATTGGTAGAATTTATGAATGATGATACAAGTGTTCAAATCGTAGCTGACAACGATTCAGTATTGTTGCTTGGTCATGCTGTTCCTTTTAATGAACCAATGGTTGCCCAAGGTCCATTTGTAATGAATACCGAAGAGGAAATCTATCAAGCCTATACAGATTACCAACAAGGGAAGTTTGGTACTTGGCAATAGTAAAACAGAATAAATACGCCTTTATTAAACAATTATTTCTTAAAATTATATAATTTTACTTAAATACCTTTTGTTAAAATCTTTGTTAAACTTCATAAACGCCCCAATATTTTACCTTGAAAAGAACATTACCAAGCTTAATCAAAGCCCTAGAAAAACATCGATCTACAGGAAAACCATTGAAAGCCATTGTCGGCTTCGATGCTTACATTGATTCTATTCAAAAAATTGTGAATAATAATGAAGACAGTCAAAACCATTATTTTGAGACAATTAGTGATTTAGCAACGCAATTGGCTGCTCTTTCAGGAAAAAATACCAAAGTAAATCTTAGGCAATTAGAAATGATAATGAATGGTAATGCTCCTATTCTTGCCAATTCATTAGGGGCATTGGGTGTCAAGAATATTTGTATTGCTACAATGGGCTATCCAGATATTAGTGGTGTATTTGAAGAAATGCATCCTAATTGTGAATTAGTCTCTATCGCTTCTCCTGCCAAAACTACTATTTTGGAATTTAATGATGGCAAAATAATTTTTTCAGAAGAAAGTACTTTTGAACAACTCACGTGGTCGTATGTGGCAGCAGTAGCAGGTGTGGAGAACCTGAGCAGGGGGATTTACGAAAGCTCGTTATTAGCTTTTGTCAACTGGGCAAATATCAAATATTGTACTGATATTTGGAAAGGATTCTTAGAAGACATCGTTGTGAATTTGTCACCAGAGGCCACTAGACAATCACCAAAATACTTTTCTAGAAATAAAATTCAAGAAGAAGAAGATGCATTCGGTATGCGTCATAAAAATTTCTTCTTTGACCTTTCTGATATTAGCAAACGAACTAAAGAAGAAATCCTTGAAATTCTAGATGTAGTTGGATGTTATGCTCAATATGGCAAAGTAAGTTTAGCTATGAACGAAAGCGAGGCGAAATATATTTATGGTTTGAAGCAAGATAACCCAGACGCAACATTACCTGACATTTTAAAAAACATTATTAGTACTTATCATATTCAACAGATTTTTGTTCATGCACACGAAGAAGCATTGATGATTTATAAAAATCATGTTTACGAAGTGAAAGGTAAAAGTTCTTTCCAAAAGCGTATCTCCACAGGTGGCAGAGACAATTTTAATGCAGGAGCTTGCCTAGGATTAATGCTCGATTTATTACCAGAACAAATTCTTGCATTAGCAGTAGGCAATTATGAAGCTTATCTTGGTACTGGAGCCAGTTTAGAACTTAGCGAATTGATTGATTATTTAAAAGATTGGGAGAAAGAACGACATCATGAAGTTTTGGTATAAGTAATAAGTAAAATATGGTTTATCACTAATTTCCCTTTAATTAGAAGATTCTCACACATTTTTGTATTTACTCTCGTCCTTACTTTTCTTTCCTTGATGAAAGAAAAGTAACCGCACGGCGGACCGCAAAAGAAAATCAAGAATTCCTAATCGCATCGGCGAACCGACTCGCTTCGCTCAAACAGTAGGAATTCGAGGAACATCAATCACAAAAAAGCGGTCGAAATTAGTTTTTCGACCGCTTTTTTATGATTTCAAAATTCGGGATGACTCATGTTTGTTTATCTGATATTTTTAGAAGCCTTTTGTTTTCTGGTAAAATCAATAAAATCTTCTACTTGTTCTACTGGTAAACGTTTGGCAATAATCTTTTTGTCTTTATCCAATACATAAATTACTGGCGTAGCATATACATCAAAATTATTTTTAAAGTCGGTGTAATACTCTTCTTTACCTGTTAGGGCATTTTTATGAATATCTATCCCATTAATTAATTCTTCTAGCTTAAATTCTTTGATAAACCCTTTCCATTTTAAAGGCGTTCTGTCGATTGAAGCAGCTACTACTTTTACATTTTTAGTTTTTAAAGTTTGATAGGCTTTTTTCAATTTCGGAGCAGACTCGCGACAATGGCTACATTCAGGGTCATAAATAAACAAAACAGTATAATCAGCAGGTATACGTGGAATATCAATTTCTCTTCCCAAAGTGTCTGTAAGGTACATATCTGGCAATTTTTTACCTATCAAAAGGGGTTTCAATATTGCCACTCTTTCTTTCATTCTTCTTACAGTAGAAGTATCCCATAATGATGGTTCGCCGATATAATATTTCTCTGCCATGTGTACAAATGCGCCATCTGTCCCTAAGATTTTTGGATTTTCATACTGACTAGAGATTTTATAAATTGTATATCTTCTTACATCTCTCGAAGTAGCTCTTGCCAATACAAAATCAGCCTCTTTAGCAATAGAATCGGATACTTGAACAGTCAAATCGTCAAAATAACGTTCCAATTTCTTTTGTAAAAATGGTGTACGCATCATTCTATCATCTTTTAAATCAACATTATCCCAAAAATGAGCTTTATAATATTGAAATTGATACTGATACATCGCTGCGGTATCTGCTTTAGTTTGAAGAGGCTTCGGATATGTTGGAATTTCTGGCTCCTGTGATGATTTAATCAATTTGCCAGCAAATAAATTCTCATTAGCTTTTAACCAATCTTTTTGAAATTGAGTGGTACTAGCTTGGACTTTCTTTATTTTAGCATCAACAGTTGCCGATTTTCCTTTTTTACTTTCAGCTTCCAAGGCTTTCATCTCATCAAATCGGTCAGACATTTCTTGTTGAAATTTAAAGAAAGCCTCATTTTCTTTAGAACCCGTTATTTTCATTTTACGGATTAGATTAACCGTATCCGTTTCAAACGCAAACTCTTGGTTACCAATAATGACATCAAAATATTTACCCTTTGGTAACGAAACCAAATATAGTCCTTCAGGCAATTTTTTGTCTCCTTTAAAAAGGAAATTACCTTCCGAATCAACCTTCGCAGTATCTTTTATTACTTGTTGATTATAACCAAAATAATGTGCTAAAAAAACAGTGGTATCTTTGATGCCTTTTATTTTTCCTTTGATAGAAAAACCTTCACTTGTCTGGGCTAAAAGCTGATTAGAAAAACCAGTAATACTTAGTAGGAGTAAAATTTGAAATATTCTTTTCATTAGTTTAACTGTTGTTGCTATGTTTTTAAATTGTAAGAGCCTGAAGAATGTTATTTTTTCTCAAAGTTACGCTAGTAAAGCATTAAGAAAAAGTATTTAGTAGTTTTGTAAACGATTCTTAAATAATTTCATCCTTACGCATATTTCACCTTGTTTCACTAAAGGTTATTAACGATTTTTATTTCCAAACAGACATACCTTTTTCCAATATGTTTTACTTTCTTTCTAAAGTACTTTTTTATGTACTAATGCCTCTTTCTCTAACCATCTTTGTATTAGTTTGGGCAATTTTTACCAAGAATCCTCAACGTAAAAAGCAATTATTAATCAGTACGTTAGTAATGATTTTTGTATTTGGCAATGATTTTATCGTAAACGAAGGTTTTATGCTTTGGGAAACTCCTGCTACTTCTCCTGAAACTATTGTTGAGCCTTATGATGTCGGTATTATTCTAACGGGTGGAATGATTAGCAATAAAGAAGGAACTCCTCAGCAGATTTTTGTCGATAAAACGGCTGATAGATTTATCCAACCCCTTCGTTTATATAAACAAGGCAAAATAAAGAAAATACTTATAACGGGAGGTAATACTGATTTAACTATCATTAGAACAGATTTTTCGGATGAAAACCTAAAAACTGCACAATTATTAGAAGAATTAGGCGTAAAAAAATCAGACCTTATCTTAGAAACCAAAGCTAGAAATACCCGAGAAAATGCTTCTTTCACGGCTGAAATACTTCGTAAAAAGCCCGAGCTAGGCAACAAATATCTATTATTTACCTCAGCTTTTCACATGAGACGCTCGTTAGGCTGTTTTGAAAAAGCAGGATTGACGGTCACTCCTTTTAGTACAGCCTTCAAATCAAAAGCAAGGGTTTTTACTTTTAGTAGTCTGATTGTTCCAAGCGAAGGTGCCTATTATGAAGGCTATCACTTAATTCATGAGATTCTGGGATATTGTGTTTATAGGGTATTGGGGTATTGCTAAGGTTTGAATAATTTAATGGTATAATCAAGTAATGCTTTGTTTCCGTATTCTCCATGTCCGGGAACAACGATTTTTACATTTGGATATGCCTTTTTAACTTTTTCAACGGTACTCGACCACTCTGCAATAGTAGCATCACCTAAATAGCCTTTGCCTGCCTCTAATTCTTTAATTAAACATCCTCCAAACAAAATATTTTCGCTCGGATAATAACCTATTACATTATCTTTTGTATGTCCTTCTCCGAAAAACTTTGTAACAATATGTTCCTTGCCAACTTTTAAAATAAGCGAATCTTTGAAACTATTTTTGGGAACAACATAATTATTTTCTTTGGCCAATTCAATAGTTTTGAAATAGGCATACGAAGGAATATCATTATCATCAAATGCTTTTAAACCACCCAAACAATCATCATGAAAATGGGTTGGGATAATGGCATTTATTTTACAATGGAGCTTTTCTTTTATCCATTTGATTAACTCTTCTGCACTTTTGTCGTTAGTTGGTGTATCGAAAACAACTACCTCATTATTATTTCTGACGATAAGTCCGTTACAAGGAACATATCCAAAATCATTCGTTTGTTTAAATGAGGTATGTTCAAAAGAATTCTTAGCAATTTGGGTGATAATTAAATCCTTGGATTTGTAAATCTCTTTAAGTTTAAACGCCTCTCTTTTTTGAGCAATACCTTTAAAGTTTGTAATAGAGATTAGAATGATTAATAGGGTTTTTATGAGGGGTTTCATTTTTTGTTTGTGATTTATGGTAAGGTTATGTTACGGATTTTTGCGCTAAATTCTTCTAGAATTCGAAATGTTTAGTACAAATGTTTCATAGAAACGCACAGTCTATCATATTGTCACACAGATATTGCGTATTCGCTTTTTCATTTTTTTAGACCTATGAATTTCCAAAAGTTAAATTTAGGCTTTTCATTTTGCTTATTTTGGAGTTCATCTAATCTATTTAGTTCTTCATAAGATTTAATTGCTACTTTTTGTCTGTCAGCAACCACAATTCCATTATGGTTTCCAACATTTGAACTTATTCTTTCAAATTTGCCCAGTGAAATCATTTTTTCATTTATTACAACTCCGTCTGCATAGTCTTCAAATATTTCTACAGGTAATGGATTATATTGGGGTGTAGATTTTATATAACTGGTAAAAAAATAAGGGTCTAAATCTCCAAATTCAAGTCCAATAAAGAGAGGGACTTCTATAATTTGTCCCGTTTTGTTATTTTCAAATCCACAATGAAAACCGTGAACGTAATATCTCCAATTTTCAACTTTGCCAGTTCTTCTTTTGTCTAGTTTAAGCTCATTAAAAGTCTCCATTGGAAAGTCTTTGTTCAATTTTAAGCCAAGCTTATCAACTAACTTAAAAAGAAGTTCTTCTCCTAATTGTCTGTAATCCTTTGCACACTGCTCAAAAAAATCTTGATTATCTTCAATTTCTTGGTGTGTGATAAGTTTTGCAATATTTATTTCAGGGTTGACGGTATGTACTGCAACTTGGAAACCTGAAAGTTCCTTTTTTAGATTTTGTCCGATTGCTTCTATTTGAATTTGAAGTTCATTTTCAAAAACAAGTTTCAATGTCCGTTCTCGTGGAATTGCCCTAATAGATTCAAGTGTTGGAATCTGTTCAAATGTATTGATAGAAATTATGTCTGTCGTTCTGTTCAATGATGTAGGTTTTAAAATGAAGCATTATGAAAAAAAGCTTGGTGTTGTTGGGGAATTACAAGTCTAACTGTTCATGTAGAAACTCAATAATTGCAGATGTTTTTATTCATTGACAAATTTATAAGAGGTTGGATGCATTAACAAATTTTATTTGGTTCATAGGATTATGGTGTTAATTTGAAACAAAAAGGGTTTTGACAAAAATGCCAAAACCCTTTTTAATGCTAAGTCAACACTACTTACTCAAAATCCCAGCAAGTCTTAATAAATCTGTATTGATTACTTTCTTCATGGTGATAGTATCATGGAAAGCTGTATAGACTAATTGGTCGTTTACGATACCTGCCATTTCGTTTTTATGACCTGCTAAAAGCCCTTCTAAAGCACCCAACCCTAAACGACTAGCCAAGATTCTGTCAGCAGCACTTGGGCTTCCTCCTCTTTGGATATGACCAAGGTTTGTTACACGAATATCAACAGGAATATCAATTGTTTTCTTGATTCTGTCTGCAATAACTGCTGCATTACCTTCTTCGTCTCCTTCTGCTACAATGACGATTGATGATGTTTTTTTCTTATTAAAGCCTGCTTTCAATGTTTCAACTACATCTTCAACAGTTTGTCTTTCTTCAGGAATTAAGATTGATTCTGCACCACCCGAAATACCCGACTGAATAGCAATATAGCCAGAGTCACGTCCCATTACTTCAATAAAGAATACTCTATCGTGCGAATCTGCCGTATCTCTGATTTTATCAATTGCATCTAAGGCTGTATTTACCGCTGTATCATAACCTACTGTAAAATCTGTTCCGAAAAGGTCGTTATCTATGGTTCCTGGTACACCAACTGTTGGAATTTGGAATTCATTAAAGAAAATTTCAGCACCAGTAAAAGTTCCGTTTCCTCCGATAGCTACTAAACCTTCAATGCCATGTGACTTCAACTGTTCGTAGCCTTTTTTTCTACCTTCTGGAGTCATAAATTCTTTACTTCTCGCAGATTTCAAAATCGTTCCACCACGCTGAATAATATTACTTACAGATTGAGAATTAAGAGGAATAATGTCTCCCTTAATCATTCCGTTATATCCACGAATTATTCCAAAAATTTCGACTCCATGATGTAGCCCTCCTCTAACGACTGCTCTAATCGAAGCGTTCATACCCGGTGCATCACCTCCTGAAGTAAATACTGCAATTCTTTTCATGCTGGTAAAGATTGTATTTTAGTAAAGTTGGTTAATAGTAGTTACTTAGTTTACAGAAATAACAAATATCATTATTTCCATAAGCAAAACCTCACAAATTTATTGTTTAAAAGTGATGTTTCTAATATTTTTTCAAAAAATTACAGTTTAATAAAACATAAATAGTAAATTATGTAAATATTCCAATATTAAATTGAACTGTTTACCTTTTAACTCCAAATCATAATATTTTTGCACTAAAATCTATATAGCTAATAAGTAATTTGTATTAGCGGTATATTTGTAAAATTATTTATCCATTAATTTATTACCGCTACCGTTTTTGTAGTAATAGCAAAGTACACAAAACCACTAACAATGCTTAGATTAATTTTTTATTTTTTTATATGTTTATTTTTCTCTTTTGGAGTCGCAGCACAACAATGGTTAGGTATTTCTGGAAGTAATTATGCAGGTACTAATTCAGTTTATACTAATCCTGCTAATGTAGTAGACTCAAGGTATAAAGTATATATTAACTTAGCAAGCAATGATTTTTTTTTAACGAATAACTTCACCAATTGGGAAGCGCCTTATTCTGTCTTGCAACTCTTCAGTAATACTGTTCCTACTCAATACAGAAACCCTGTTAACAACAACATTCTTTTTAAAGACGAATATTTAGCGGCTAATCAAAGTACTGGACTTAAACACCTACACACCATTGATGATTTCAGAGGACCATCTGCTTTAATCAACCTGAATAACAGACAATCTTTTGCTGTTTTGACACGCGTACGAACTGGCATCAATTTCACAGGTATGGAAAGCCAATTTTCTGAACTAATTCGTACAAATATTAAAAATGAAGGTATTCAAAACCAGTTGGTTAACCTAAATGGCACTACTTTCAACGCAAATAGCTTTGTTGAATTTGGGCTTAGTTTTGGGCAAGTATTGATGAGCGAAGACGAAGACTTTGTCAAAGTTGGTCTTACGGTTAAGCGATTAGTGGGTTTATATTCTGCCCACTTGATGATAGACAGAGCTAATTATGATATTGTATCCGACCCAGCCAACCGTACCGAGCGTTTATTAAGAATTAATAGTCTTGTGGCTCAATATGGATATACAAAAAATGAAGCTTTTGAAAACGCAAAGTTTAGTCCCGGATGGATTTTTGGCAATCAATCTGCTGGTAGTGGCTGGGGCGTAGATATTGGTATTGTGTATGAGTTTCGTCCAGATTTACGTAAATTCTCGTATCGTGAAAAGGGTGTTTTGAAATTAGACCCAAGTAAAAACAAATATCAATTTCGAGTGGGTGTTTCATTATTGGATATTGGTGGGCTAAAGTATTCTAATCCTAATTATGTAAAAAATTGGGATATAAATACTACGAATAAAGTTTTTAATTCAAAAGACTATAAAAAAGTACAAGGACTTAATGACGGCCTCGACCGTATCAATGCTTCTTTAAACCTGAGTGAAGATCAAGCTCAGTCATTATTTCACACTAGTTTACCAACAGCTTTCAGCGTAAATTTTGATTATCATTACAAAAACAATATTTACATCAATAGCGTTTGGACACATGCTTTAAGAAGTGACAATTCTATTGGTATAAAATCTCCTTCGTTGCTAGCAATAACCCCTAGATGGGAAACTAAATGGGCAGAAGTGGCTATGCCTTTTGCACTATTAGATAATTATAGCACCTTTTCATTTGGCTTGTCTGCTCGCCTAGGGCCTGTTTTTCTGGGAACTGACAACTTGGGAAGTATATTAAATATCGGCACACCTCGGGGGCTAGATTTATACTTTGGTGCTAGTATTCCTATCTTCAGAAAACCGCCAACTGTTCCTAATGCCTGTTTTTATGAAAAGGGCGCTCGTAAAAGTTTAATAGAAACAATGATGTTCTGGAAAAAATAGGTTCTTTCATAACATTCCTTCGTCGGCAAAGCTGAAGTATTTTTTATCGGTAAAAATCAGGTGGTCTAATACAGGTATATCTAGATGCTGTCCTCCTGCTCTTAATTTTTGTGTAAGGTCTTTATCTACCTGACTAGGGCTTAAATTACCCGAAGGATGATTGTGCGATAGAATAATACCGCTCGCTAAGTGTTCTAAAGCTACTTTAAATATCATTTTAGGGTCAGCAATTGTGCCAGATACGCCACCGATGCTTACTCTTTCACATTTCATTACATCGTTGGCACGGTTGAGTAAGATAACCCAAAATTCTTCATGCTGTAAATCTGACAGATGAGGTTTTAGTACTTCATAAGCATCTGCTGAACACCTAATCCTTGGGCGTTCTGTTTTCTCTGTGTTTTTCTTTCTCCTCCCTAATTCTAAGGCACTGACTATCGTAATGGCTTTCGCTTCACCAATTCCTTTAAACTTAGCTAAATCTTTCACAGAGAGCCTCGCTAGTTGATTCAAATCATTATTTACACTCTGGAGTATTACTTTGGCAATATCAATGGCTGTCATGTTCTGAATACCTGTAGCAATTAATATCCCTAGCAATTCTGCGTCTGATAAGGCTGCTTTGCCTTTGATAAGTAGTTTTTCACGAGGTCTATCTTCTTCTGCCCAAGATTTGATATTGAGATGGGTATTCTCGTAGGACTTCATAGGTGTTAAGTTTTAAAGCGTTAATATAGTGTATGTATTTTATTTTTGACGAAATCAACTATTGAAGCTGTTTAAACTTTCCCTTTCGGATTAAACTAAGTCTTTTAGAATAGCTTGTTCCAAAATTTACTCAACGTAGCGATGCTATGCTTCGCAAATTTTGAAAAAATCAATCCAAAAATACAATACTTTCACCTCAGAAACGAAAAGTTTAAACAGCTTCATTATCGTATTTCAGTAGAAACGATATTTTATAAATATTAAATTAAAACTAAAATATTTTTTTTACAAAATTTTAGGCATAAAAAAAGACCTCTCTTTCCAGAAAGGTCATTTTTTTATGAATATTTCAAAGCTATATTAAGCTATTTTATTCACTAACTTTGCTAACTTAGATTTCAAGTTAGAAGCTTTGTTCTTGTGAATAATGTTCTTCTTAGCTAATTTGTCAAGAGCAGAAGAAACTTTTTGATAAAGATCAGTAGCAACTACTTTATCGTGTGTCAAGCGCAATTTCTTCACCATTGTACGTGTAGTTTTGTGCTGATAACGATTACGTAATCTTTTTGCTTCGTTTGCTCTGATTCTTTTTAAAGATGATTTGTGATTTGCCATGTTTATTTCCCGAATAATATTGGTTTTCTGATTTTCTATTATTGAGGTGCAAAGGTACATCTTTTTTAAGATAATACAAGTGCATATTTACAAAAACTTTTAAATTAGCTAGAATTAGCTTTTTATACCTAAAGTATATCGCCATGAGAAAAATATTTTTACTCCTTCTTTTATGTTCATTTTCCAACATTTCAGCTTCATTTGCTTTTAAAAGTAAAGGCTATATTACCCCAAAACCTTGCCTGAATACTCATAAGGACACAAAATGGGGATTTTTCGCACATCAACGCATTAATCAGTTAGCTATCTTTACTTTACCACCCGAGATGATTTCTTTCTACAAAACAAACTTATATTATATTGTAGAACACTCGGTTGCTCCCGACCGTCGAAGGTATGCTGTGCAGGACGAAGCCCCAAAACATTACATTGATTTGGATAGCTATGGTGATAGTGCCATTTACAAACTCCCACATTACTGGAATGATGCTGTTGAAAAATTTTCAGAAGATAGTTTATTCAAGCATGGTATCGTTCCTTGGCATATTCAGTTCATGAAGTTTCAACTGACAAAGGCATTTGAAGAAAAAAATGCTCAAAAGATTCTCAAAGTCTCTGCTGAAATTGGTCATTATATCGCTGATGCCAATGTGCCACTTCATACTTCGTCTAATTACAACGGACAAAAAACTAATCAAATCGGTATTCATGGTTTTTGGGAATCTCGATTACCAGAATTATTTGCTAGTAACTATGATTTCTTAGTAGGCTCGGCTACTTATGAAAAATCTATCAGTAAACGAACTTGGGAAGCCGTCAGCCATGCAAATGCGTGTTTAGATTCCGTTTTTGCCTTTGAAAAATACCTAAACGCCTCCACCAACACAAGTAAAAAATATAGTATTGAAGAGCATAACGGGCAAAATGTCAAGAAGTATGCTAAAGACTATTCAAAAAAATACCATGAAGCATTGAGTGGACAAGTAGAAAGGCAAATGCGAAGGTCTATCAAAATGATTGGTGATTTTTGGTACACTGCTTGGATAGATGCTGGTCAGCCAGATTTAAGCAACATACAGTTTGTTCCATCCGCTAAAGAAAAACAAGCCGATGAAAAAGAACAGCAAACATGGCTTCAAAAACTGTTTAAAGTACGAGATGAAAATTGATTCCTTTGAAAATGCAGGGTGAATAAGGATTAAAACGATTTTCATCTGTAATTTTGTGGTATGAAATCACAAATTATTTTAAAAGCAGGTAAGGAAAACCCTGTGAAACGTTTTCACCCTTGGATTTTTTCGGGTGCTATTGCAAAAATTATTGGCAGTCCTACTGATGGTGAAGCCGTTGATGTGTTTGATTCGCACAAAAACTATTTGGCTACTGGACATTATCATGAAGGAAGTATCGCTGTGAAAATATTTTCTTTTCAAGAAACTGACGCTGATGAAAACTTCTGGTTTGATAAAATCCAAAAGGCTTATCAGGTGCGTCAATTAATTGATTTTGAAACTACTAATTGTTACCGTTTAATCCATGGCGAGGGTGATGGTTGCCCAGGACTAATCATTGATTTCTACAATGGCGTTGCCGTTTTTCAAGCCCATAGCATCGGTATGTATCTTGAAAAAGAGAAAATTGCGGTAGCCTTACAAAAAGTATATGGAGATAAATTAATCGCTATTTATAATAAATCGCACGAAACGCTTCCTAACCAGTTTGCGTCAACCGTTCAGAATGGTTATTTATTTGGTGCGTGTACAGTACCACACCCTGTCCTTGAAAATGGTTTTAAGTTTATGATTAACTGGGAGACTGGACAAAAAACTGGTTTTTTCCTTGACCAAAGAGATAACAGGGCCTTATTAGCAAAATATTCAAAAGGCAAAAAAGTATTGAATTCATTCTGTTATTCAGGTGGCTTTTCGATGTATGCTTTGGGGGCCGAGGCTGAATTAGTGCATTCTGTTGACGTTTCTCAGAAAGCAATCGACTTGGTTACTCAAAATATCGAAGCAAACAATTTTCAAGGGTTAAATCATCAGGCTTATGCCGAAGATGTAATGAAGTACTTGAAAGCTAACGACCAGTTTTATGATTTAATCGTACTTGACCCACCTGCTTACGCCAAAAACGTAGCTACACGTCATAATGCTATTCAAGGGTATAAGAGATTGAATACTGAAGGTTTTAAAAGATTAGCGAAGGGAGGAATTTTATTTACGTTTTCTTGTTCACAGGTAGTTGACAGAGAGCTATTTTATAATACTGTCGTTTCTGCTGCGCTAGAAGCTGGACGACAAGCCAAAGTATTACATCACCTTACACAGCCTGCTGACCACCCTGTGAATTTCTTTCACCCAGAAGGCAGTTATCTAAAAGGCTTAGTGCTTTATGTAGAATAAAGATTTATGCGAATATATTAGCTTTCTTAAGGGCATCTATTATCGTTCTTAAGAAAGCTAATTTGGCTTCCCTTGAAAATTGTTTTTCGATATTACTTTACGATAAAATCCACTCATGTTCTGGGTGGATTTTTGCTTTCATCTGGGATGATTTATTTGAAAAATACAATTTTATTTGATTTG